>NZ_JAODNI010000072.1 GCF_025465255.1 Pseudonocardia sp.
GGCGGTGAACCGGACGGCCGCCCAGACGACGACGATCGGCACGACCCAGTTGAGCAACAGGTCGGGCAGGTGGTCACTGCCCGGGTCGGTGGCCTGCGCGTCGAGCGCGGTGACGGCCAGCGACGCCAGCCCCATGACGATGAGCGCAGCACCCCAGGCGGCGCTCAGCACGCGGTTGATCTTCGTGAAGGTGGGGGAGTCCCAGTACTCGCGTGGCGTGCTCTGCCTGGCGTACTCGGCCGTGAACGGCAGCACCGGCACGGTCGCCAGGACGAACAGGCCCAGGACGACGCCGACGAGCGGGCGGCCCCACTCGAAGAGCCACCGGTCGACGCCCGGCCCGCCGACGAACCCGGCCACGGCCATGATCGCGAACAGGACCAGCGAGCAGAGGTTGAGGATCTTCGGTGCGTGCCGTCGCCACCCGAGAAGCAGCGCCGCGACGGTCATCGCCAGCGCGATCACCGCGCTCCACGCCACGGCGTTCGCGGCGAGCCGCTGGGCGACGACGGAGAACACGATCCAGGGCAGGAAGCCCAGCACGAAGCCGAACTGCCCCAGGGCCCCCGCCCGTTGGCGTGTCTGTGCCCGTGTCCTGGTCATCGGAGATCGCCTTTCGTCCGGTACGGAGTGCGATGCGGCACGGCGTTCGAGGGACGGGCACTTCGAGGTGGGCGACCCCCTGCTGATCCGTGCCGTCGACCCGCAGGTGATGACGGTGCTGAGCCCGGGTGCGGTGCTGGTGTCGAACACGATCCGGCCGATGTCGCCGCCGTCCCGACGTCGGGCAGAGGCGGCGAGCCGGGCCGCCGAGGATCGTAGCCGAAACGGCGCAGGTCGTCGCCGCTCTTCCTGGGCCATCGACGACGTCCCGTTCGTCTGTTCGCGGCCTGCATCCGCCGGTCGCACCTGACGATCCGGAGGGCCGGCCCCTCGGCTCAGCTCCGGTCGACCTCCGCGAGGATCGCGCCGACGACCGTCGTCACCGTCTCGAAGTCCATGCTCAGCACGTTCTTCGTCACGGCCACGGCGACCCCGCGTTCCGGGTCCGCGCCGGCCCAGCTCCCGCCCGCACCCGCCATCCCGAACACCCGGGCCGAGCCCGCCTCGTCCCACGGGAGGCCGAGCCCGAACCCGAGGCCCCAGCGGCTCTCGTTGCCGTAGACCTGGTCGGGCCCGGACGACGACTCCGCGGACGCCTCCGCCAGGCGCTGCGCGCTCACCAGCGGGGCGCCGTCGACCTCGCCCAGCCAGCCCGCGTACATCCGGGCGAGGGCGCGGGCGGTGACCTTGGCGCCGGCCGGGATGTCGGCGGCGATCACGCGAAGGTCGTTGCCGAACGCCGCGCTCGGGAAGACGGACAGCGGGGCGGCGCGGAACATCGGCAGGTCCGCCGGGATCTCCGACCAGTCCGTCTCCGACGGCGCGTCCTCAAGCACGGCGAGCCCCGACGCCTCCGCGGCCGGCATCCCGAAGCGGATCTCACCGGGCCGCCCGATCGTCGTCGTCAGGTCGTCGAGCAGGTCGCCCAGCTCGTGGCCGCTCGCGCGGCGGGCGATCTCGCCGGCGAGGTAGCCGAAGGTGTAGGCGTGGTAGCCGACCTTCGTGCCCGGCTCCCACCACGGCTCGGCGTCCTCGAGCGCGGCGATCATCCGCTCCCAGGAGCAGACCGCTTCCGGCGTGGTGTCCGCCGGCAGTCCCGGTACGCCCGCGCTGTGGTTCAGCACCTGCCGCACGGTGATCGACTGCTTGCCGTGCCGCGCGAACTCCGGCCACAGGTCCGCGATCCGAGTGTCGTAGCCGAGCGACCCGGCGTCGACCAGCCGGTGGACCAGCGTCGCGGTGGCACCCTTGCCGATGGACCAGTTGTAGAAGAGGGTGCCGGGCTCGACCGGCCGTCCGGTGCCGGGATCCGCGACGCCCGCGACCACGTCGACCACGGGCTGCTGGTCGACGTACGCCGTCACCTGCAGCCCACGCTCGGTGCCCGAGGCGACCAACCCGTCGGCGATCTCCGCCACGATCTCCTGGATGTCACCCATCGCACCGCTCCTCGTCGCGCCGGCTCCGTCCCCCTTCCGACCGTCGTCGCCCCTGGAACTCATCGAGCCCCTCGTGCCACCACTATTCGTCAACGAATCATTGACACACCAGATCGTCGATCTTTGGTTGACCGGCGACGGCGCGGACGGCTGCGATCACGGCGCAGGCCGTGGGGGGAGCGACGCCTCCGCGCCCTACGTCAGGAACCGGTCCAGCGTGACGGGCAGGTCCCGTACCCGCACCCCGGTGGCGTGCCAGGCGGCGTTCACGATCGCGGCGGCCGTCCCGACGATGCCGATCTCCCCGACCCCCTTCGAACCCATCGCGTTGACGTGCGGGTCGTGCTCGTCGATCCAGTGGGCCTGCAGGTCGGCGACGTCCGCGTTCGCCGGCACGTGGTACTCGGCGAGGTCGTGGTTGACGACATGGCCGAAGCGCGGGTCGAGCACGCTCTGTTCGTGCAGCGCCATGCCCAACCCCATGGTCATCCCGCCGAGGAGCTGCGAGCGGGCCAGCCGCGGGTTGAGGATCCGACCCGCGGCGAACACGCCGTACAGCCGCGGGACACGCACCTCGCCGGTGTAGGCGTGCACGCACACCTCGGCGAACTGCGCGCCGTAGGCGGACATCGTGTAGCTGCCCGCGTCGGGGTTCGGCCGTACGCCGGCCTCGACCTCGTCGCCGTCCTGAGCGCCGCGGCCGAACTTGTCCCGGAACTCGCGCGCCGCCTCGACCAGCGCGGACCCCCACGTCGCCGTGCCCGAGGAACCGCCGGCCACCGAGGCGACCGGGAAGTCGGTGTCCCCGATCAGCACGTCGACGTCCTCGACCGGCACCCCGAGCGCGTCCGCCGCGATCTGGGGCAGGACGGTCCAGGCTCCCGTGCCGAGGTCCGCCGCCCCGATCCGCGCAATGTAGCGGCCGCCGTCGAACCGCACGGCCGCGGTGGACTGGGCCTGGCGCATCGTGGGGTACACCGAGGCCGCCACCCCGGTGCCGACCCACCAGCCGTCCTCGAGGCGCGCGCGCGGAGTGAGGTCACGCCCGGCCCACCCGAACCGCTCGGCCCCCTCGCGCAGGCAGGCGACCAGGTTGCGGGAGGAGAACGGCTTCCCGGTCTCCGGGTCGAGCTCCGGTTCGTTCCGGATCCTGAGCTCCACGGGATCGAGATCCAGCTCGTGCGCGAGCTCGTCCATCGCGACCTCGGGCCCGAACATGCCCGGGCACTCGCCCGGCGCCCGCATCCAGGAGGGCACCGGGACGTCCAGCGCGGCCAGCCGATGGGTGCTCCGCCGGTTCGCCGCCGCGTACATCTTCCGGGTGGGCACGCCCGTCTGCTCGGCGAACTCCTTGATCCGTGAGGTCTGTTCGACGACGTCGATCGCGATCCCCCGCAACGTGCCGTCGCGCTCCGCGGCCAGCTGCATCCGCTGGATCGTCGGGGTCCGGTAGCCGGCGAGGGAGAACATCTGCTGGCGGGTCAGCACCAGCCGCACGGGGCGGCCGGGCACGGCGCGTGCCGCCATCGCGGCCATCACCACGTTCGCGTGCGGCGTGCCCTTCGACCCGAAGCCGCCGCCCACGAAGGGGCACACCACCCGCACCTGGTCCGCCTCGAGCCCCAGCACCCCTCGTACGGTCGCCCGCATCGGATGCACGCCCTGGGTGGAATCCCACAGGATCAGGCCCGGGCCGGACCCGTCCCCCCGAGCCGGATCCCACAGCGCCGTCGTCGCGTGCGGCTCCATGGGGTTGTTGTGCTGCATCGGGGTCGTGTACGTCTGCTCGAGCGTGACCGGCGCCAACGCCATCGCGTCCTCCATGTTCCCGACGTCGGTGTCCGTCGGGTAGCCGGCGTTGACCTTCTCCGGGGCGTAGAGGTCGTGGCGGTCCGCGGACAGCCGGGTGTCGTGGTCCACCGCGTCGTACTCGACCCGGACGAGGTTCGCGGCCTCGCGCGCGATCTCGAAGGTCTCCGCGACGACGGCCGCGACGATCTGGCCGCGGAACCCGACGTCGTCGGACTGCAGGACGGCGAGCTCGGCGTCGTCGGTGGAGGCCAGCCGCTCGGCGGTGCCCGGGGTGAGGACGGTGATCACCCCGTCCAGCGCCGACGCCTCGGTCGTGTCCACGGACCGCACCCGGCCGCGCGCGATCGTCGACTGCACGACCCGGCAGTACAGCGGGTTCTCGACGGGCGTCTCGTCCGCGTAGATCGCGGTGCCGTGCACCTTCGCCGGGCCGTCCCGGCGGACGAGGTCCTGTCCCATGGCCCGGGGTTCCAGGGTCTGCGTCATCTCAGGCCTCCTCACCGGCGAGCTCGCGCAGCGTGGCGACGAGCGTGCCGGTCACCAACGGGATCTTGAACCCGTTGCCGCCGTCGATGCCGTCCTGGGGACGGGCGTCGGCGAGCTCCGCCTCGGCCGCTTCGCGGTAGGACTGCTCGGACACGGGCGCACCGCGCAGCGCCTCCTCGGCCCGCCGTGCCCGCCAAGGGACGTGGGCGACGCCGCCCAGCGCGATCCGTGCGTCCCGCACCACGCCGTCCGCGACGTCGAGTGCCGCGGCCACCGAGACCAGCGCGAACGCGTACGACGCCCGATCCCGCACCTTGCGGTAGCGCGAGCGGCGGGCGATCGGCAGGTCCGGCACGTCGATGGCGGTGATCAGCTCGCCGTGCTCGAGAACGGTGTCCCGCTCCGGGGTTTCGCCGGGCAGGCGGTGCAGCTCGGTGAACGGGATCGTCCGCTCGCCGCCCGGTCCGAGGACCTGCACCGCGGCGTCGAGTGCCGCCAGCGCGACCCCCATGTCCGACGGCTGGGTGGCGATGCAGTGCTCGGAGGCCCCCAGGATCGCGTGGTTGCGGGTGGATCCGCCGATCGCCGAGCAGCCGGAGCCGGGCTCGCGCTTGTTACAGGGCGTGCTGACGTCCTGGAAGTACACGCAGCGGGTGCGCTGCAGCGGGTTGCCGCCGGTCGTCGCCATGTTCCGGAGCTGGCCGGACGCGCCGGCGAGCAGGGACTCGGCGAGCACCGGGAAGCGCTCGCGGACGCGTCGGTCCGCCGCGAGGTCGGAGTTGCGCACGGCGGCGCCGATCCGCAGCCCGCCCTCGTGGTCGGTGATCTCGTCCGAGGTGAGGGACGTGACGTCGACCAGCAGGCCGGGCTCGATCAGGCCCAGCCGCAGGTGGTCGACGAGGTTCGTCCCGCCGGCCAGGAAGGAGGCGTCCGGCCGGTCCGCGACGGACCGGACGGCGGCCACGGCGTCGCCGGGGACCTGGTAGGCAAAAGGCTTCATCGGACTGCTCCGCCGGCCCGCGCCGCCTGGCTCACGGCGGCCCGGATGCCCTTGTAGGCGCCGCACCGGCACAGGTTGCCGCTCATCCGCTCCGCGATCTCGGCGTCCATCGCGGCCGCGTCGTCGAGCCGCGGGCCGGCCGCGACGTCCTCGGTGACCGCGCTCGGCCAGCCGCGCCCGATCTCGTCGAGGACGCCGACGGCCGAGCACACCTGCCCGGGGGTGCAGTAGCCGCACTGGAACGCGTCGTTGTCCAGGAACGCCTGGTGGACGGGGTGCCCGCCGGCGTCGCCGGGGGCGAGCCCGTCCGCGGTGGTGATCTCGGCGCCGTCGTACGCGACGGCCAGCGCGAGGCAGCCGAGCACGCGGCGGCCGTCGACGAGCACGGTGCAGGCGCCGCACTGACCGTGGTCGCAGCCCTTCTTGGGGCTGGTGATCCCCATCCGCTGGCGCAGCGCATCGAGCAGGGAGGTGCGGGTGTCGATCATGAGGTGGTGGGTGGCGCCGTCGACCTGCAGGGTCAGTTCGGAGTCCATTGGCGAGTGATTCCCCCGTCCGCGTCGTTCCAACCCGCCGACGTGACGCCTGGGCGGGGCCCACGGGCCCTCCGGGTGGTACTCGGCGCGTCCGTCGGCGTCGGGGTGGGCTAGCTGCTGGTCGGTCGATCTCACCGCCCGAACCCGGGACCGGTGACGCGTTAGAGGCCCGCCGGGCGGGGTAAGCCTGTGCCGACGCCCCGGTGGGGCCCAGTTCTCCGGGGCCGGTGCGGAAGCCCCCGCACCGGCCTCGTGATCCGTCGGCTGGCCGGCCCGGGTCGCTCCCGTGCGGCGTGCGGTCCATGACCACGCGGCCCCGGAGTGGGCGCGTGCCGGTCGAGCGCCCGCGTGCCGGCTGCGTGTGGCGCGGGTGGACCGGGTACTGCCCGCTCGTGCCGATACAGGTGTTCGTCGTGGCGATGGTGCTGGCGGGCGCGGTGCTGCTCGGACGCTTCGTGACGGGGCGGACCGGGATCCCGGACGCCGCCGCCTACGTGCTGCTCGGGGTGGTCGCCGGGCTGTTCCCGGGCATGGCGGGGGTGCGGCTGTCGCCGGATCTGGTGCTGCTGCTCTTCCTCCCGCCGTTGATCTACTACGCGGCGTTCTTCAGCGATCCCCGGGAGACGATCCACAACCTCGTCGCCGTGCTCGGGCAGGCGGTGGGCCTCGTGCTCGTCACCGCGGTCGCGGTCGCGGCGACGCTGCTGGCGGTGTTCCCGGACGTCGGCTGGGCGGCGGCGATCGCGTTCGGGGCGGCGGTGGCGCCGCCGGATCCCGTCGCGGCCGGCTCCGTGCTGCAGCGCCTCGGCGCGCCGAGGCGCCTGGTCACGGTCCTGGAGTCGGAGGGACTGGTCAACGACGGCGTGGCGCTGACGCTGTTCGCCGTGGCCGTCGCGAGCGTCGGGGCACCGGCCTCGGCCGGTGACGTCCTGACCCACCTCGCGGTCGAGGTCGGCGGCGGGATCGGGTTCGGCCTGCTCGTCGGGGTGCTCACGGCCGCGTTGCGCCGGCGGATCCGGGACAGCACCAGCCAGGTGCTGCTGTCGCTGATCACCCCCTACCTGGCCTTCGTGCCGGCCCAGCTCGTGCAGTCCTCCGGCGTGCTGGCGACGGTCGCGGCGGCGGTGTGGCTCGGCACGCGCGGTCGTGGCCTGGTCGAGCCGACGTCGCGGCTGCAGACCGAGACGTTCTGGCGGGTGCTCAACACGCTGCTGGTCGCCTTGCTGTTCGTGCTCCTGGGAATCCAGGTCCCCGCGATCGTCGCCGTGGTCGGCGACTACCCGCCCGGGCTCCTGGCCGTGGCGTCCGGGGCCGTGGTCGTGGTCGCGATCGGGGTCCGGATGGCCTGGGTGCTGCTCGTCCCGTTGCTGGCGGGCCTGCTCCCGGTGCGGGAGGAGCTGACGTCGCGCATGACGTTCCGGGAACGCCTGGTGTTGGGCTGGTGCGGCCCCCGCGGCGCCGTGTCCCTCGCGGTCGCCCTCTCGATCCCGCTGGTCACCGCGACGGGGCAGCAGTTCCCGCGGCGGGACCTGCTGCTGTTCCTGACGGTGGTCGTCGTCCTGGTCACCCTGGTCGGGCAGACGGTGCCACTGCCCTTCCTGCTCCGGCGACTGAAGTTGCGGCCCGACGAGCGCGAGCAGACGGAAGGGGCCCGGGCGCGGCGCGCCACGGTGGACGCGGCGCTGCGCGAGCTCGACGACGTGGCCGCCCGGGACGAGCCGGACCCACCGGGTGCCGAGGCCCTGCGGCAGGTTCTCGAACTGCGCCGCGACCGCCTGCGCGACCAGCTCGACCCGGGCTCGGACCGCCGGCGCACGACGCCGGACGACGACCCCGACGGCGACGATCCCCGGCCCGACCGCCTCGACGCGAGCGACCTGCGGCTCCGGCTCGTGGACGTCGAACGGGACACGCTGCGCGCGCTGCACGAGAAGGGGGAGATCTCGCGGCCCACCATGGTCGCCATCAGTCAGGAACTCGATCTCGACGAGACCCAGCTCCGCCGGCGCCGCTGAACCGGCGTCGCGCGAGGTCTGGGGAGTCGGGCCGATCAGGGGTAGCGTTCCGTCTCCGCGGGAGGACCGGTGGGGGACGCGATGCCTGATTTCGACGATGACCACCACGGACACGACGGGCACCACGGGTATCACGAGGACCAGGGGTATTACGAGGACCACGGGTATCACGGACACCACGGGCACTACCACGGCGGGGCCGACACGGACTGGTGGCCGCTGCTCCCCGGGCTGGTCGTGGTACTGCTGCTGCTCGCCGTCCTCGCCCACCACCAGGGGTACGACCGGATGCTGATCGAGAAGTGGCGCGCCTGGTCCCGCCCGGAGCAGGCGGAGCGCGACGCCTGGCAGGCGGCCGTCCAGCGCTACGGCCGCACCGCGGGGGAGTTCGCGGCGTTCGAGTGCGACCCTCGCGCGGTGCTGGCCCGACCGGCCCTGGCCGACGTGACCCGCCCGCCGACGGCACGATTCGTCGACGAGTTCGCGTCGGCGTGCGCGCTCCGGACGGACGGCTACCCCGGCGCCGCTGCGGCCGCGGAGTTCACCCGGGCGGCCGAGCGGGCGGAGCGTGCCTGGTCGGCCGCGGTCGACGCGGCGGACCGCGTCGGCGCCGCCTGTTTCGCGCCCGGTGAACGGAAGCTGCTCGACCAGACGATCAAGCTGCTCACCGCGGCGGAGTCGACCCCGCACGACGGTGAACGGCACGCGGCGTACCGGCGCGCGCTGGCGCGGCTGTCAGAGCTGGAGCGACGCACCGGCTGGGTCCTTCCCGGACCCGCCGTCGGCGCCGTGGAACACCGGGCTCGGGGGATGCTCGTCGCGGTCTCGGCGGCGGCTTCATAACGTCTCGGTAACTCCCTGTCGCCGGAGCAGTAGAAACTCGCCCGATCGGGCACTCCGTGTCGACATCGGACGGGCAACGAGCCCGGACACCATTTCGGAGGCTTTCGTGATCATCCTCGGTCTGATCCTGCTGGTGGTGGGGTACCTCACCGGCCTGAGCCTGCTGTACTACCTCGGCGGACTTCTCCTGATCGTCGGCATCGTGCTGCTGATCCTCGGCAGCGTCGGCCGCCCGGTGGGAGGCCGAAAAGTCTGGTTCTGACACCCTTCACGTGGCCTCGCGCCCCGGCACCCGACAACTCGGTGCCGGGGCGCGGTGCTGTGCGGACACGGCGAGGGGGCGATGCGGGTGCGGGTCGGGGTTCTCCTGTTGTCGGCGCAGTTCCCCGGGCAGAGCCACACGCAGGTGCTCGAGCGGACGGTCGCCTCCGCCGTCGCCGCCGAGGCCGCGGGGTTCGACGACGTCTGGGTCGCGGAACACCACTTCATGTCCTACGGGGTGTGCCCGTCCGCGCTCACCCTCGCCGGGTACCTGCTGGCGGCGACGACGCGCGTCTCGGTCGGCACGGCGATCTGTGTCCTGCCGACCCAGCATCCCGTCGCCGTCGCCGAGCAGGCGCTGCTGCTCGACCAGCTCTCGGGCGGCCGGCTGGTCCTGGGCGTCGGCCGCGGCGGCCCGTGGATCGACCTGCGGGTGTTCGGCGGCGCCGACGACGGTGCGGCCGACCCGCGCGCCGGCTTCCCCGAGGCACTCGACCACGTGCTGGCCGCGTTCGCCGGCCGCCCGGTCCGGGGGAGCGGCCCCGGTTACCGGTTCCCCGAGGTGCAGGTCGTGCCCGGTCCCCGGGGCGGGAAGCCGCCTGCCGTGCTCGTCGCCGCCACGTCCGCGGAGTCCGTCGAGACGGCGGCGCGCCGGCGGTTGCCGGTGCTGCTGGGCATGCACGCCGACGACGGGGAGAAGGCCCGCATGGTGGCCGACCACCGGCGGCTCGCGGGGACGGCCGTCGGCGGACACGTCAGCACCCACCTCGCGTACGTGGCCGACACCGACGGGGAGGCGGAGGCGGCCATGCGCGCCCGGCTCCCGCTGTGGCTGGGACCCGGACTGGCCGGGTACCGCCGCGCCGACGGGGCGGCCCACCCGACGCGGGATCCCGACGAGTACGCGGCACTGCTGTGCCGGCTGCACCCGGTCGGTTCACCCGAGACGTGCCGGCGGCGGCTCGTCCGCACCGCCGCGGCGGCGGGTGTGGAGCACGCGATCCTGATGGTGGAGGGGCACGGGGACCCCGGCCGGACGCTCGAGAACATCCGGCGCCTCGGTGCCGAGGTGCTGCCGGCCCTGCGTGTGCCCCCGGGCAGCGGCGGCCGAGACCACCGGGCTCGAGGTGACACGGCGCCTTCGTCCGGCTCGTCGGGGCCGCCGTAACGTGCGGGCTTCCGCGTCGATGGACCGAGGGTCCCTCGTACCGGACCACCGCCGAGAGAAGGAGTCCGGTGACCACCCAGGATCGGCTCGCCGAGCAACGTCGTGAGCGGCGCGAGCGGCTGCGCAACCCACCCACACCGCCGGTCGGCGTCCTCGTCCTCGTCGGCGTCTGCGTGGCCGCGATGGTCGGGCAGGAGATCTTCGTCGTGCTGGCGGGCGACCGGCCCGCCCTGCAGGCCTGGTCGACGGTGTTCGTCGCGATCGTGCTGCAGGCGTTGCCGTTCCTCGGGCTCGGTGTCCTGCTCTCGGGCCTGATCGCGGCCTTCGTCCCGGACCGCGTCCTGCAACGGGTCCTGCCCCGGCGCGCGGGCCTGGCCGTGCCCGTCGCGGGTGTCGCCGGGGCCGCGCTGCCGGGGTGCGAGTGCGCGTCCGTGCCGTTCGCGGGACGGATGATGACCCGCGGCGTCGCCCCGTCGGCGGCGCTGGCGTTCATGCTCTCCTCCCCGGCGATCAACCCGGTGGTGCTGGTCGCCACCGCCGTCGCGTTCCCCCAGGAGCCGATGATGGTCGTGGCCCGGTGCCTGGGCGGCCTGGGCACCGCGTTGATCGTGGGCTGGGTGTGGGCGCGGTTCGGCCGTGACGTGCCGCTGCGCCCGCCCCGGGCGATCCATGCGGAGGACGGCGGGCCCTGGGAGACCTTCCGCCTGACGGTGCAGCACGACCTGCTGCAGTCCGGCGGCTTCCTGGTCGTGGGGGCGCTGTTCGCGGCGACGCTGAACGTCGCCGTCGACCCGGCCTGGTCGCTGACCGTCGCCGGCGTCCCGATCGTGTCGGTCCTGGTCCTGGCCGTGCTCGCGGTGTTGCTCGCCGTCTGTTCCGAGGCGGACGCGTTCGTGGCAGCCAGCCTGACCGGCTTCTCGCCGACCGCCGAGCTGGCGTTCATGGTCGTCGGGCCGGTGGTGGACCTGAAGCTCGTCGCGATGCAGACGGGGACGTTCGGCCAGGCGTTCAGCAGGCGGTTCGCGCCGCTGACGTTCGTGGTGGCCGTCGTCCTCAGCCTGGTCGTCGGGACGGTCCTGCTGTGACCGGCCGGGCGGCAGTGGGGCCGGTCCTGCTGTTCGTGCTGGGGGCGGTGGTGGTACGGCTGACCCTGACCGGGGAGTTCCTCAACTTCGTCAAGCCGGGCCACCGCTGGTGGCTGCTCGCGGTCGGCGCCGGCCTGGTCGTGCTCGGGATCGCCGGCACCGTGCGCGAGATGCGGCAACCGCGCACCGAGGCGGCCGAACCGGCACGGAGCCGCCTGCACACCCGCGGCCCGCTCGCCCTCGCGCCGGAGGTCCTCGAAGCCCATCGCCGCGCCGAGGGCCACGACCACTCCCGCGTCCCCGGGATCGCCTGGTTGTTGCTGCTCCCGATCCTGCTGGTGTTCCTCGTCCCGCCGCCGGCGCTCGGTGCCTTCGCGGCGGGCCGGGCGGGCGCGGACGTGCCGAAGCCGCCGTCGTCGGCGCGCTTCGAGCCGCTCGGCGGCCCCGACCCGGCGCGCCCGTCCGTGTACGACTACGCGGAGCGCGCCGCCTGGGACGACGGTCGCACCCTGGCCGGGCGCAGCGTGGAACTGACCGGCTTCGTGACCCCGCGGCCTGACGGCGGCTGGTACCTCAGCCGGCTGCGGATCAGCTGCTGCGCCGCGGACGCCCGCGCCTACCTCGTCGAGGTCGTGGGCGCGCCGAAGGACTACCCGGCGAACACCTGGGTCGACGTGACGGGGACCTACCTGGCGTCGGAGCCGGGCGCCCGGGTCGCGCGCCTGACGGCGTCGCGGGTCCGGACCATCGACGCCCCCGGGGAGACCTACGAGCAGTGACCCCGTAATCCCCGACGGGGACGCTCGGTTCAGGCGCTCGTGCGCAGGCCGTCCCCGTCCGGTTCGTGGATCGCGCCCTCCCGCGCGCCGAGGGGCAGGCCGGTGCCGCCGAAGTGCCGCAGCACGATCTCCGCGGCGATCGACACGGCCGCCTGCTCCGGGGTGCGGGCGCCGAGGTCGAGCCCGATCGGCGAGCACATCCTGGAGATCTCGTGCTCGCTGACCCCGATCTCGCGCAGCCGGTCGATCCGGTCGTGGTGGGTGCGCCGCGAGCCCATCGCCCCGACGTAGCCGACCTCGGGCAGGCGCAGGGCCACCTCGAGGAGCGGGACGTCGAACTTCG
Source organism: Pseudonocardia sp. (assembly GCF_025465255.1). Classification (GTDB taxonomy): domain Bacteria; phylum Actinomycetota; class Actinomycetes; order Mycobacteriales; family Pseudonocardiaceae; genus Pseudonocardia. The sequence goes on from NZ_JAODNI010000072.1 coordinate 12,371, forward strand.
GGTCGTGGGTGAGCACGCACAGCGCGGTCCGGGCGTCGATCCTGCCCGCGACGGCCTCGGCGGCGAGGTAGCGGTGCGGCCATTCCACGACGACCTCGTCCGCATCGGGAAAACGGCTCGCGGTCGCGAAGACGGGGCGGGCGTCGCACACCGTCACCCGGTAGCCGAGGAACGCCCCTACCCGGGCCATCGCCGCCGCGAAGTCGATCGCGCCGAAGACGATCAGGCGCGGTGGCGGGGCGAACGACTCGACGAACACGTCGAGGCCCTCGCCGCGGCGGCCGTCGCGGCCGTAGTGCAGCAGCCCCTTCCGGCCGGCGTCGAGCAGCCCGCCGGCGTCGTTCGCGATCACGTCGTCCAGCCGGGCCGATCCGGTGCTGCCCTCCGTGCGCCCCGCGCGGAGCACGATCCGCCTGCCCACCCGGTCGGGGGGCCCGGCGACGACGGTGGCGACGGCCAGCGGCTCGCCGGCGGAGATCGCCCGGGCCAGGTCGGCGAGCCGGGGGAACGAGCCGGTGTCGATCCGCTCGACGAAGATGTCGATGATGCCGCCGCAGGTCAGGCCGACGGTGAAGGCGTCGTCGTCGGAGACGCCGTAGCGCTGCAGCACGGGCTCGCCGCCCACCAGCACCTGACGGCCGAGCTCGTAGACCGCCCCCTCGACGCAGCCGCCGGACACGCTGCCGACCACGCGGCCGTCGGCGGCCACCAGCATGCTCGCGCCGGCCTGCCGGGGCGCGGAGCTGTAGGTCCCGACGACGGTCGCCAGCGCCACCGGCCCGCCGGCGGACCACAGCTCGGTCAGCGGGTCCAGGACGTCACGCATCGCGGATCAGCTCCATCAGTTCCTCCAGCGTCGCCAGGCTGTGCCCGGCGAGCAGCGCGTCCAGGTGGGGCAGGGCGGCGACGATCCCGCCCTGCACGGGCGAGTAGCCGGCCCTGCCGGCGTGCGGGTTGACCCAGACGACCCGGTGCGCGAGTCGGGAGAGCCGCGCGACCTGCGTGCCGAGCAGCGACGCGTCGCCGCGCTCCCAGCCGTCGGAGAACATGACGACGGCGGCGCGCCGGGCGGTGCCGCGCCGGCCCCAGTCGTCGACGAAGGTCTGCAGCACCTCGCCGAGCCGGGTGCCGCCGGCCCGGTCGGGGATCGCCAGGCCGGCCGCGCGCAGCGCGTGCTCCGGGTCGCGCATCCGCAGCTCCCGGCTTACCCGCGTCAGCCGGGTACCGAGGGTGAACACCTCGGTGGAGCCCGGGGCACGGCGCGCGACCACGTGCGCGAACCGCAACAGCGCGTCGGCGTAGGACTGCATGGAGCCCGACACGTCGATCAGCAGCACCACCTTGCGGGGCCGCCGGTCGCGGTCGCAGTAGAGCAGGGTGCGCACCTCGCCGCCGGTCCGCATCGCCGCGCGCAGGGTCCGGCGGGGATCGGCGCCGCCGTGCGCGGCGGAACGAGGACTGCGTCGTGCCCCTCGCCGAGCGGTTCCGCGGCACGGACGTGATCGTCCGGTTCATCGAGTACATGGACGTCGGCTCGACGAACGGGTGGCACTCCGCCGAGGTGGCGCCCGCCGACGAGATCTTCGCGGCGATCGGCGCCCACCACGCCCTGGAACCGCTGCCCGCCGCGACCTCGGGCGAGGTCGCCACCCACTACCGCTACCGGGACGGGGCCGGGGAGATCGGTGTGATCACCTCGGTGAGCCTGCCGTTCTGCGGCGACTGCAGCCGGGCGCGGCTCTCGGCCGACGGACAGCTGCACACCTGCCTGTTCTCGAGCAGCGGCCTCGACCTGCGGGCGATGCTGTGCGGCGGTGCGACGGGCACCGAGCTGCGGGACGCGGTCGCCGCTCGCCGGACCGCCCGCGAGGATCCGAGCTGCGGGGGACCGGCGCCGCGGTGCCGGTGTGGCTGGGCATGCCCGGGATCGAGATGTCCTACGTCGGTGGCTGAGGACGACCGCTACGGCTCGGGGTAGTACGCGGCCAGGTGCAGGTCGAGCTCCATCAGGTCCGGGTGGCCGAAGAAGGCCAGGTTCGCCGTGTCCATGGGGCAGCCGGGCTGGTGGTGGACGGTCCCGAGCCGGCGGCTCGCCCGGCAGTGCCGGCAAGGCAGGGGGACCAGGGGGTACTTCACATTCACGATGCTCTCCTCGACGTCCGCGCGAACCGGGTCCGGCGGGAGCAGGGGAGCACCCGGACAACCGGTACGCAGGGCCCCCGAAGGGTAGGCACCGCCTCACGGACACGACCACCTCGTGTGCGGAGGGTTACGTCCGTCGACGGGGGGTAGCCCTTCACGATGCGAATCCTCGTGACCGGCGCCCGAGGCAAGGTCGGCGCCGCGGCGGTGCATCATCTTCTCCGCTCGGGACACGAGGTCACGGCCGTCGACGCCGCCGCCCCCGTCTACGAACGGGCCCGCGAGGTGCGCTACATCCAGGCCGACCTGTCCGACGCCGGGCACGCGGCGGCCGTGGTCCCCGGGCACGATGCGGTGATCCACGCCGCGGCCATCCCCAGCCCGGTGAAGAACCCGCCGCACGTCATCTTCCAGAACAACGTGATGGCCACCTACAACACCCTCGAGGCGGCCGAGCGCTCCGGCGTCTCCCGGTTCGTGCACCTGTCCAGCGAGACCGTCCCCGGGTTCTCCTACCCGACCCGCTACTTCCACGCCGACTACGCGCCGATCGACGAGGGCCACCGGGTCGCCCCCCAGGACAGCTACGCGCTGTCGAAGAGCGTGGGGGAGGCGTTGATGGACGCCGCGGTGGCGCGCTCGGACATGAACGGGGTGTCGGTGCGACCCACGTGGGTGCAGTGGGAGGGCAACATCGAGCGCAACGTGGGGCCGATCGTGCGGGCCGCGGGCGCGGACAGGAGCGCCTCGTTCTGGTCCTACGTCACGGTCTACGACGTCGCCGACCTGCTGGTCCTCGCCGCCACGACGGACATCCCGGGGCACGAGGTGCTCTACGCCGCGGCCGCGGACAACGCCAACGGGCTGCCCCTGCACGACCTGGTCCGCCGGCACTTCGGCGACGAGGTCGAGCTGCGCCCGGTTTCGCGCGAGGACGCGTCGGGCATCTCGACCGCGAAGGCGGTTCGGCTGCTGGGCTGGAAGCCGAAGCGCAGCTGGCGGGACTGGCTCGACGACGACGGCTACCTGCGCCCGGAGGTGCAGTACCGGGTCGACGCCGGGAACACGGGGGTACAGCAGGGCTGGGCGGCCATCTCGTAGCCGCCCCGAAGCCGGTCAGGCCCGGTCGAGCCGCGGGAACACGGCCTCGCGCAGGACCATCGTCACCGCGGCCGCGACGGGGATGGCGACCAGCGCCCCGACGACCCCGAGCAACACCCCGCCGATGAGGACCGAGACCACGGTCACGGTGTCCGGCACGTCCACCGCACGGCCCATGATCTTCGGGACGAGCAGGTAGTCCTCGAGGAAGCGGTAGACGATGTAGAACGCGACCGTGGCGAGCGCGACCGGCCACGACACGCTCAACGCGACGAGCGCGACGATGATCCCGGCGATCGTCGACCCGACGACGGGCACGAGGTCGAGCAGGGCCACGAGCACCGACAGCGCCAGCGGGTACGGCACCTGGAAGATCTCGAGCCAGATGAAGGTCACGACGCCGATGATGGCCGAGATCAGCACGTTGCCCAGCACGTACGCGCCCACCTTGGCGAGGACCTCGTCGCCGATGAGGATCACGCGCGGCCGTCGGGAGTGCGGCACGAGGCGGTACACCAGGACGCGGGTCGCGGGCAGCGACGCCAGGAAGTAGACGGTCAGCACCAGGACGACGACGGAGTCGGCCAGGACGCCGAACACGGCGACGCCGGCCCCGAGGACGCCGTTGACCAGCGTCGAGCCGTTGCCGCTGACCAGCTGCTCGATCCGCTGCTGGATCTGCAGCCGGGCGCCGAGGCCACCCAGCACCGAGTTGCGGTTCTGCAGGTCCTGCAGGATTGCCGGGGCACGGTCGAACAACGCCGCCGCCTGCGCCGCGAGCGGGACGATCGCGGCGGCGAGGAACGCTGCCACCACGACGACGAGCAGGATCGACACCCCGGTCACCGCGAGCGGGCGCCGCACCCCGCGGCGGACGAGCCCCGACACCGCCGGCTCCAGGCCGATCGCGAGGAACAGAGCGACGCCGATCAGCAGGAGCGCCGACCACGAGTTGACCAGGATCAGCACGAGCCCGGCCGTGACCGCCACCCCCGCCGACCCGATCAGCCCGATCATGAACGGAGAGCGCCGGTCCAGCGGCCGCCCGGGCTCCCCGAGGGGGTGATCGTCGTCGGCGGCGTGCGCAGCCGCCCGCTCCGCCTCGGCGATCGGGCCCTCCGCCTCGGTGTGCGGTAGCGCGACCCGCGGGTGGTGCCCGGGTGCCGTGCTCCGGTCCGGCCCGTGATCGCGCTCGGCGGCGCGTTCCCCCGTGTCGTCCCGACCGCCCGTCGTGGCCGTCATCGTCCACCGTCCCCCCCGCGGCACACCGCCGCGGGCAACGGGGTGGCCGGTGGCGAGCGGGCCAAACGTCCCCGGCGGGCCATCGGGTCGGCCCAGGGTGCCGAACCGGCCCGGTCGGGTTGGCAGCCCCGGGCCGGTTCCCGGGCGCCCGGGCGCGGTGACCGTGGAGGGGTTCGCGACCGGACCTCGAGGAGGACCCGTGAAGTACGACCAGTTCATCGCCACCGTCGCCGAGCGCGCGGGCGTGCCGCGTGACGAGGCCGAGAAACTGACCCGCGCCACCCTCCAGGTGCTCGCCCAGCGGCTGACCGGCGGGGAGGCCAAGGACCTCCGCTCGCAGATGCCGAAGGAGCTGCAGCCCGACCTCACCAAGGAGCAGGAGCCGGCGGAACGCTTCGACGTCGACGAGTTCGCCCGCCGAGTCGCCGAGCGCAGCGGGACCGACGAGGCCGACGCCGGAGCCGGGGTGATGGCGGTGCTCGCCACGATCCACGACGCCGTCACCCCCGGCGAGTTCGACGACGTGCTGGCCCAGCTGGGCCGGGAGTTCAAGGAGCTGGTCGACGCGGCGACCTGATCGTCACCGCTCCAGGGCGGCCAGCGCCTGCCTCACGACCTCGGTGAGTGCGGGGTGGATCCAGTACGGCCTGCCGGCCAGCGTGGCGGCGGGGATGTCGAGGGTCATGGCCAGGACGAGGGGCTGGATGAGGGTGGGTGCCTCGGGGCCGAGGATGTGGGCGCCCAGGAGCCGCCCGCCGGCGGGCTCGGCGAGGATCTTGCAGAAGCCGGTGTGGTCCTCGAGCGCCCATCCGTAGGCGGTCTCCGAGTAGCGGGCGACACCGGCGACGTAGGGCGTGCCGTTCTCCCGCAGGCTCTGCTCCGTGGCCCCGACGGAGGCGATCGGAGGGTCGGTGAAGACCGCGGCGGGGACGACGTCGTGGCCGGTCGAGGCGAGGTCGTCGGGGTGGCGCAGGTTGTGCCGGACGACGTCGGCCTCGCGGTTGGCGACGTGCTTGAGCTGGATCGGGGTGCTGACGTCGCCGAGGGCCCAGACGCCGTCGGCGCTGGTGCGCTGGTGCTCGTCGACGCGGATGCGGCCGTCGTCGTGGGTCTCGACGCCGGCGGCGTCGAGATCGAGGCGGTCGCTGTTGGGTGTGCGGCCGACGGCGACCAGCAGGGTGTCGGCCTCGATCGTGGTGTCGTCGTCCAGCACCAGGCGCAGCCGCCCGGGCTCGCCTTCGAGCCGGGTGAGCTCGTGTCCCAGGTGCAGCTCGTGGCGTTTCGCCGCGAGCTTCGTGTACTGCTCGCCGACGGCGTGGTCCTGCGGGCCGAGCAGGACGTCCGCGCTCTCGACGAGGACGATCTCGGTGCCCATGGCGGCGAACACGTGGGCCAGCTCGGCCGCGATGTACCCGCCACCGAGGACGGCGAGCCGGTGTGGTGGCGCGTCGATGCGCATCACCGTGTCCGAGGTCTCGAAGGGCAGCCCGGACTCGGTGACCGGCGGCGGGACCACGGGGCGGGACCCGGCGGCGACGACGATCTGGTCGGCGGTGACGGCCGTTCCGCCGACGTCCAGCGTGCGGGGGCCGGTGAAGCGTGCGTGCCCGGTGTGGACGGTGATCCACGGGGTGTCGAGGCGGGCCTCGCGGCCGTCCCGGCCGATCGGGTCGAGGCGGCCGTAGATCCGGTCCTGGACGTCCCGCCAGCGGACGCCGCGCAGCTCGGCGTCGACGCCGTAGGTGGCGGCCCGGCGGATCTCGTCGACCGTGCCGGCGGTGTGGGCGAGCATCTTGCTGGGGATGCAGCCGACGTTGAGGCAAGTGCCCCCGAAGCGGTGTTCCTCCTCGACGACGGCCACGTCGAGATCGGCGAACGAGTCGTCGACGACGGCGTTCCCGGAGCCGGTGCCGATGACGACGAGATCGTGGTGCCGCATCCACGAAGGCTAGGTGCGGGTGGCCGTCTCGACCATTCGGACGGTCCGGGCCACCTGCGGGACGTGTGATCGCCAGTGGATGCCGCATCGTGATCACCGCAGCAGGGTGATCCGCGGAAGCGCCGAGGAGGGCCTTTGGCCAGGTGGATGCGGTGGTGTGTACCTGCGGTGGCGGTGGCGGCCCTGGTGCTGGCCGGCTGCGCGGACGGCGAGCGCCCGGCGGTCGCACTGGTGGTGTCGGACTTCGAGGCCGCGCTCGCCGGCGGCGACCCCGGGTCGGCGTGCCGGCTGCTGGCGCCGGCCACGCGGGACGCGCTGGAGTACCAGATCTCCCGACCCTGCGCCGTCGCTCTCGGGCAGACCTCGCTCCTCGGCGGCGGGGTCGTCGACACGGCCGTGTGGGGCGGTGAGGCCCAGGTACGCACGGGGGCGACACCCTGTTCCTCACCCGGACGAGCCGGGGCTGGCTGATCGCCGCCGCCGGGTGCCGTCCGCAGGGCGAGGCGCCGTATCAGTGCCGGTTGGAGGGACCGTGAACGGAACCCGCGTGCTGTGCATGCCCTACCTGGCGTTGATCGGGCTCGGCCTCGCGTACGTGATCATGGTGGGAGTGCTGCACCGGTGAGGCGGTTCCTGCGCGACAACGGCCTGGGTCTCGGCTTCGGGCTGGCGTTCCTGCTCGCGCTGGTGGGCCAGGGCCTGGCCGGGCACGCCGACTACGACGACCAGCAGGTGAGCCACGGCGCCGAACCGGTGTCCCTCGGGGAGTACCTCATGTCCTCGAGCTTCGCCGTGGACGTGGCCGAGAACTGGCAGTCGGAGTACCTGCAGTTCTTCCTGTACGCGTTCGGGACGGTGTGGCTCGTCCAGCGCGGGTCCCCGGAGTCGAAGGAGCCCGAGGACATCGGGCCGGAGTCCGACGCCGACCAACTCCTCGGCGCGCACACCAGGGACGGATCGCCGCCCTGGGCGAAGGCCGGCGGCTGGCGGACGGCCGTGTTCTCGCGCTCCCTGGGCCTGGTGATGGGCACGATCTTCCTCGCGGCCTGGGCGGCCCAGTCGATCGCCGGATGGGCGGCGTACAACGCCGACCAGCTCGGCCGGCGTCAGGACCCGGTCGGGTGGCCGGGGTACCTGGGGGAGGCCGACTTCTGGAACCGCACGCTGCAGAACTGGCAGTCCGAGCTGCTCGCGGTCGGGTCCTTCGCCGTCATCGCGGTGTTCCTGCGTCAGCGTGGCTCGCCGGAGTCCAAACGGGTGGGCGCCGAGCACACCGACACCGCTGACACCGGCTGAGCCGGCGGCCGGGCTCTGCCACCGCCGCACCTCGCTCGCCCGGCCGGACGCCGACCGCCCCGGTCGTCATCCGAGGCGGTCGGTGACGTCGAGGGTGATGCCGCGAATGGTGATCGCCTGGTTGCTGCTGCGGGCGATGACGCGCCCGGTGCTCTCTCTCCAGGTGGCGCACGGTCTCCCGTCGGGCCGCACGGCGCGGAACTGCGCCGTGTGGGCGTCGCTGTCGACCAGTGAGGCGCGCCACGCGCCGTCGACGAGCGGCCGGTCCTGCTCGTGGACGGGGGACGGGACCAGCGCGTGAGGGGGGTGCCCACGGCAGGCCGTACATGGCGTAGAGCTCGTCGGACCAGGTGAGCATGCAGGCCCGGACGTCGCGACCCAGGTGCCGACCGGAACGCGGGCCTCCCCGAGGGGCGGTCTCCGGTCGCCGACGTCCACCCCGACGGCGTAGAGCAGCTCGGCGTCGCGGTCTCCGGCGAGGTCGTAGCGGACACAGCGGTAGCGGCCGTCGCGGCACAGCCGCCGCGCCTCGCGGCCCGTGCACCCGCCGCCGGCAGTGAGCGGCCCGTGCACCCGCCGCCGGCAGTGATGAGCCGGTCCCCGGTCTCGACCGCGTCGTCCTGGTCGGCGGGGTGGACGAAGTCCCAGTACCGGGCGCCCGTCAGCTCGGCCTCGGTCCACCCGAACGCCTGGATGTAGGAGGTGTTCGCCGCGATGAAGTACCCGTCGAAGCTCCAGATCGGGCAGAGTGTGCCCGGTTCCCGCCACGCCGGGAGCAGCTCACGGACCCGCGTCGGCAACTCGGCACGGCTGGGTAGCGCCATGTCGACACGCGTGGTCTGGATCTGATCGGGCACGGGCCCACCACCCGGACGTGGCGGCCGAGCACTGTCCAGCGACGCGGCATGCGACCGTACCGCCGGCTCCGCCTCCGGGCGGGTCGACCGCGGAGAGTGCCCCGGCTTCTCCGCCACGGCGCTCACGGCCGCCGTCGAGCAGCCTCGAGAACCCCGGCGGTCACCTGCGCAGGGCCCAGGTGGCGGCGTGCCCGGCCAGGGTCTCGGCGAGGCGCGGACCTTCCGCGACGATCTCCGCGGCCGGACCCGCGGCGGCGAGCGACGCCACCACCCGCCCGTCCTCGCGGACGGGCACGGCCACCCCGCCGGTACCGCGCAGCACGTGCCACGAGTCCATGACGGCGTAGCCGCGGTCCCTGATCTCCTTCGTCGAGGTCAGCACCTCCACGGCGGCCTCGGACGGTTCGTCGGCCATCGTCGCGTCGACGACGGTGCGCCGGTCGCGTTCGGAGAGCTCCGCGAGGAGCACCAGGCCTGCGGCGGTGCGCGGCAGCGGGGAGCGCAGCGTCCGGGACAGGGCGAACTCGAACGCCTCGTCGGTGCCCGCCCGGTCGACGTACACGGCGTGGTCGCCGACGCGCACCGCGAGCAGTACCGGGGTGCCGGTCGTGGCGGCGAGCTCGGCGAGGTCGTCGTGCCCGACCGTCCGGACCGGCAGCCGGCCGGCGCGCATCGAGAGCACGTGCGGCGCGGGCCCGAGGACGAAGCGGCGCTCCTCCTCGTCGAGGTAACCGACCGCGGCCAGACCGTTTACCAGCTTCTGTATCGAGGAAACCGGCGCACCGAGGCGGACGGCGAGCTGGGTCAGCGTGAGGCCGTCACGGCTGCTCGCGACGGCTTCCAGGATCTCGGCGACGCGGTCGACCGTGCGGTGGCGCGGCCGCCGCGCGCTGGGCTGATCGGGCACCAGAACTCCCTATTTAGGTAGCACACTCTCACATAGCGTAGAACAGTAAGCATCGCTAACGTTGCGAGTGTCTCCGAGAAGCACGAGGAGGAACCCGTGAACGACGTCTCGAACGCGGCAGAGAAGCCGGCCGCCACGACGACGGGAGCGCTCGACGGCGTGCGCGTGATCGATCTCGCGTCCGTCGTCATGGGGCCCTACGCCACCCAGATCCTCGGCGACCTGGGCGCCGACGTAATCAAGATCGAACCCCCCACCGGGGACAGCACCCGGCTGACCCGGCCCCAGCGCCACCCCGGGATGGGGGCGCTCGCCCTCAACGTGAACCGCAACAAGCGCAGCGTCGCCCTCGACCTCAAGTCCGACGCCGGCCGGGCGGCCGCGCTCGACCTCGTTCGCGACGCCGACGTGCTGGTCACGAACATGCGCCCCGGCGCCCTGCACCGACTCGGGCTGGACTACGAGTCCCTCGCCGAGCTGAACCCGAAGCTCGTGTACTGCAACGCGCAGGGCTTCCGCAGCGACTCGGACCGCGCCGACCTGGCGGCCTACGACGAGATCGTGCAGGCGTCGTCCGGAATGGCCGACCTGATGCGCCGCGCGACCGGGACCCCGACCTACGCGCCCACGATCCTGGCCGACAAGGTCTGCGCGCTGACGATCGCCTACGCGGTCCTCGCCGCGCTCGTGCACCAGCGCGCCACCGGCGTCGGACAGCAGGTCGAGGTGCCGATGACGGACACGATGCTCGCCTTCAACCTGGTCGAGCACCTGGCAGGACACACCTTCGAGCCGCCCGAGGGGCCGATCGGCTTCAACCGGTCGATGACCCCGGGGCACCGCGCCGTCTCCACCAAGGACGGCTGGGCCTGCATCCTGCCCTACACCGAGCGCGACATCCGGGCCTTCTTCACCGCGGCCGGGCGGCCCGACCTCGCGGACGATCCGCGTTTCGCGGACGCCACCAGCCGGGCCCGGCACTACGGCGAGCTGTACGCGGAGATCGAGAATCTCGCCGTCGAGCGGACGACGCGGGAGTGGGCGGAGATCTGTTCCGCGAACTCCATCCCCTTCGCCCCGGTGCTGGAGCTCGAGGACGCCGAGCACGACCCCTACTTCACCGAGAGCGGGCTGCTGGAGACCGTCGAACACCCCACCGAGGGCACCTACCGCCGGGTCAACTCGCCGTTGCGCCTCTCGGCCACCCCGCCGACCGTGCGCAACGACTGCCCGACGCTCGGCCAGCACACGGCCGAGGTTCTCGCCGAGCTCGGGCGCACGCCGGAGCAGATCGCCGAGATCACCCGGACCGTGCCGTCGACGTCGTGAGAGCCGCCGACGTCGTCTCCGCCCCCACCCCACCGCTCACCGCGCAGGCCCGGCCCGCGGGTCGCCGGTTCACCGACCGTGAGTACCTCGACTCGTCTACCGCACCCACCCGGATGCCGCCCGCGCCGTCGTCCCCGAACCCCTCGAGGTCGACGAGCCGCTGGTGCGCATCTCCGTCGAGCCAGGCCTCGAGTAGGCCGTGGCCGGTGCGGACCTGGTGCAGGAGAACGGCCCGGAGGACCTCGACCTCAAGCGTGAGCTGTTCGGTCGGATCGGGGCCGCCGCGCCCGCGGAGCCCTGGCATGGCCCGGTGCTGGGCCGACCTCGGCCGGCCGGACCTGGATCCCGAGACCGTCGAGGCGATCAGCGACGCGACCGAGCACGCCTACGACGACCGCGGGTATCCCGAACGCGCCGAGGACCGGGACCGCCGGGAGATCGCCGTCCTGTCCGCACTCGCCTCAGAAGGAGCACGACCATGACCGAGCAGCCCGCCGCGGACGAGCTGGGCGACCTGCCCGGCGACTTCTACGGCTACGCACACCTCCTGTCCCCCGACGAGCGGTCCGTGCTCGCGCGCGTCCGCCGGTTCCTGGAGGAGCGGGTCCGCCCTATCGCGCTGGACCAGTGGGAGAAGGCGGAGTTCCCGCACCACCTCGTCCCCGAGATCGCCGAACTGGACATCGCCGGGCTCGCCGTCGACTTCCCGGACCGCAAGGCGGCCGGCAAGCTGTTCGGCTCGTTCGTCGCCGCCGAGTTCGCGCGCGTCGACGCCTCGATCGCGACGTTCTTCGGCGTCCACACCGGGCTGGCGATGGGCACCATCGACCAGTGCGGCTCCGAGGAGCAACGCGACCGCTGGCTGCCGAGGATGCGCACGATGGAGGCCATCGGCTCGTTCGGGCTGACCGAGCCGAACGGCGGCTCCGACGTCGCCGGCGGCCTGCACACCACCGTGCGCCGCGACGGCGACGCCTGGGTCCTCAACGGCGCCAAGCGCTGGATCGGCAACGCCACCTTCGCCGACCTCAACATCATCTGGGCGCGCGACGAGGCCGACGGCCACGTCAAGGGCTTCGTCGTCGAGAAGGGCACGCCCGGGTTCACCGCGCGCAAGATCGAGCGCAAGACGGCGCTGCGCACGGTGCAGAACGCCGACATCGAGCTGGTCGACTGCCGGGTCCCGGGCGAGAACAAGCTGGCCAAGGCGAACTCGTTCCGGGACACCGGACGCGTCCTGCGCGCGACGCGCGGGGGCGTGGCCTGGAGCGCCGTCGGCGCGATGATGGGCACCTTCGAGCTGGCCCGCGACTACGCCGTGACCCGCGAGCAGTTCGGGCGGCCGATCGCGAAGTTCCAGCTGGTCCAGGAGCATCTGGCCACGATCGTCGGGAACGTGACGTCGTCGCTGGGCATGGCCGTCCGCGTCGCGCAGCTGCAGGACCAGGGCGTCTTCCGGGACGAGCAGGCCGCGCTGGCCAAGCTGTTCTGCACGACCCGGCTGCGGGAGAGCGTCGCCCGGGCACGGGAGATCTTCGGCGGTAACGGCATCGTCCTCGACTACGAGATCGCCAAGGTGTTCAACGACGCCGAGGCGCTCTACTCCTACGAGGGCACCCGCGAGATCAACTCGCTGATCGTCGGCCGGGCGGTCACCGGACTCGGCGCCTTCGTCTGAGTCGCCCGCCCGGTCAGTCGCCCTTGACGTTGACGATCTGGTGGAGCGTGTGCCTGATCTCCACCAGATCGGCGGCGTCGGCCATGACGACGTCGATGTCCTTGTACGCGGCCGGGATCTCGTCCAGGAACGCCGGGGAACGGTTGTACTCGATGCCGACCATGGCCTTGTCCATGTCCTCGAGGGTGAAGCGCCTCTTGGCGGCCCTGCGGGCGTACACGCGCCCGGCACCGTGCGGGCTGCTCGTGAACGAGAGGGCGTTGCCCTTGCCCTCCACGACGTAGCTCGCGGTGCCCATGGACCCGGGGATGAGGCCCGGGCGGCCCTCGTCGGCCTGGATGGCGCCCTTGCGGGACAGCCAGACGTCGCGGCCCAGGTGGTGCTCGCGCTGCGTGAAGTTGTGGTGGCAGTTGATCCGCTCCTGTTCCTCGACCGGCGCACCCATCAGGCGGTTCACGTCGTTCACGAGGCGGTCCATCATCTCCTCGCGGTTGAGCAGGGCGAAGTGCTGCGCCCAGTTCAGGTCCCGGATGTACAGGTCGAACTCGGGCGTGCCCTCCTCCAGGTAGGCGAGATCCCGGTCCGGGAGCCGGACCGAGTTCTTGCGGCACCGGTCCTGGGCGACCCTGATGTGGTGCGTGGCGATGGCGTTGCCGATGCCCCGCGACCCGGAGTGCAGGAACAGCCAGACGCGGTCGAGCTCGTCGAGCGTCACCTCGATGAAGTGGTTTCCCGAGCCGAGGGTGCCGAGCTGACGGTCCCACCTGGTGCGGGTCAGCCTGTCGTAGAAGTCCAGGCGGTCGGCGGCCTCCTGCTCGAGGGTCTTGACGCGCGGGGCGGCGGTGTCGCTGATCCGCCGGTTGTAGTTGCCCGCGCTGAGCGGGATGCTGCGCTCGATCCAGTGCCGGAGCCGCGCGAGGTCCTTGCCTGCCATGTCCTGCGAGGTGAACCCGGTGCGCAGCGCGATCATGCCGCAGCCGATGTCGACCCCCACCGCCGCCGGCATGATCGCCGCGGGCGTGGGGATGACGGAGCCGACCGTCGCTCCCACGCCGAGGTGGGCGTCCGGCATCAGCGCCAGGTGGGGCTGGACGAACGGCATGCTCGCCGTGCGCTCGGCCTGTTCCAGAGTGGCCGGGTCGAGGATCGAGGCCCAGCTGTACAGCTTCTCGTTGATCTTCTGCATTCGCCTTCCTCTTCCTGGTCGTCCGATGCCACGTCGCGTGAGCCGGCCGGCCTCGCGCCGGTGGTACCCACGACACGGCACTTCATGGGTCGTCTCCGCCGGCCTGGGTCGCCGGATGGCCGCACCGGCCCGCCGAGCCGACACGGCCCGTACCGGGGCGAGGCGCAGCGCGACGAGCTGATGGTCGACTTCCTCGCCGAGGGCGTGCAGGCCCGCCACAAGTGCTACTGCGCGGCAGCCACATGGCGACCGGCGGCTTCACCGCGGATCGCATGCTGCGGTTCTGGGAGGAGTGGGGACGACCACCTACGTGCGCAGGGGCCGGAACTTCGCCCGGATCGGGGCGGACATGAGCTGGGCGATCGCTCGTCGCCCCGGACTTCGTCGCGGACCTGACCCGCTACGAGTCCAGGTTCAACCTCTGGGCCCACCGCCACCCGCAGGTCACGGCGTGCCTGTACGACCTGGACCAGTTCGGTGGCGAGGTGATCGTCCCGATCGTGAAGGTGCACCCCAAGGTGTGGGTGGACGGCCTCGTGGTGACCAACCGGTATTACCTGGACAGCGAGTACCTGCTCGCCGACGAGGTCGAGGACCTGGTCCGTGACGGCGTCTCCGCCGGTGAGAGCCCTCGCCCTCCGCCGCGGGGTGGGCGGCCCTTCTGGGCCCGTGGTGCCGGATGTAGTTCCGCGTGCATCGACAGCGGGGCCTGGCCCAGGTCGCCCTCCTGGCCTACGCGTTGGCCCGGGGCACCCCACGAGCTGACCTGCCACGTCGCGCGCGGCACGACCGACCTCGGGGCCCGCCCGCGGCCGCCCGGCGGCGCCGACCCGCCCCGGGCAGGGGGCGCCGGGCATCCCCCGGGACCACGAGCTCGTCCGGGATAGCCGTGGAACGCAGCGACGACGCCGTGACCGTACGGCTGGCCGTGCAGCCGGCGTAGACGCCGTCAGATCGAGCCGCGCAGGACGTTCCACGCCCGGGTGGCGACGTGCATGTTCAACCGGGTGTCGACCTCGCTCAGGTCGTGGTCGCCGAGTTCCCGGATCCGGCGCAGCCGGTAGCGCAGGGTGCTGCGGTGGATCAACAGCGCCCGGGCGGCGGCGTCGTAGTTGCCGCCGCACTCGAGGTACTGCCACAGCGTCAGGACCAGGTTGGAGTGGTTGGCCGAGTCGTAGTCGAGCAGCGGCCCCAACCACTCGCGGACGAACCGGCGGACCTCCTGGTCGTCGTCACCGAGGGCGAGCAACCGGTAGATGCCGAGATCGTCGTACACGACGACGCCCGTCGGATCCGCCGTCTCCAGCCGGATGCGCAGCGCCCGCTCCGCCTCCGCGAAGGAGCGCGGGAGCCCGGAGGGGGTGCGGCACACTCCGCCGACGCCCATCGAACCCGTGCCGGACCGCATCCTCCGCCCCAGCGCGCGGAACATCTCGTTCCACCGGTGGCCCTCGGCCCACGCCTCGGGCCTGCGCACGACGACCACGACGCGTCCTCCGCGACGGGCCTGCAGGACCCTGGCGTCCAGCACCGTGTCCGCCGCCCGGTCGACCGCCCTGATGAGCGCCTCGTCGGGGTGGTCACCGGTCCACTGCACCACGAGCACGTGGTGCGGACCGCGCAGGTCGTGGCCGAGCGGGTCCGCGCGCAGGACGGCGCTCTCGTCGTCGGTGCCGGTCAGCAGGTCGTCCACCAGCTGCCGGCGAAGCCTCAGCTCCGTCTCGGCGAGGCTGCGCCGGTGGACCAGCTCCATGGCGAGCACGACGGCGCCGTGGGCGAGCGCGAAGGTCTCGTGCTCACCGGCCCGCCGGTCCGGGTCGACGAGCACGATGACGCCGAGCACCTCCTCCCGGGGCTGGGCCACCGCGATGAGCCGGTCCCTGTCCCGGATCGGCAGCGGACTCCGGCGGGCCTCGGCCAGCAGCTGGGTGCGCCGGGGTGCGGGGATGGGGGGATACCGCTCCGGGCGGCCGGGACCGGCCCAGGCCTGGAGGTTGCCGAAGCGGTCCTCCACGGCGACGCCGAGGCCGGTGAGCCGGAACAGGGCGTCGGCGATGCCCGGCTCGCCCGCGCCGGAGGCGGCCACGGACGCGAGCGCCTCGTGGGCCTTCCGACGTCCCTCCATGGCGGCGACGCTCGTCAGGAGCTCCCGGTTGACGCCCTCGAGCTCGGAGTTGGCCGTGCGGAGCCGCTGAGCGGTCTCCCGCTCCCGGGAGTAGAGCGCCGCCCCGCTCAGCGCGCTGCCCGCCTGCTGGGCCAGCATCCGCAGCAGGAACCGCCGGTTCTCCGACGGTTCGGCGTCCGCGCCGACGACGAGGTACCCGGCCTGCCCGCCGAGAGCCCGCAGGGGGTAGGCCCACATCCAGGCGGCGTCCGTCCCGTCGACCGATCCCTCCCGCCCGTCGAGCTCGATCAGCCGCGCGGTGAGGTCGGGCCGGACGACCGTGCGGCCGTTGGGCGCGTGCAACCGCATGTCGTCCCCGGCCAGCGCGGTGACGAGGGGCCGGCACGAGGTCAGCGACGCGACGGAGGAGACCGCGAGGCGGAGGATCTCCTGCTCGTCGTGCCGATCGGACATCACCATCCCGAGCACGAACAGGCTCGTCAGGCTCGAGAGATGCTCGCGCAAGGCGGCCATCGGTTCGACGTCCTTCATCTCGCATCCTCGATCCGCGGCGTCCGGGCGAAACGGTGGGAACAACGATGTGGCCCGTGCCGGGTGCGCGAGAGTACGCCCGGGCTCGGCCCGTCCGGCACCGCTCGGTGGTCCGTGGCGGACCGGCTCACTCGGCGAACAACCGCCGCAGCCAGTTCACCCGCGCCGCCCGCGCTTCCCGGGACAGGGCGGCGCCGGGAACGACCGAGTCGAAGCCGTGGAAGGCCCCGGGCCAGATGTGCAGCTCGGCCTGCCCGCCCGCCTGCCAGAGCCGCGTGGCGTAGTCGACGGCCTCGTCGCGGAAGGTCTCGACGGCGCCGGCGTCGACGAACGCCGGTGGGAGCCCGGAGAGGTCGGTGGCCCGGGCCGGTGCCGCGTAGAGGGACACGTCCGGCCCGCCGGCGGCCTCCCCGAGCAGGGCGGACCACCCGGTGGCGTTCGACGTGAGATCCCACAGACCCTCCCCGTCGAGCTCGGTGCTGGAGTGGGTGCGGGCGCGGTCGTCGAGCATCGGGCAGATCAGCAGCTGGGCGACCAGCCCGGGGCCACCGCGGTCGCGGGCGAGCAGGGCGAGCGCGGCGGCGAGACCACCACCGGCGCTGCCGCCGCCGACCGTGAGCCGGTCGGCGTCGACGCCCAGCTCCCCGGCGTGCCCGGCGACCCAGGACAGCGCGGCGTAGCAGTCCTCCACCGGGGCCGGGTGGGGGTGCTCCGGGGCCAGCCGGTACTCGACCGAGGCGATCACCATCGGCACCGCGCGCATCCACTCGAGCGCCCAGTCCAGGCCGACCCTGCGGTGGCCCGCGACCATGCCGCCCCCGTGGACGTGCAGCATCGCCGGGAGCGGAACGGCCCGGTCGGCGCCCTTCGGCCGCAGGACCAGGAGGAGCACGTCCGGCGCGCCGGCCGGACCGGGCACCGGGAACTCGTCGATCTCGACGTCGGCCAGCGCCTCCTCAGGGATGCGGTACTCGTCGCTGATCGCCCTGAGCGCGCCGATGCGGTCCGGCGTGATCGTCGGCGGGTTCACCTCGTGGACGAGCGTGAGCGCCTCGGCCAGTTCGGGATCGAAGGGTGGGTGGAGTCTGCTCATCGAGTCGGCTCCTCGTCGAGTGGGTGAACGGTAGTGTCCGGCCATCGTCGGTGCCACGAAGGGACGGGCCATGACCGAGCGGAACCTCGCCCAGGAGGACACCCACAAACAGGCCGTCCAGGCGGCCTTCGACGACTGGGCGGCCGGCCGCGGGGGCCCCTTCGACCTGCTGGCCGATGAGGCCCGCTGGACCATCGTCGGGAACAGCCCGGTCTCGAGGACCTACGAAAGCCGGCAGGAGTTCCTCGACACGGTGATCGGGCCGTTCAACGCGCGGCTGTCGGAGCCGCTCGTCCCGACCGTCCGTGCCGTGTACGCGGACGGCGACTGGGTCATCGCCCTGTTCGACGCCTCCGGTTCCGCCCACGACGGCGTGCCGTACCGCAACACCTACACCTGGTACCTGCGGCTGGCGGACGGCGCGATCGTGGAGGCCATCGCCTTCTTCGACACCCTCGAGTTCACCGACCTCTGGAACCGCGTGACCCCGGCCGTGGACGGAGGCCTCGCCGGATGACAGGGTCCGTGATCCGTCAGGTCGTCGCGATCAGCACGCTCGCCGTGAGTGCCGCGCCCAGCCCGAGGGACTGCTTCCACGTGAGCCGTTCGCCCAGCACGGCGATACCCAGCAGGACGGGGATGACGGGATAGAGGGAGGACAGTACGACGGCGACCGCGACCAGTTCGCTTCTCGTGGCGAGCAGGTAACACGTGAGGGCGAGCGCGGCCAGTGCCCCGGCGAGAGCCGCGGCGAGGCCGTGCCCGGCTCGGGCTCCGGCCCGCCGAGAGTTCCTCGCGGGCTCCTCGACCGCACGCACCAGGAGCCTGGACAGCACGGCGATGGCGACGATCGCGGTGAGGCGCCCTGCGAGGACGGGCCACAGCCCTGAGCCCGGGCCGGCCTGGGCGAGGGCGAGGTACTGCAGGGCGATACCCGTACCGGCGGCGAGTCCGTCGGGGAGCGCGGCGTTCCCGTGGTCGCCGGTGGTGTCCCGGCCGCGGGACACCGCCCACAACGCCGGGACGGCGACGGCGACCCCTGCCCAGGCGAGCGGGGTGGGCCGCTCACCGAGCACAACGACACCGACGAGTACGGGCAGGGCGACACCGCCGACGGCACTGACCGGTACGACCACGCTCATGGCGCCGCGGCTGATGCCGCGGAACAGGAACGTCATCGCCAGCCCGGTACCGACGCCGGACAGGCCGCCCCAGGCCAGGTCGGCGGTCGCCGGCGCCGTCGTGGAGACCAGCGGTGCGACCACGGCTGTCGACAGGAACCCGCCGAGCTGTCCGAGGAAGGCGACGCGGAGGAACGAGGTTCGGCGCGACACCACTCCGCCGAGGAAATCCGACAGGCCGTAGCTGATCGACGAGGCGAGTGCGAACAGAGCGCCCATCGGTCAACGCCCCTGTTCGCGCTCGGCCTTCCCGACCGGGCACGGTGCACTCGCCGTGCAGCTGGCACGGTCGCACAGACGGCACAGCAGCTCCGAGCTGCCGACGCGGGTGTAGAGGCGGGTCAGGAGTTTGGCGAGCAGGTCTGCCAGGGTGTCCTGCTCGCCCTCATCGAGGACGGAGACGAGCTCGCCCAGCGGCTCTCCACGGGCTGTGAGGAGGAGGGAGGCGGCGTGGCGACCTGCGGACGTCGGCTGCACGCTCACCTCCCGCCCGGGACCCGGGCGTCGGTTCACGAGGTCCGCCGCCTGCAGGGAGTCGACCATGCGTGCGGCGGCCGGCTGGCTCAGACCGACTCGCCGGCCCAGTTCGGTCACGCTGAGCCCGGGCGAGGCGGACAGAACGACGAGCGCAGCGGCTCCGCTGGCGCTCACCCCGGCTGCTCGCGTCGTGTCGTCAGTGACGAGGTCGGCCACGGCGAGCGCGGCGGCCCCGAGGAGGTTCGCGGTGCGGGCCCCGTCATGCATGACTCATGCATAACACCCGGCGAGGGCGCAGGGAAGCGCGGGCGGAGGTTCCGAGGCGAGGATCCGGGCGCCTCCTGCGCGGCGATCGGGCCCGGTCCGACCGCGGGCCGTCGGGCCAGCGGTCGCGCTCCTCGCGTCGAGTGGGTCACCCTTGTCGGGTGGCGGCGGACTTCTACAGCATCCGGTTCAGCGCCGATCCCGTGCAGCTGACGTTCTTCAGGTACGGGCTCGGCAGGTGGTTGGAGGGGCTGCAGTGGCCCGAGGGGGAGCGCGACGAGGTGATCCTGGCGGTCAGCGAGGCGTGCACCAACTCGGTCCAGCACGCCTACCCGGTCGGCTTTCCCGGGGATGTCGAGGTCGTGGGCCGTCTGGTCCTCGGGCTGTCCCGGCGCCGGGTCGCGGTCACGGTGCGGGACTGGGGGGAATGGCGCTCGGAGACGGGTGGCAACGGCTTCGGTCTCGTCGTCGTGCGCGGGTGCATGGAGCGGGTGAACGTCCGCCATGACGGGCACGGCACGGTCGTGACCATGGTCAGTAGGCCGGTTCCGTCGATCGGTGCGGTCACGTCTCCGGCGGAGGCGGGCAACCAGGGCCCTTCTGGTGTGTGACGTGGGTCATAGCGGGTATGCGGTCCCTGTCCGTTGCAGAAGCGAGGAGAGGACCCGACGCTGTGTCTACCACCGAGACGGGCCAGGTCACTGGCACCAAGGACAAGGACTACAACCTGATCTGGTTCACCGAGGCCTGCTTGAGCAACGCCCTCAGGCTCGAGACCTACATCCAGGACGCCGAGCGCGACGGCGACAACGACCTCGCCGAATTCTTCCGGCGCGCGCAGGCGGAGAGCCGGAAGGGCGGCGAACAGGCGAAGGAGATGCTGACCCGCCGCCTCTCCGGCTGACCGCGCAACCGCACGACGAGCGAGCCTCCTGGTCCGGGATAGGTCCGACATCCCGACCAGGAGAGCGCGCCGAGTTCGGGCAGCGTCGCGGGCGCCGCGTCGTGACGGTCAGTGGGCCGCGGTGAGGACACCCCGGGCCCGGTACTCCAGGGCGTGTGTCGCCGGCCGGGGCAGCGTCCAGCCCGTTCGCCGTCGCAGCTCGGACAGCCGCGCCGGCGCTCGTCGGTAGGCGGCGTGGCGCTCGGCCTCGTGCGGCGTCGACTCCGCCGTGGCGGGCAGCTTGAGTGTCTGGTCGAGCAGCGCGCGTTCCCCGGGGCGAAGCGCGCGGCCCGGATCCGGTCCACCGCGTCCACCGCGGCCGCCCAGGCGCGCTCCGCGGCGTCGGCAGCGCGGGCGAACTCCGCCGCGGCCAAGGCGGCCCGGATAGTTCTCGGTACGCAATGCGATCGCCGCCGCGAAGGCGTCCACGAAGCGGGCGGTCGCCGGAAGGGTCACGTCGGCCAGGGCCGGTCGTGCGAGCACGGCTACGGGATCGCACTCGAACGTGCGAAGGCCTGTGCCGTCCGTCCGTGACGTTCCACGGCCGCCTGCCACCGGTCGCGCTCCTCTCGCTCGCGGCCCGGCAGTCCGCGCAACTGCTCGATCAACAGCCGGTCGTATCCGTGGTGATGCATCAGGAAGCCCAGAACGGCCAACCCGATCAACAGGGCCGGCAACAACAGCCACAGATCCGCATCGGGGCCACCGCCGTACGGCCCGTGATGAACGCCGAACCCGTGCCCGCCGTGAGGACCGGGAGGTGAATCGTCGAAATCAGGCATACCGTCACTCCCGATGGGGTCGTCTCGGGGGACGGTACATCGAGCCGTCGCCACGTCAGCGGGCCGCGCGGAGATGCGGCGCCCTCTTCAGGAATCGTTCAGGTAAGGCTTGGAACGCCGTGATCAGCGCGCCTGCCTGCGCGGACGAGGCATCGGGCACGGGCGGCCGCGTCAGTCCTTCATCTTTCCGCCGCCGCCGTTCCCCTTCTCGTCCCTCTCGCCTTCGCCGTTCTCGTCCTGGTTCCGTCCGTCCTTCTCGGACCGGTGATCCGCTTGCGGATAACCGTCTCCGGAGCCGACCATCTCCATTCCTTCCGCCGACCCGGCGCGCCGTTCTTCCTCCCGATCCGTTCCCGGCGAGGACGCGGAAGGCTCGGGAGCGGAACGTCCGGGTCTCGAGTCGCTCGGATCGACGACGGCGCTCCGATCCATGCCCGCCTGGCCGACGCCGGCCACCTGGTCGACGGCCGCCCGACCGACGACGGCCGCTTCCTCGACCGCCGCCGCCGGCCCGACCACGGGAGCCGGTGCCACGACCGGCGGGATCGCCGCGGCAGCGGGTGACAGGCCACCGTTCGCGGTGGGGGCGGGTCCGGCCGCTGACCGATCGCCGGCCGTCGTCGTGGCGGGCGCCGGGGCCTGCAACGCCATCGTGCCGAGCCCCGCCGCGGCGATCAGGACGGCGGCCGCCGTTCCGACGAGCACGGAGCTTCGCCGTGGAGGGGTTGTGCGGGACCTGTGGGGTGGCACCGGTTCCCGGACCGCCCGCGACGAGAGCCGGTCCCGCACGTCGGCCGCGGTCGGTCGGGTGGCGGGGTCGTCACCGGTCATCGCGCGGAGCACGGGGCGCAGCGGTTCGGGAAGGTCGTCGGGTACCGCCGGGCGCCGGTGCAGGCGGGAGACGGCCGACTCGACGAGGCCCCCGGGGTACTCCCGGCGTCCTGTCACGGCCTCCAACAGCACGAGTCCGAGCGCGTAGATGTCGGCGGCGGGCCCCACGTGCTCGCCGCGGATCTGCTCGGGCGCCATGTAGGCGGGGGTGCCGATGGCCGCGCCGGTGGTCGTGATTCGGGTCGCGTCGACGAGCCGCGACGCGCCGAAGTCCGTGAGGAACGGGCGTCCCTGCCCGTCGAGCAGGATGTTGGCCGGCTTGAGGTCGCGGTGGATCACGCCCTTCCCGTGGATGTAGGACAGGGCGTCGGCCAGCGAGGTCCCGATCGCCGTGACCTGCGGAGCCGGAACGGGCCCACCCAGCAGGCGCTGGTACAGCGTCTCGCCGTCGACGAGCTGCATGATCAGGTAGAACCGGCCGCGGTCGTGCCCGGTCTCGTGGACCGCGACCAGGCCGGGATGGTCGAGCCGGGCCGCGGTGTCGTCCTCACCGAGCCGGGGCGGCAACCCGTGCAGGAGCATCAGTTCCGGGCTGAGCAGCTTGACGGCGACCTGCCGGCCGGTGGCGCGTTCGACGGCCCGGTACACCTCGGCGGTCGCTCCCACCCCGAGGAGCTCACCGAACCGGAACCGTTCGGCCAGCGACGGCGTGTCCTCGGGGAGTGCGCTTGTGCTCATCCCGCCCGGGGTACCCCACGCCGTGTCGTCGACACCTCGGGCGAGGCCGGGCGCCCCTTCCGTCCCCCGCACGTCCGCCCACCGGGCCGAATGGGGCATCCTCGGATGCGCCCGGCAGGCCCACGCGCGGACGAGCGAGGTCCGCGATCGTCGTCGGGGACAGCGCTGCGGCCGCTCGACGTCGGAGGCACCATGATCCTGGTGACCGGGGCCACCGGCCAGGTCGGCTATCGCCTGGTGGAGGAGCTGACGGACGCCCGTGAGCCGGTCACGGGCATGGTCCGCGTGGAGGCGAAGGCCCTGGACCTGCCCCCCGCGGCGGGCCACGTCGTGGCCACCCTGGACGGCCCACCCTCCCCGGACGTGCTGCGGACGTTCGACCGGATATTCCTGATGAGCCCGTCGAGCGAGGAACAGGTCGAGCTCGAGATCGCCTTCATCGACGCGGTCCTTGCGGCGGGGCACCGCCCGCACCTGGTCAAGCTCGCGGCCGACGGGTTCCAGGACCCCGACTGCACCGTGCGGTTCATGCGCAACCACCGTCAGGTCGCCGCGCACATCGACGCCATGGACCTGCCGGCCACCTACGTCGCACCGAACCTGTACATGGAGAACCTGCTGACGGCGACGGACACGATCCGCGAGCAGGGCGTGGTGTCGGCGCCGGCGGGGGACGGCCGGGTGGCGTTCATGGCGGCCGCCGACGTCGCCGCGGTGGCGGCGCGCGCGCTCACCCTCGACGGACCGGACGACATCTACGTCGTCGGCGGGCCCGAGGCGTTGAGCTACGCCGATGTCGCCGCACGGATTTCGGCGGTGTTCGCCCGCCAGGTCGAGTACGTCGACATCACCCCGGACGAGGCGAGCTCCACGATGCTCGCCGCGGGCTTCTCCGACTGGCAGGCGGAGGGCATGGTCGAGCTGTTCGAGTGGGTGCGCGGCGGTGCCTGCGCCGCCGTCACCGACGATGCGCGGACGCTGACCGGCGAGTCCCCCCGCCCGCTGGAACGCTGGCTGGACGATCGCCGCGGCGCGTTCCTCGGGCTGTCGCCGGACACCCGCGAGGCCCGTTTCTGACGCCGGCAGGCCGGGTGGCGTGGGCCGTCCGACGCCCGGCCCACGCCACCGAACTCCGTGAACGTCAGCGGCCCGCGTCCCACCCGTGCAGGACGTCGAGCACGATGCGCGTGTCGCCACCAGGCCCGGCGAGGGTGAAGACACGGAAGGGCAGGCGGGCGCGGACCCCGACACCGACGGTCGTGTACCCCTCGAACGACCCGCCGAACACCACGCTGCGCAACGTGGGAGAGCCGACGACGTTCGCGACCGGCCCGATGCGGGCCGGATAGGTCGGCGCGCCCTGCTCGTCGGTCGACGGGTGGTGCAGCACCACCGACAGCCGCGCACCCCCGGGCACGGCCAGGGGTGCGCCCGATCCGTCCTGGACGACGGTGTCCACGTACCGCACGTCCCAACCGGCGCCGACGGAGCCGGCGACCTGGAAGACGACCCGGTCCCAGCACCGGTCGTGTCCGGTACGAATCGCGACCAGCGGCGAGGTGCTCATCAGCGCCGCCGTCTTCGGCTGCGAGCCGACGGTCGGGTCGCAGGCGGGCGCCGCGGCAGCGGCGGGCGCACCCACGACGAGCGCGCCGGTGAGTGCGAGGAGCAGGGCGACGAGCAGTCGGGCGATCGTGGTCATGGCGAGTCCTCTCGCGGCGGTGGCACATCCGGCCACGTAGTGATAGACGTCACAGAGCGCACGAGGTTGCGGCGCCGGGCCGCCGGACGTCCGCCGCGAGGAGAGGAGGCCGTCGATGCTGCGGAACCATCGCTCACTCCTGGCGTCGGCGGCACTCGCCGTCGGCGCCGGAGCCGTCGCGAACCGGGTGAACATGCTCGCGTTCCTGCGCAGGATCCTCTGGGCGACCGCAGCCGGGGGCGCGGCCGTCGCCGTCAACGAGGCGGCAGGCAAGCCCGTGCCCTTCCTGCGGTGGTCGTTCCTGCGGCTCGCACTCGGGATGAGGCGCCTGCAGCGGGAGTGGCAGGTCGGCGACGGCCGCGAACAGGCGCTCGCCGACCACGTCCTGGCCACCGCCCGAGCAGGCGACGTCGACGACGCGATCCATGCCGTCGACGAGTTCTGCCACACCCGCAAATTCATGATCAATATCGGCGACGAGAAGGGCGAGATCCTGGACGCCGCGGTCCGCCGCGCCCGGCCCCGGCTGGTCCTGGAGCTCGGCACCTACTGCGGGTACAGCGCCCTGCGGATCGCCCGCGCGATGCCCTCGGCCAGGGTCTGCTCCGTCGAGTTCAGCTCCGCCAACGCGGCCGTCGCCCGCAGCATCTGGCGCCACGCGGGCGTCGCGGACCGCGTGAGCGTGATCGTCGGGACGCTCGGCGACGGCGGCGCGACGCTCGGGACCCTCCGCGACGAGCACGGCCTCGGCCCCGGCACGCTCGACCTGCTCTTCCTCGACCACGACAAGAAGGCCTACCTGCCCGACCTGGAAACCATCGAGGCCGCCTGCTGGCTCCGTCCCGGATCCGTCGTGGTCGCCGACAACGTCGGCTTCCCCGGCGTCCCCGGGTACCGCGAGACGATGCGGACCGTCGACGGAGGCCGCTGGCGCACCACCGAGCACCGCACCCACGCCGAGTACCAGTTGCTCCTGCCCGACCTCGTCCTCGTCTCCGAGTACGTCGGCTGATCGGGCGCGCGGGACGGGAGCCAGGGGTATCTCATCGGCGCTTTCCGTGCTCTCCTCAAAGGACGACATGGACGACCGGGGGAGCACGGACCGTGGCCCGACAAGGCGCGAAGGACCTGGCGGAGTTCTGCACCGAGGTCGAGACGATCAAGGACGTGGTCGAGAGGCTCACCGCGATCAGGGATACCTCGGCGGCGGACCTCGTACAGCCGCAGATCGACGGGATCTCCTGCTTCTCGCGGCTCTACTGCACCATCACCACGAACATCCTGGAGACCGTCGAGGGCAGGCGGGAGAAGCGGGAGTTCCGCGATCCCGACTTCCTCACCCTGCTCGACCTGGAGTTCGCCCGGCGCTACCTCGCGGCGATCCAGAAGTACGCGACCGGGGCGAAGGACACGCCCCGCTGCTGGGCGGTGCTGTTCGACCGCCGCGACGACCAGGACGTCGGGCACCCCAACTTCGCGGCCGCCGGGGTGAACGCGCACGTCAACTTCGACCTGGCGTTCGCCCTGCTCGAGACGTGGAAGATCTACCCGCCGACCGCGGACCGGAGGTACGACTACGACCTGGTCAACGACATCTTCGCCGAGGAGATGGACGACCTGAGGGAGGACTTCGGCGCGTTCCTCGCCGAGACCGAGGAGGGCGGGATCCTCGACAGGTTCGGCAACGCGGCCTCCGACCTGCTCGTCCGCGTCACCCGGTACCTCGCGTGGGAGGCGGCCGAGCGGGTCTGGGAACACCGCGGCGATCCGGCGGAGTACGCCGAGGCCGTCGAGGAGGAGCGTCAGCGCCTCGACGACAGCGCCCGGTTCCTGGGCTGGCTGCTGCTCAGCGCGCGCGGCCTGCCCTGACCCCGCCTCAGAACGGTTCGTCCGAGGTCCGCGTGAAGAGCCGGGTTGCGGCGTGCAGGTTCAGGAGGTTCTCGGTGTCGTGCAGGTCGAGTCGGGTGAGCTGATTGATCCGGTAGACGCGGTAGCGGGCCGTGCTGGGGTGGATTCCCAGAGCCCGGGAGGTGGCGGTGTAGTCGCGGCCGTGCTCGAGGAACGTCGAGAGGGTGGTGACGAGTTCGAGGTGGCCGAACATGTCGTGCTCGATGAGCACGCCGAGCCAGTCCTGGACGAACCGGGCCGCGTCCGGGTTCGTCTGCGCGATCGTGGTGATGCGCGAGGCGTGCTGGTCGCCGGCCGGACCGGTGGAGGAGGTCCGGGCAGGGTGCGGTGGCTGGTCGGTCATGGCGAGTGCGGCTCCGAGACTCTCGGCGACGGGGACGGCCGGGCCGACGCCGCGGGGCGACAGGTGGCTGAGCATCCTCGGATCGGCGCCGATCAGGGCGAGCCTCGCCAGTGGCCAGCCGCCGGCCTGTGTGGTGGCGGCGGCGAAGACGGTCGCGCAGCCGGGGTGGCGCAACTGCAGGCCGGACAGGTCGGCGACCACGCAGCCCGGGCCGTCGAGCAGTTCCACCAGTGTGGTGCGGGTCGCCGCGATGGTGTGCATCGACAGCACGCCGACCAGCTGCACCACGACGTATCCGTGGGCCTGCTGGATCACCACCTCGACCGAATCCTTCATCCTCGGGCCCCCTCCCGGAGGTTCGGCTCCGACGTCGTCGGGTGCCGCCGGACGATCTACGGGGGCGGCGCGCAGCGCGCCGGGGACGAGGGAGTGGACGGAGGGGGCGGCGGCGACGACGCCGGCCGCTGGGGGAGTCCGTTCCCGGTGCACATGGTCGTCCTTTCCGAACTTCGGTAGTGCGTGCCCCGGAAGTGCTGCACGGTCATTCCTGCACTCGGGGCGAGATGCTGTTCCGAGGGACGGTAGCCCGACAATGGCGGCTTTGTGGAGGTTCCGTCGAGAAATATGCCACTTGGCGGAAGCGACCGGCCACCCTCGGTGATTGACTGCGGTACTCCATCCGGGCCTGCGGAGAACAGAGGAGTTCACTGCAGGCCGTTCGGCGACTGGCCGACCAAGGCATCCCCACCGCCGAGGCCGCGCGTACGGTGCTCGCGGCCTCACCGCAGACGCTCGGCCTGCCTCCCGAGGTCGACCCGGTCGCGCATCAACTCGGGGCCGCCGCGCTGGACCTCGACGGGCCCGCGGTCCGCCGGCTGCTGGCCGACCACCTCGCGTGCACCTCGGTCGAGGCGACGTGGGAGAACGTGCTCCGCCCGGTCCTGGCCGCGATCGGTGCCGGTGGGCGGACCTGGCCCACGGCATCGCCGTGGAGCACCTGATCTCCCATATCGCCACGGGTCGAGCTCACCCGCGCCGTTCAGCCCGTCGACCCGGCCGGATCGACGGGGCCTGCGGTCCTGCTCGCGTGCACGCCCGAGGAGCGGCACGAGCTGCCCCTGGTCGCGGTGTCCGCCGCACTCGATGCAGCCGGGATCGTCAGCACGCTGCTGGGTGCCCGGACGCCGGCCCCGGCCCTGGGCGACACCGCGACCCGAGCTGCCCGTGCCGTCATGGTGGTCCTGGCCCTGACACCCGACGTGACCGATCCCTCGGTCTTCGACCCCATCCCCTGCCCGGCCGACCTGGTCGCGGCAGGCCCCGGATGGACGCCGGCCGGGCACGCGCCGCCCGTCCTGCTCGTCGACGGCCTCGCCGCCACGGTCGAGACACTCACCCGGCTCCACGTGGCGCACGGCTGCGGCTCGATGGCGTGACGCTCCCGCGGGGCGCGAGGCCGTTCCAGGCGGCGGCCCGGCGTGGCGTCGGTCGTGGTGGCCGCGGGCTGCCGAGGCCAGGTCGACGGACGGTCTGAGGTCCTCCAACGCGGCCCGCAGGCGGCGCGGCACCTGCGGTGAGGCGGCTCCGGCGAGCCGGAGTTCGTCGAACGCGAGCCGGACGTAGCAGTCCCAGCCGAGGATGCGTTCGATGAGCCGCACGTCGCCGGGAACGGCGCACGCAGGGGGTGAAGACCGCGTTGCCACCGGCTCCTGATCCGAATGAGCCACCCCTCGATCAGCTCGAGCCGTTTCGGGTGGCCCCCGCCGTTGATCCGGATACACGGTCCGGCGGCGTGCCTTCCGTACTTCTCGGTGGAGTCGTGCGCCGGCGGATCGCGCAAGATTCGTCGAGGCCGGGGATCGATGGCGCGCAACCGAATGCCCAGGATGCGAACCCACGTCCTGTCGGTATGGCCGAGGCATATACGGCATCCGGGCGACATCGGCTCCGCCATATGTAGCAATTCGCGCGGCCAAGTGGAGGCAGCGGCGGACGGACGAGGGCGAGTTGCTGGACCGGCTCCCGTCGCACCACCAGACTGGCACTCCCGGTTGTCTCGGGGCGACCGCTGGGTGCTGGGGGAGGATCTGTGGCCGATCTCGGGATCGATCTCGGCACCGCGAACACCGTCGTGTGCCACGCCGACGAGGGCATCCTGTTCGACGAGCCGTCGGTACTCCTGCTGCGCGGGACGCGCGCCCGTCGCGGGCGGATCATGGCGATCGGCCGGGAGGCGTCGGAGCTGATCGGGCGGGCACCCGCGGGGTTCACCGCGATGCGGCCGCTGCACGACGGCGTGATCGTCGACCTGGAGACGGCGCAGCTCTACCTGCAGGCCGTCCTCCGCCGGATCGCGCGGCGCCCCTGGCTGCGGGGCAGGGGCCGGGTGGTCATCGGCGTGCCCAGTGGTGCCACGACGCTGGAACGGCGCGCGCTGCTGGAGGCTGCGGACGAGGCCGGCATGAGCGGCACGACGGTGCTCGACGAGTCGATCGCCGGCGCGGTCGGCTGCGGGATCGACCCTCTCGAGCGACGTGTCCACATGGTCGTCGACGTCGGAGGGGGCACCGCGGAGGCGACGGCGTTCTGCTTCGGGGGCGTGGTCGCCTCCCGGTCCTGCCGGGTGGCCGGCGACGAGATGACGGTCGCGGTCCACCAGCACCTGCGCGAACACCACCAGCTCGCCGTGGGGGAGCAGGCGGTCGAGGAGGTCAAGGTCCAGGCCGGTTTCGACGCCGAGCCCAGCCTCGTCGTGCACGGGCGGGACATCGGGTCGGGCCGCCCGCGGCTCGAGACGATCCCGGTCGCGGAGATCACGGAGGTCCTGCGGCCGATCACCGACACGATCGTCCGGACGCTCGTGGGCTGCCTGGAGGACCTGCCGCCGCAGGCCGCCGGGGACGTGCTGGCCGACGGGATCCTGATGTTCGGCGGCGCCGCCCTCACCAGCGGTTTCGACCAGAGCCTCGAGCGGGCGTTCGGCCTGCCGGTGAAACGGGCCGAGAACCCGCTGACCTGCGTCGCCGAGGGTGCCGCGCGGTGCCTGCGGAGCCCGGGCGTGTTGGAGGCCTACGGCCGCACCTGAGCGCCGCCGCGCCTACGGCGACTGCACCGGCGCGGTGGCGAGCACGTCGGCCTGGTGGCCGAGGTAGTACCGGAGCCCGTCGGCGACCACCGTCCCTGCGTTGTTGGCGCCCGTGCCGGGACCCTGGACGAGCGCCGTCATGACCACGCCGGGATTCGGCATGGGAGCGGCGGCGGCCATCCAGTTGTCGTAGCTGTCGGCGGACAGGCTCCCGTCCTCCGCGGTCCCGGTCTTCGCCCCGACCGGCACGGGCAGGCCCGCGAGCCGGGTGGCGGTCCCACCGGTCACGGCCGCCCGCATCCCGTCCCGGACCGGGCCGAGGGAGCCGGCGAAGGGGATCGGGGTCGGCGGGGTGACGGGAAGGGCGATGAACGCGCCGCCACCGGGGCCGGTGGCCAGGCCCAGCCGCGGGGTGACGAGCTGTCCGGTGGCGACACCGGCCGTCCACCGGGCGTTCTGCAGCGGCGTGACCTGCAGGTAGCCCTGCCCGATGCCGAGGATCACCGTCGAGCCGCCGTACCAGACGCCGCCGCGGTCGTGCACCGACCGGGGCGTGCCGAGGTAGCCCGCCGACTCCGCGGGCAGGTCGATCCCGGTCGGCGCGCCCACCCCCAGCGCGTGGGCGGTGTCGATGAGCGAATCGGGCCCCAGTGCGTTGGCCAGCTTGTAGAAGTACACGTCGTTGGACCAGGCGAGGGACTGCACGAGGTCCATCGGGCCCATCGGCTTCCAGTTGCCGAACGTGTGGTCGCCGAGGGTGAAGCTCGCCCCGGTGGGGATCACCTGCTCGGGCGGGAACACCGGGTGCGCGGTGGCGGCCGCACCCACGACCAGCTTGAACGTCGATCCCGGCGGCACGGCGGCCTGGGTCACGTGCTCGATCATGGGGTGGCCCGGTGCTGCGGCGGCGGCCTGCAGCGCGCCCGGGTCGACCGGCGGACCGTAGACGCTGTTGTCGTAGGAGGGCAGGCTCGCGATCGCCAGGACCTGGCCGTCGCGCGGGTCCATCGCGACGGCGGCGCCGATCGCGCTCGGGCTCCGCTGGCCCCGCAGCGCCGTCTCGAGGCTCCTGGTCAGCTGCTGCTGCAGTCCGAGGTCCAGCGACAGCCTCAGATCGGCGCCCGGCAGCGGATCCGTGCGCGCACCCATCGCCACCGGCACACCCGCCGGCGTGACGTACACGCACTGCTGGCCGTTCGTCCCGCGCAGGACCGCGTCGTACTGCTGCTCGAGGCCGGCCCGCCCGACGATCTCGCCGGGCGGCAGGTCCGGCCACCGCTCCAGGTCGGCCGGCGTGGCCACCCCCGCGAACCCGAGGACCGGGCCGAGGAGGGGCCCCGTCGGGTAGGACCGCCGCGGCTCCGGCACGACCAGCACCCCGGTGATGCCCGCCGCGATGACCGCGTCCCCGGTGGCCCGGGGGACGTCGGCCACCCGGAGCGCGATGGTGGTCGCGGGCACACCGTCGAGGGCGGCGCGCACCGCGTCGACCGGCTGTGCGGTGAGCGCGGCGAGCCGGGCGACGTCGTCCGGCCGGGACCGCAGCACGGCGGGCACCGCGACGACCTGGTCGACCCCGGTGTCCGAGGAGGCCGTACCGGTGGCGAGCGGGGCGCCGTGCCGGTCCGTGATAGCGCCGCGCTGGGCGGGGATCCGGATGCAGCGCGTCATCTGCTCCTGCCCCGCCGCGCTCAGCGCCGCGCCGTCGGCGGCCTGCACGTTCCAGCCGTAGAGCCCGAACGCCACGAGCAGCCCGGTCAGCCCCAGCGCGGTCGCCCGCACCAGCCGCGGCCTGGCGCGCCAGCGCGGCACCGCCCACAGCCGCCGGCGCGCCCCGTCCCGGCGCACCCCGAGGACGACCCCGAGCGCCACCAGGTGCACCAACAGCGCCGTCCCCCCGATGCTCAGCAGCGGGAACGGCACCCCGGCCAGCGGCAGCAACCCGAGGTTGCCGCCCAGCGACACGACGATCTCCACCCCGAGCAGGACCGCGAGACCGCCGCCGACGAGGGCCCCGTGCGGCGTGCGGGGCGCCCGGCTGGCCAGGGCGATCCGCCACACCAGCACGATCGCCGCCACGACGACGAGGCCGCCCGCGACCAGCCCGAACTGTTCGACGACGCTGGCCAGCGCGAGGTCGGACTCCCGCTCGGGCAGGTACTGGGCCAGCAGGTCGGTCAGCGGCCCGCCCGAGTGACCGAAGATCGACCCCGAGCCCAGGGCGATGCGCGCCTGCTGCACCGCCCAGCCCGCGCCCGTGGGCGACACGTGCGCGCCGACGAGGAAGCTGCCGAGCCGCTGCACCTGGTAGGGCCGCAACATCCCGATGACCAGTGGCGTCGCCACGGCGGCCGCGGCGAACATGGGCAGCAGGAAGCGCGCCGGAACCCGGCCGATGATCAGCATCGCGACCGTGAGCACGGCCAGCAGGGTCGTCGTGCTGAGGTCCGGCTGGAGCAGCGTGAGCCCGATCGGTACCAGCGCGAGCCCTATCGCGAACACGAAGCGCTGCCACGGGGCGCGGTCCGAACCGAGGACCGCGGCGAGCACGAGCAGCAGTCCGAGCTTGGCCAGTTCGGACGGCTGGAAGGTGAACCCGCCGATGCCGATCCACCGGGTGGCGCCGTTCGCCGAGACCCCCAGGACCAGCACCGCGCCGAGCAGCAGCACGGCCAGGAGGTAGGTGACCCAGCCGAGGACGGCCAGCAATCCTACCCGGAACCGCCACAGGACGGCCACGAGGGCGATCCCGGTTGCGCCGACCGCCGCCTGCCGGGCCGCCGTGGCCGGGCCCTCGACCGCATCGAGGTTGGCCAGTCCCAGTCCGACCAGGACGAGCGCGGCGAGGATGGCCAACACGTCGAAGGCGACGCCACCGGGGTCCTTGCGCCGCAGCCTCTCGTTCGGCGGGGGGTCGTGCGGCGTTCCGGGCGAACCACCACTCTCCACGATCAGCACACCATCGCCCCCTCGGGCGGTCAGCGGGACGGTTCGGCAGGAATCGTGCACGAGGCCTGCGCCGGGACGGACACCGGCGCGCTGGCCGCCGTGTCGGGCGCGCCGGTCAGGGCCAGCACGGCGAGCGCGTCACCGGGTGGCATGGCGAGCGCGTCGATCGCGTCGGCGCGATCGCCGTTCGGCGGGATCGTGACCGTCCCGCCCGGAAGGACCACGACCGTGCCGGTGCAGCGGTCGACGACCTGGAAGGCCCAGTCGACGGTCTGCGGCCCGGGACCGGGGCGCAGCCGCACCTGCACCCGCGCCTCGCAGGCCTGGCCGGGAGCGCAGGGGCCCAGCGTCCGCAGGTCGACGGCGGTGACGGCGCCCGCGGTGGGCGGGGCCGGGGCGACGACCGGGGCCGGTTCCCGGGCGGAGGCGTCCGACGTCGTCGAGCCGGTGCGACCGGCGTCGAGGAGCGCCGCGATGTCTCGGGCGATCTGGTCGTGCAGGAACGCGAATTCGACCGCGATCACCGTGACGAGCACGAGGAGCGAGACGGTCCACTTCCACGTCCGGGCGGCGACGGAGCGTGCGAGGGCCAGCGGAGCCCGGCCTGCGGCGGGAGCGGGCGGCGCCGACGGCCGGGGTGCGGTGCCGGCCCCTCCGGGCGCCGGACCGGCGCCCCGGCCGTATGCAGCGGCGACCAGCCGGGCGAGCTCGGCCCGTGCCGCGGTACCGCCGGAGGCATCGGCGTCGCGCAACCCCGCCGCCACCGCCGCGACGGTGCCGCCCGGCCGGGTCGCTTCGACGACGGCCGCGTCCAGCGCAGCCAGCCGCTCGACCGTTCGCGCGTCCGGGTGCCGGGCCGTCCGCCGAGCGGCCCCGCCCAGGTCGTCGAGCAACGTAGCGACGGCGGTGAGGTCGGGTTCCCCCGTCTCCGGGAGAGGTCCGTCCACTTGCGCCCGGTCGGCCACCCGCGCCCGATCGACCAGCCATGCCCGGCCGTCCGGTCCGACGTGGACGTCCTTCGGGGACAGCCCTTCCCCTCCGGCCGCGTGTCTGGACTCCAGCCCGGCCAGCACGTCGGCGCCCAGCGCGAGGGCCTGCGAGGGAGTAATCCCGGCGATCTCGAGCAGCCGGGGGAGGCCGAGGCCGGCCGGCTGCTCCACGTGCGGCTGGACCACGACCTCCGGGCGCTCTTCCGGTGGTCTCGGCCGGTCGCGGGTCGTCGTGGGTGCTCCACCATGGCGTGAACCGAACAGCACCATTACAGGCCATCCTCAGGGGACTAGCTAGCGACGTCACCGGGGGCCGCGATCGTGCGTCGGGATGTGCGGCCCGTGCTTGGCGGTGGATCCAGTGCGGTCCTGCCGTCGTCGTTCAGACCGACGGTGAGGCCGTTCTTCGTCCGGCGTGCTGTCCGTGCCGCGCCGTGCGGCTCCTGTCGCCCCGGACCGGTGCCCCGTCCATGGCCGTCCCCCCGTGTCTTCGCCCCGGGGTCAAGTGAACCACGTCACAAGGCTACTCAGAACTGGTCCGACGCCTCGAACACCGCCGTGCGGTGACCGGTTGGCCCGTACAGCCGCGCGGCAGGGGGTGAGCCGCGCCCCGGTCCTCGGGCCGGCCCGACCGCGTGGACGCTCGCCTCCGCCTCCTGGAATTGGGGCTGACCCGGACGCGCGCGGTGCGCCATCCTGAAGGCTCGCCGATAGTGTGGAGGGGCCTGATGCAAGCCAAGCGCGGTGACCACATCGTCATCGAGACGCAGACCTTGGACGCTGCGCGCCGCCGGGGGGAGGTCGTCGACGTCCTCGGCGAGGGGGAGACCGAGCATTACCAGGTGCGCTGGCAGGACGGGCACGAGTCGGTGTACTTCCCCGGCCCGAACGCCCACGTCGAATCCGCCGGTTGAGGCCTCCGACCGGCGATCCGCGCCGGGGGCCTCGCGATCTTCCTACGCTGCGGCGACCACGACGAGTTCAACCTGCACGACGGTACCGGGCAACTTCACCGGCCGCTGGGGGAGCTGGACATCGCCCACGACTACCACCTCGTTCGCGGCGCCGATCACATTGGGCCCGAGATCATGGCCGGTTCGGGCTCATTCCCCCCGGTTGATCGCGCTACGTCGACTCCAAGGACAGCCTCGTCGCGCTGATGGTCGACACCGCCGTGGGTCCACCTCCGGAGCTCGGCGAGCACGACTGGCGCAACGGGGTCGAGACGTGGGCACGAGAGCTGTGGAGTCGATGTCTGAGCCATCCCTGGCTCACGGACGTGCCTGCCGGCGGGATGAACACCGCTCTGCTTGTCGACGGGCTGGCCCGCACGTTCGGCCTTGTCTCCCGATCCGGCCGCACCGCGCCCGTCCCGCCGGCCTGGCTTCTCGAGGCCGCCGCAGCTCGTACCCGAGGCTCGCCGGAGAGCTGGAGCGCGACCGGAGCGGCATCGACGACGAGTTCAGCGAGGCAGTTCACACCGTGCTCCGCGGCGCCGAACCGTCGTCCTGTCGAGCGGCGCCGAACCCATGATCGCGGTGGTCTCGGCCGAGAGCGGCGACGGGCGACCCGGCTCAGGGTAGGGCGAGCCGGTTGATCCGGCGCAGGACCTGGAGGTACTGCTTCCGGAGCGGGCCGGTCGTGTATTCGAGGCCGTACTCGTCGCAGAGCGCGCGGACCTCGGTGGCGATCTCGGCGTAGCGGTTGCTGGGCAGGTCGGGGAAGAGGTGGTGCTCGATCTGGAAGCTCAGGTTGCCGCTGAGTAGGTGGAACAGCGGGCCGCCGTCGAGGTTCGCGGCGCCGAGCATCTGGCGCAGGTACCACTGTCCGCGGGTCTCGCCCTCGAGCTGTTCCTCGGTGAACTGGACCGCGCCGTCGGGGAAGTGCCCGCAGAAGATGATGGCGTGCGACCAGAGGTTGCGCACCAGGTTGGCGGTGGCGTTGCCGAGCAGCACGGGGGCGAAGAACGGGCCGGCCAGCGCCGGGAACACCAGGTAGTCCTTGGTGAACTGGGAGCGCATCTTGCGGCCGATCCGCTTGAGCTGGGACCAGACGGTCCTGCGGTCCTTCTCGCCGGCGACGATCTTCTCGATCTCGATGTCGTGCAGCGCGACGCCCCACTGGAAGAACACGGCGAGCAGCGCGTTCCACAGCGGGTTGCCGAGGTAGTAGGGGTGCCAGCGCTGCTCCTCCGACATGCGCAGGATGCCGTAGCCGACGTCGCGGTCCTTGCCGACGACGTTCGTGTAGGTGTGGTGCATGTAGTTGTGGGAGTACTTCCAGTACTCGGCGGGGGTGGTGTTGTCCCACTCCCGACATCGCCCGCACCGTCCGCACCAGCAGCGCGGAGACCACCCCGCCCGACTCGGCCTGACGATCACGCGGGCCGCGGTGGCATCGCCGACCCGGCCGCCGACGGGACCGCAGCAGGCGGTCAATGGTTTTACGATCGGGGGATGGGACATTCCGCCGACGGCGACAGCGCGGCCACCGATTTCCTCTCCTTCGCCGACATCGCGGTCGACACCACCGCCGAGCGGCTCCCGGGCATCGACCGCTCCGCCATGCAGATGGTGCTGCTCCTGCACCGTGTGGCGAGCTCGATCGTCTACGACCTCGAATCCACCGTGCACCGGCCGGCGGGCTGGAGCTGGTCGGCGTTCCGGCTGCTGTTCACCCTCTGGGTCGCGGGACCACGCGAGTCACGTCAGGTCGCCCATCTCTCCGGGATGAGTCGCGCCGCGGTCTCGAGCCTGACGAAGACGCTCAGCGCGTCGGGCCTGCTCGCGCGACGGTCGGACGAACGCGATCGGCGAGCCGCCATTCTCTCGCTCACCGCGCGCGGAGCCGACGCGCTGGAGACGACGTTCCGGGCGCACAACGAGCGCGAGGCGAGGTGGGCCTCGCTGATCAGCGAGGACGAGCTCGCCACGCTCAACGGCGTGTTGACGAAGCTCGCGCGGGCGGCGCAAGGCCAGGAGTGGATCAGCCGGCGCGCCTGAGGGCGCGCTCGTCCTCTCGCCTCAGGGGTCTGCCTCCTCGAGCCAACCAATAAAATCTTTGACTAGTTCTGGTGTTCACGGACGCGGGGCGCTACCGTTCCTCAGGTAGTCAAACCTTTGATCGTCGTACAGTCGACGGTCGAGCCCCGCGACCTCCCAGAGTTGGGAAGGGATTTCCGATGGCGCAATCCCCTGACGCCGGTCCGTCGGCCGAGGCCGGGACCACCGGTCCGGCTTCCACGGCGGCCGCCGATGCCGCCCAGATCCGCCGTGTCGTCGGCGCGAGCCTGGTCGGCACGACGATCGAGTGGTACGACTTCTTCATCTACGCCTCGGCCGCGAGCCTGGTGTTCGGCAGGCTCTTCTTCCCGGCGCTCGACGGCTCGACGGCCCTGCTGGCCTCATTCGCCACCCTGGGCGTGAGCTTCGTGGCGCGGCCGATCGGCGGAATGGTCGCCGGGCACCTCGGGGACCGTTTCGGCCGCAAGTCGATCCTCGTCGCGACCCTGCTGCTGATGGGCATCTCGACGATCGGCGTCGGCCTGCTCCCCGGCTACGCCTCGATCGGCGTGGCGGCGCCGATCCTGCTCGTCGTCCTGCGCCTGCTGCAGGGGCTGTCCGCGGGTGGTGAGTGGGGCGGTGCCGCACTGATGTCCGTCGAGCACGCCCCGCCGGGGCGCCGCGGATACTTCGGGTCGTTCCCGCAGATCGGCGTGCCGATCGGCCTGCTGCTGGCGAACCTGGTGTTCTTCACCGTCTCGGCCGTGACGACGGACGAGCAGTTCGCGGCGTGGGGCTGGCGGATCCCGTTCTTGCTCAGCGTCGTCCTGATCGCCGTCGGGTTCTTCGTGCGGTCCCGCGTGGCGGAGAGCCCGGTGTTCACCGAGCTGCGGCGCCGCCGCGCCCGCCGCTCCGCGCCGCTCGCCGAGATCCTGCGCTCCAACCGCCGTGAGCTCGTCGTCGCGATCGGCCTGTTCATCGCGAACAACATGATCGGCTACATCCTCATTGCCTTCATCAACTCCTACGGCACCCGCACGCTGAAGCTGTCGAGCACGACGATGCTGTTCGTCGGGATGGTCGGCGCTGTCGCGTGGGGTGTGTTCACGCTGGTCGCCGGCCGCTGGTCCGACAGGATCGGGCGCCGCCGGATCTACCTGATCGGCACGCTGGCGATGGCGGTGTGGGCCTTCCCGTTCTTCCTGCTGTTCGACACCCGCTCGATCCCGCTGATGCTGGTCGCGGTGATCGTGATGGCCTTCGGGCTGGGCCTCACCTACGGGCCGCAGGCCGCCGCCTACGCCGAGCTGTTCCCGGCAGGGGTCCGCTACAGCGGCGTCTCGTTCGCCTACGCCTTCGGCGCGATCCTGGGCGGCGGCTTCGCGCCGTTGCTGGCCACCTGGCTGATCGGGCTGACCGGCACCTCGCTGTCGGTGTCGGCCTACATGCTGCTCGCCTGTCTGGTCACCCTCGCCGCCGTCCTCGCCCTGCGCGAGCGCTCCGCGGCCGAGCGGGAGGCCTTCGTCATCGGGTCGGCCCCGGCCGACCACTGACCGTCCCGAACCGATTCTCACGGAGGAAACCATGGCCAAGCCGTTCGCCTCGTCCGCCGACACCGCGGCCAAGGAGCAGACCCTCGAGGTCCTCGCCGACGGCGTCTACGCCCTCACGGCCGAGGGTGACCCGAACATCGGCGCTATCGAGGGCGAGGACTTCCTCGTCTGCTTCGAGGCCCTCGCGACCCCGGTCGCGGCGGCGAAGTGGCTGAGGAAGCTGCGCGAGTACACCGACAAGCCCGTCCGCTACCTGGTGCTGAGCCACTACCACGCGGTCCGCGTGCTCGGGGCCAGCGCGTTTGACGCCGAGGTGATCGTCGCGCACGAGAACACCCGGGCACTGGTCGAGGAGCGCGGCAAGCAGGACTGGGCGAGCGAGTTCGCCCGGATGCCGCGCCTCGCCGAGGCCGCGGACTCGGTGCCCGGCCTGACCTGGCCGACCCTGACGTTCTCCGACCGGCTCACCATCGACCTCGGCGGCGACCGGGGCGACCTGGTGCTGCAGTACCACGGCCGCGGGCACACCGAGGGCGACATCGTCGCCTGGCTGCCCCGGCAGCGGATCCTCTTCGCCGGGGACCTGGTGGAGGCCGAGGCCGCGCTCTACACCGGCGACGCGTTCCACCGCGAGTGGACGACCTCCACCCTGGACCGGCTGGCTGCGCTGGGTGCCGAGCAGCTCGTCGGCGGGCGCGGGGACGTCAGTAAGGGCCGCGAGCAGGTCGACGCCGCGATCGCGAAGACCCGCGGCTTCCTGGACACGATGCTGCGCGAGGTGGACGCGGTGCAGCAGCGCGGCGGGACGTTGAAGGAGGCCTTCGAGGCCACCCACGCGGCCCTGGTCGACGACTTCGGCAGCTGGCCGATCTTCGAGCACTGCCTGCCGTTCGACGTGTCCCGGGTCTGGGACGAGCTCTCGGGCATCGAGCGGCCGATCATCTGGACCGCCGAACGCGACCAGGAGGTCTGGGCGCAGCTGCAGAGCTGACCCACTCCGACCCGAGCACCTCGCAACGACGGGAGCCCCGGAGATGTCCTCCACATCCTGGCCCGGTGGTCCGGTCGCCGTCCTCGGCGCCGGTCCGGTCGGGCAGACCACCGCACTGCTGCTGGCCCGCTGGGGCGTCCCGACGGTGGTGCTCGACCAGCGCCCCGAGCGGGACCCCGTCGGGTCCAAGGCCATCTGCCAGCAACGCGACGTGCTCGACGTCTGGGAGTCCGTCGGCGCCGGCGCCCGGATCGCCGCCGAGGGCGTCACCTGGACCACCGCGCGGACCTTCCACCGCGACGCGGAGCTGTTCAGCTACGAGTTCGAGGAGCCGGGCCGCGCGGCGTTCCCGCCGTTCGTCAACATCTCCCAGACGCGCAGCGAGGAGATCCTCGACGAGCTGATCGCCACCGAGCCGCTCGTCGACCTGCGCTGGAACCACCGCGTCACCGACGTCGAGCAGGACGACGAGGGGGTGACGGTCCGCTGCGAGACCGTGGCGGGCCCCGTCGAGTTCCGGACGCCTTACCTGGTCGCCTGCGGCGGTGCCCGCAGCGACGAGCTGCGCCGCCTGCTCGGCGTCTCGTTCGAGGGGCACACCTTCGACGACCGGTTCCTGATCTGCGACATCCG
The DNA here is from genome assembly GCF_025465255.1 of Pseudonocardia sp. Classification (GTDB taxonomy): domain Bacteria; phylum Actinomycetota; class Actinomycetes; order Mycobacteriales; family Pseudonocardiaceae; genus Pseudonocardia. Next base: position 52,168 of record NZ_JAODNI010000072.1, read on the forward strand.
CGCGGACCTGCCCGGCTGGGCCAGCGAGCGCCGGTTCTACTTCGACCCCGAATGGAACCCCGGCCGCCAGGTGCTGATCCACCCGTGCCCGGACTCGACGTTCCGGATCGACTGGCAGGTCCCGGCGGACTACGACCTCGACGACGAGGTCGCCTCCGGCGCGCTCGACACCCGTATCCGGCAGATCGTCGGCGGCACCGACTACGAGATCGTGTGGAAGTCGGTTTACCGGTTCCACTCCCGGTGCGTGGACCGGATGCGGTGCGGCCGGATCCTGATCGCCGGCGACGCCGCGCACCTGGTCTCGCCGTTCGGTGCCCGCGGCCTCAACTCCGGGGTCGCGGACGCCGAGAACGCCGCCTGGAAGATCGCCTACGTCGGCCACGGCTGGGCGCCCGAGGCGCTGCTGGACAGCTACCACACCGAGCGGCACGCCGCGGCGGCCGAGAACATCGCCGTCACCACCGCGACCATGGACTTCCTCGTCCCCCAGGACGAGCAGCAGGCCCGGCATCGAGCCGAGATCCTCTCGGCCGCCGCCACCGACCCGCAGAGCAGGGCCCGCGTGGACTCCGGCCGCCTCGCCGAACCGTTCTGGTACCTCGACTCCGCCCTGACCACTCCGAGCGCCGAGCGACCCTTCACCGGTCGACCGCCACGCGGGCAGTCGCCGGCGGCCGGGCCGGGTGTGCTGCTGCCCGACGCACCCGTCACCACTCCCGGCGGCCGGCCGGGACGGATCCGGTCCCTGGCCCGGGACGGCTTCCTGCTGCTCGCCACGGACGGCGTGCCGCCCGCCGCCGTCCGGGACGCCGCCGGAGTCGCCCCCGGCCCCGTCCGGGTGCTCGCCCTGTCCGACCTCGACACCGACGGCACGCTCACCGCGGCCCTGGCCGCACGCCCGGGCGAGGTGTGGATCGTCCGGCCCGACGCGCACATCGCCGCCGTCCTCACCGGCCCGACCACCGAAGAGATCACCGCGGCGCTGCACCGTGCCGCCGCGCACCCCGTCACCGAAGGAGGAGAGCCACGATGGCGCACTACAGGCGAGCCGGTGATATCCCACCCAAGCGGCACACCCAGCACCGCACGCCCGAGGGCGGGCTCTACTACGAGGAGCTGATGGGGGAGGAGGGCTTCTCCTCGGACTCCTCGCTGCTTTACCACCGCGGCGTGCCCTCGGCGATCGTGGACGCGACCGTGTGGGAGCTCGGCGACGTCGCCACCACGCCGAACGTGCCGCTGGTGCCGCGGCACCTGAAGCTGCACGACCTGTTCGGCGAGGACTGGAAGGCCGTCGACGCGGTCACCGGCCGGCGCCTGGTGCTCGGCAACGCCGACGTGCGAATCTTCTACGTCGTCGCCGGGGAGACCAGCCCGCTCTACCGCAACGCCGTCGGCGACGAATGCGTCTATGTCGAGTCCGGCACCGCGGTCGTCGAGACGGTCTTCGGTGCGCTCGACGCCCGGCAGGGCGACTACGTGATCCTGCCGCGTGCCACCACCCACCGCTGGATCCCCACCGGCAGCGACCCGTTGCGGCTCTACGCCATCGAGGCGAACTCGCACATCGCCCCGCCCGAGCGCTACCTGTCGCGCTACGGGCAGCTGCTCGAGCACGCCCCCTACTGCGAGCGGGACCTGCACGGACCGACCGAGCCGCTGCTCGTCGACGGCACCGATGTCGAGGTGCTGGTCAAGCACCGCGGCAGCACAGGGGTCGCCGGGACCCGTTACGTGGTGCCGACGCACCCGTTCGACGTCGTGGGCTGGGACGGCTGCCTCTACCCGTACACGTTCAACATCGGTGACTTCGAGCCGATCCCCGGCCGGGTGCACCAGCCGCCGCCAGTGCACCAGGTCTTCGAGGGCGACAACTTCGTGATCTGCAACTTCGTGCCGCGCAAGGTCGACTACCATCCGCTGTCGATCCCGGTGCCGTACTACCACGCCAACGTGGACTCCGACGAGATCATGTTCTACTGCGGAGGGAACTACGAGGCCCGAAAGGGATCGGGCATCGGTCAGGGCTCGATCAGCGTGCATCCGGGCGGGCACAGCCACGGCCCGCAGCCCGGCGCGATGGAGCGCTCGATCGGCGCGGAGTTCTTCGACGAGCTCGCCGTCATGGTCGACACGTTCCGCCCGCTCGAGCTGGGCGAGGGCGGCCGGGCCGTCGACGACGGCACCTACGCCTGGAGCTGGTCCGGCCGCGGACCCGCCTCGTGACCACGGACTTCCCGCGAGTCGGCGTCTTCGGTGCACCGAGTCGTGGTCTGCCGTCGGTCGTCCTGGGGATGCTCGACGACGCCGCGGTCTTCCCGCCCGGACTGGCGCCGCTCCCGGAGGCGGTCGAGGCGCACCGCGAGCACGAGGAGTCCTGGTACGGCGGCCTCGTCGGGCCGCTGGTCGTCGCGGCGTCGGGCCTGGCGGAGCTCGGCGCGGTGCTCGGAAGCGGCGAGGGTGCCGGCTATGCCGCGGGCCCGCTTCCGATCGCGGTGACGCTGCCGAAGGGGCCCGCACAGGTCGCCGGCGTCCTCGACGCGATGACGGACCTCCCCGTGGCGCTCGTGGCCCTGGAGATCGCGGTGCCCGACGGCGTGAACCCGGGTGAGCTGATCGCGACGCTGGACGAGGCGCCGGCCGGGACGTCCGTCGAGGTGTACGTCGAGATACCCCGCGACGAGCGGCGCGGCCCGCTGCTCGCCGCCCTCGCCGGCACCCGCTACCTCGCCAAGTTCCGCACCGGCGGCGTCCGCGCCGAGCTCTACCCGGACGAGGCCGAGCTGGCCGCGACGATTCGCGCCGCCGTCGAGGCCGGGGTGCCGTTCAAGGCCACCGCCGGGCTGCACCACGCGCTGCGCAACACCGATCCAGAGACCGGCTTCGAGCAGCACGGGTTCCTCAACCTGCTGCTGGCCACCGAGGCCGTCGCCCGCGGGGCCGACGACGCCGAGGTCCGGGCGTTGCTGGTGGAGCGGGACGGCGCCGTCGTCGCCGCCCGCGTGCGCGAACTGGGGGAGGAGCGCGTCGCCGCCGCCCGCGCCCGGTTCCTCTCGTTCGGGACCTGCAGCATCATCGACCCGCTGACCGAGCTGGTCGACCTCGGCCTGGTCGACCGCCCCGGAGGAGAACCATGATCGCGATCGAGATCCCCGACGGTTCGCCGTTCGGGGTGGACAACCTGCCCTACGGCGTCTTCTCCGCCGCCCGTGACGCCCCACGGGTGGGCGTGCGGGTCGGCGACTCCGTGGTCGACCTCGCCGCGGCGCTGGGCGAGGAGGTCTTCGCCGCGCCCACGCTGAACCCGTTCATGGCCCAGGGGTACGACCGCTGGGTGCGGGTCCGGGAGCAGGTCACGGCGCTGGTGGCCGGTGACGTCCCGGACGGCGCGGTGCACGCGGTGCGGGACGTGACACTGCACCTGCCGATCGACGTCGCGGACTACGTGGACTTCTACGCCTCGGAGCACCACGCGTCGAACGTCGGGCGGCTGTTCCGCCCGGACGCCGAGCCGTTGCTGCCCAACTGGAAGCACCTGCCCGTGGGCTACCACGGCCGGGCCGGCACCGTCGTCGTCTCCGGGACGGACGTGGTACGGCCGAGCGGGCAGCGCAAGGCCCCGACGGACACGGCACCGTCGTTCGGGCCGAGCGTGCGGCTGGACATCGAGGCGGAGCTCGGGTTCGTCGTCGGGACCGGGACGCCGCTGAACGCCCCGATCCCGGTCGACGACTTCGTCCGGCACGTCTTCGGCGCGGTCCTGCTCAACGACTGGTCGGCCCGCGACATCCAGGCCTGGGAGTACGTGCCGCTGGGCCCGAACCTGGGCAAGAGCTTCGCGACGTCGATCTCGCCGTGGGTCGTGCCGATCCTGGCGTTGGAGGCCGCCCGGATCCCGTTGCCCGGGCAGTCCGATCCCGAGCCGCTGCCCTACCTGCGGGAGACCGGCCCGTGGGGGCTGGACGTCGATCTGGTCGTGGAGTGGAACGGCGAGGAGGTCAGCCGGCCGCCCTACCGGGAGATGTACTGGTCCCCGGCGCAGATGCTCGCCCACATGACCGTCAACGGCGCGTCGTCGCGCACCGGCGACCTCTACGGCTCCGGCACGATCTCGGGTCCGGAGAAGGGTCAGCGGGGCGCGTTCCTGGAGCTGACCTGGGGCGGGAAGGAACCGATCACGGTCAAGGGCGAGGAGCGGAGCTTCCTGCTCGACGGCGACGAGGTCGTCATCACCGGGACGGCCCCCGGCGCCGGGGGCGGCCGGATCGGTTTCGGCGAGGTCCGCGGCCGGATCCTGCCCGCCCGCTGACGCCGGCTGCTCAGGCGCAGGTTCCGCCTCTCACGGCGCTTCCCGGTACGCCGGGGCACGCCGTGGTGCGTGGCGGGGCGTGCTCTCCAGCAGCGGCAGCGCCCGGGACGGCACGACGACCGACAGCACCACGACGCTCGTCGAACGGCTGACGACGGGCGACCGGTTCAGCGCCAACAGCGTCTGCTGCAGGTCCTCGTGCGACGACGCGGCCAGCCGGCAGAGCACATCCGACGAACCGGTCGTCGCATAGGCCTCGAGCACCGCCGGCAGGGCGGTGAGCTCGGCCGTCACCTCGTCGAGCGCGCCCTGCGCGATCTCCAGGGTCACGAACGCCTGCACCCCGTACCCGGCCGCCGCGACGTCGAGATCCGGGCCGTAGCCGGTCAGGATCCCCGACTCCTCCATCCGGTGGAGCCGGGCCTGGACGGTGCCGCGGGCCACCCCCACCGTCCGGGAGAGCTCGAGGACGCCCGCGCGGGGACTGTCGCGCAGCGCCCGTAACAGGTCGACGTCCAGCGCGTCCAGTGGCGTGGTCATGGGCAGATCGTACAGTTGCGACCGGTATTAGCCCGACAAACTGGTCAGCCGGACCAGATCGAAACTGCTTGCTTGCGTACCTGCGTGAGCCGCGGTCTCCTGAGCGCAGCGAATCCCGAACCCGCGCGCCCAGGAGGCTCCGCCGTGAGCATCGACCAGACCCTCACCAGCCAGGAACGCCTCGCCGAGCTCGACCTCGACCAGCTCCGCCAGCTGGTCGGGCTGGTGGAGTACGACGACGACCGCGACCCGTTCCCCGTCACCGGGTGGGACTCCCTGGTGTGGTCGGTGGGCAACGCGACCCAGGCGGCGCTGTACTACCAGCAGGTGTTCGGCATGGAGCTGGTCGCGTACTCCGGCCCCGAGACCGGCAACCGGGACCACCACGCCTTCGTCCTGCGGTCCGGCGCCGTCCGGTTCGTCCTCAAGGGCGGCGTCGACCCGAAGAGCCCGCTGCTCGACCACCACCGCCGCCACGGCGACGGCGTTGTGGACATCGCACTCGAGGTCCCTGACGTCGACCGCTGCATCGCGCACGCTCGCGCCCTGGGCGCCACGATCGTGGAGGAGCCCCACGACGTCACCGACGAGCACGGCACGGTGCGCACCTCGGCTCTCGCCACCTACGGCGAGACCCGGCACACCCTCGTCGACCGCTCCCACTACACCGGCCCCTACCTGCCCGGCTACGTCGCGCGCAGCTCCGGCTACGTGAAGCCGGAGGGTGAGCCCAAGCGGATCTTCCAGGCGCTCGACCACGTCGTCGGGAACGTCGAGCTCGGCCGGATGGACGAGTGGGTGGACTTCTACAACCGCATCATGGGCTTCACGAACATGGCCGAGTTCGTGGGCGAGGACATCGCGACGGACTACTCGGCGCTGATGAGCAAGGTCGTCACCAGCGGCAACCACCGGGTGAAGTTCCCGCTCAACGAGCCGGCGCCGGGCAAGAAGCGCTCGCAGATCGACGAGTACCTGGACTTCTACGACGGCCCCGGCGCCCAGCACCTGGCGCTGGCCACGAACGACATCCTGCGCACCGTCGACACGCTGCGGGCCAAGGGGGTGGAGTTCCTGGCGACGCCGGACTCGTACTACGAGGACCCGGCGCTGCGGGCGCGGATCGGTGAGGTCCGGGTGCCGATCGAGGAGCTGCAGAAGCGCGGGATCCTGGTCGACCGGGACGAGGACGGCTACCTGCTGCAGATCTTCACCAAGCCGCTCGGGGACCGGCCGACCCTGTTCTTCGAGTTCATCGAGCGGCACGGCTCGCTCGGGTTCGGGATCGGCAACTTCAAGGCACTGTTCGAGGCCATCGAGCGCGAACAGGACAAGCGCGGCAACTTCTGAACGCGCGACGGTTCCCGGACCCGGCGGCGGTAGCTCAGCCTGAGCGCGGAACCAGCAGCACGGAGCCGGGAGCGTGCGTCACGGCGGCCCGTGGCCGGCCGCCCACATGGTCGTCCCAGCGCTCGACCCAGGCCGGAAGCGGGTCGGCGTCGCCGAACACGACGAGCTGGACCCGGTCGGCGGGAGCCGCGAGAGCCTGGCCGTTCATCTCGGTCCTCCTGGGCGCGGTCGTGCCGTGCCGTGCCGTCGAGGATTCCAGCGTTCGATCTTCCTGGCCAGGGCAGAGGGACCTGACGGCGGATGCCGTAGAGCCGCCGTGCCCTCCGGCCACGTTCGCGGAATCGGCCCCACGCCGAGCAGAGCGCCCCTCAGGTGCTGAGGTGCTCGTGACGAGGTGCGCCGGCCTCGTTCTCATCGCATCGCCGGAGCCGGTAGCAGTGGCCGGCCTGGCGGACGAGAAGCGGGCTGTGGCGGATCAGGTGCCCGGCGAGCGCTGCCGGGGATCTCGAACAGCTCCGGGCTGCCGGCGGTGGCGAGGGCTTGACACGCGGTGTCGTCGGCGGTCACGAGGTACAGGCCGATATCGGCGCGGGCGGCACGGCGGAGGACCTGGACGAGTGCCGGTACGGCGCCCGGCGCGAGGACGGACAGTGCGCTGAGATCGAGCACGATGGCCCATGTGCGGCGTCGAGCTGCTTGTCGAGGAGGCGTCGCCCGCTGGCTCCACGGCGTCGGTGTCCATGAGCGAGCGGCCTTCTCGGTGTCGGCGGAAGGCTTGCGATGTCAAGCAAAGCCGGCCGGCCGGGTGCATCTGTACGGGTAACGCGGACCTGTGTGCGATCGGCGCGGGGATCGATGAGGCGTTCCTGCCCAGGGGCGGGCGCGGGTGAGGCGACTCCGACCAACCCGGGGCAGATCAGCGGCATGAATGGTTGGGGTGTGGGCATCCCGCTCAGCGAAGCGACGGGAAGGGACACATGCCATGGGGTTCACGCCAGCGCACAATCTTGGCCTGCTGACGCTACGCGCCGGCGTCGGCGGAGTGTTGTTCGCCCATGGGGCGCAGAAGCTGTTCGGGTGGTTCGGTGGCCCTGGGATCGAGGGAACCGCGGGCGCCTTCGACCAGATGGGGTTCAAGCCGGGGCGCGCCAACGCGATGGCCGCGGGGGTCGCCGAGGCGGGTGGGGGCACCCTGATCGGGCTCGGGCTGGCTACTCCTGTCGCCGGTTCGGTGGCCGCGGGCACGATGATCGCGGCAGCATCGGTTCACGCCCCCAACGGCTTCTTCGCCGCCAGCGGCGGGTACGAGTACCCGGCCCTGCTCGGCCTGTCGGCGGCCGCGCTGTCCCTGACCGGGCCGGGGGACTGGTCGCTCGACGCGGCCGTCGGGAATCGGCTGAACCGGCCCTGGATGGCGGGAGCAGGTCTGCTGGCGTCCTCGGTGCTCTCAGCGGTGCTCGTGCAGCGTCGTCGCCGGGCGGTCGCAGCTCGGCAAGCTGCGCCGGCGGCCCAGGCCGCGGCAGACAGCCCAGCCACTCCGGCAGCGGCAGCGAGCTCCGCTCCCACTCCGGATCGTGCCACGGGATCGGCGTCGTCCGGCTGCTGAGCGGCAGACCGTGCCGGCAGTCCGATGCGGCTGATCGACCCGACGACCCGCGGGCGCGTGCGACCGTGGGGCCGGCCGGCTCACAACGCCACGCCGTTGCTCCTGCCCGGTGCGTCGGGAGCGGCGAGGCGGGCGAGCCGGTGCAGAGTGGCGAGCCCGGCGGGCGTGCCGGGCCAGTGGCGGGCCAGGGCGGCCGGGC
>NZ_JAODNI010000134.1 GCF_025465255.1 Pseudonocardia sp.
TCGCGATGATGTCCTGCAGGTCGTTGTACTTCTGCAGGATCCGCTTCACCTCGTTGGCGACCCGGAAGTGCTCGTCGCCGATGTACTGCGGGTCCAGGATCCGGGACGTCGACGTCAGCGGGTCGACGGCCGGGTAGATGCCCTTCTGCGAGATGGGGCGGGAGAGCTCCGTCGTCGCGTCCAGGTGGGCGAACGTGGTGGCCGGCGCGGGGTCGGTGTAGTCGTCCGCGGGCACGTAGATCGCCTGCATCGAGGAGATCGAGCGGCCACGGGTCGAGGTAATCCGCTCCTGCAGCTCGCCCATCTCGTCCGCCAGCGTCGGCTGGTACCCCACCGCGGACGGCATGCGGCCGAGCAGCGTGGAGACCTCGGAGCCGGCCTGGGTGAACCGGAAGATGTTGTCGATGAAGAGCAGCACGTCCTGGTTCTGCTCGTCGCGGAAGTACTCGGCCATCGTCAGGGCCGACAGAGCGACGCGCATACGCGTGCCCGGCGGCTCGTCCATCTGGCCGAAGACGAGCGCGGTGTTCTCGATGACGCCGGACTCGGTCATCTCCGTGATGAGGTCGTTGCCCTCACGGGTGCGCTCGCCGACACCGGCGAACACCGAGGTGCCACCGAAGTTCTGGGCGACGCGCTGGATCATCTCCTGGATGAGCACGGTCTTGCCCACGCCTGCGCCGCCGAACAGGCCGATCTTGCCGCCGACGACGTACGGGGTGAGCAGGTCCAGCACCTTGATGCCGGTCTCCAGCATCTCCGTGCGGCCCTCGAGCTGGTCGAAGTTCGGCGCCTTGCGGTGGATGCCCCACAGCTCGCCGGTGATCTCCAGGTCGGGCTTGTCCAGGCACTCACCGAGGGCGTTGAACACGTGCCCCTTGACCTGGTCCCCGACGGGGACCGAGATCGGCCGGCCGAGGTCGGTCACGGTCTGACCGCGGACCAGCCCGTCCGTGGGCTGCATCGAGATCGTGCGGACCATGCTGTCGCCCAGGTGCGTGGCGATCTCCAGGGTCAGCGTCTTGGCCAGGTCGCCGAACTCGACGTCGACCGTCAGGGCGTTGTAGAGCTCCGGCAGCGAACCGCGCGGGAACTCGACGTCGACGACCGGGCCGGTGACCCGGACGACCCGGCCGGTCCGGGCCGGGGTCAGGGCACTGGTGGCTCCTGCTGTGTCAGCGGTGGCGGTCATCAGCTCTCACTTCCTGCGGTCACGAGGGCGTCGGCGCCACCGACGATCTCGCTGATCTCCTGGGTGATCTGGGCCTGACGGGCCTGGTTGGCCTCCAGCGTCAGGTTACGGATGAGTTCGTTCGCGTTGTCCGTCGCGGCCTTCATGGCCCGCTGGCGGTTCGCCGACTCCGACGCCGCGGACTCCAGCATCGCGGCGAACAGCCGCGCGCCGATGTACTTCGGCAGGAGCGCGTCGAACAGGACGTCCGCGCTGGGCTCGAACTCGTAGAGCATTCCCGGCCCGTCACCCGCGGCGGGACCGGACTCGTCCGGACGGACGCCGGTGGCGCCCCCCGTCTGCGTCTCGGAGACCGTGGCGTCCAGACCGTCGCCGTCGCCGGCGTACTCGACCTCCATGGGCGCCATCCGCCGCGACTGCGGCGTCTGCGTGATCATGTTCTTGAATTGGGTGTAGACGAGGTGCAGCTCGTCGACGCCGCGGATACCGTCCTCGCCGGGACCGTCACCGTCGTCGTCCGCGCCGGCCATGAAGGCCTGCACGAGCACCTTCGCCGCGTCCGCCGCGTTCTCGTACGTCGGCTGCTCCGAGAACCCGGTCCAGGACTGCTCGACCGGGCGCCGGCGGAAGCGGTAGTAGCTCACGCCCTTGCGCCCGACCACGTAGAGGACCGGCTCCTTGCCCTGCTCGCGCAGGAGCGTCTGGAGCTGCTCGGCCTCCTTGAGGACGTTGGCGTTGTACCCGCCGGCCTGGCCGCGGTCGCTGGTGACCACCAGCACCGCAGCCCGCCGCGGGTTCTCCCGCTCCACGAGCAGCGGGTGGTCCAGCGCGGAGTTCGAGGCCAGCTCGGAGAGCACGGCCGTCATCTGCTCCGCGTAGGGCTTCGCCTCTTCCACCCGGGCCCGGGCCTTCGCGATCCGTGAGGTCGCGATCAGCTCCATGGCTCGGGTGATCTTCTTGATGGACTGCGTCGACCTGATCCGCCGCCGCAGCACCCGGATCTGTGCCGCCATCGGTTATCTACCCGTCAGCTCTCGGAGGGGGCCGGCTTGTTGACCTTGACGGTCTCCTTGTCGACCTCTTCCTCGTCCAGTGCGTCGGCCTTGGCCTCCTTGACCACGGACGAACCGTCCGACGCGGTGAACTGCTTCTTGAACTCGTCCACCAGGCCCCGGAGGCGCTCGATGTTCTCGTCCGTCAGCTTGCCGGTGTCCCGGATCTCGGCGAGGACACCGTCGTGGTTGCGCCGCAGGTGGTCCAGGAAGTCCTTCTCGAACCGGGTCACGTCCGCGACCGGCACCGAGTCGAGCTGGCCGGACGTGCCGAGCCAGATCGAGACGACCTCGTCCTCGACCGAGTACGGCGAGTACTGGGCCTGCTTCAGCAGCTCGACCAGCCGCTCGCCACGGCCCAGGGCGCGGGCGGAGGCCTCGTCGAGGTCCGAGCCGAAGGCGGCGAACGCCTCCAGCTCGCGGTACTGCGACAGGTCCAGGCGCAGCGAGCCGGAGACCGTCTTCATCGCCTTGATCTGGGCCGAACCGCCGACGCGGGAGACCGAGATACCGACGTTGATGGCCGGCCGGACACCCTGGTTGAACAGGTCGGACTCGAGGAAGACCTGTCCGTCGGTGATCGAGATGACGTTGGTCGGGATGTAGGCCGAGACGTCGTTCGCCTTGGTCTCGATGATCGGGAGCCCGGTCATCGAGCCGGCGCCCTTCTCGTCCGAGAGCTTCGCGCAACGCTCGAGGAGGCGCGAGTGCAAGTAGAAGACGTCGCCGGGGTAGGCCTCGCGGCCCGGTGGGCGGCGCAGCAGCAGCGAGATCGCGCGGTAGGCCTCGGCCTGCTTGGACAGGTCGTCGAACACGATCAGGACGTGCTTGCCCTGGTACATCCAGTGCTGGCCCAGGGTCGACCCGGTGTAGGGGGCGAGCCACTTGAAGCCGGCGGGGTCCGAGGCGGGGGCGGCGACGATCGTCGTGTACTCGAGCGCGCCCGAGTCCTCCAGCGACTGCCGGATACCGGCGATCGTGGAGCCCTTCTGGCCGATGGCGACGTAGATGCAGCGGACCTGCTTCTGCGGGTCGCCGCTCTCCCAGTTCTGCTTCTGGTTGACGATCGCGTCGACGCAGACGGCGGTCTTGCCCGTCTTGCGGTCACCGATGATCAGCTGGCGCTGACCACGGCCGATCGGCGTCATGGCGTCGATCGCCTTGATGCCGGTCTGCAGCGGCTCGGAGACGCTCTGCCGGTCGATGACCGACGCGGCCTGCAGCTCCAGCACGCGGGTGGTCTCGGCCTCGATGTCGCCGAGGCCGTCGATCGGGGTGCCCAGCGGGTCGATGACCCGGCCGAGGAACTTGTCGCCGACGGGCACCGAGAGGATGTTGCCGGTCCGCTTGACCTGCTGCCCCTCCTCGATCCCGCTGTAGTCGCCGAGGATGACGGCGCCGATCTCGCGCACGTCCAGGTTCAGCGCGACACCCTGCACGCCGCCCTCGAACTCGAGGAGCTCGTTGGTCATCGCCGAGGGCAGGCCCTCGACGTGGGCGATTCCGTCACCGGTGTCGGAGACGCTGCCCACCTCTTCGCGGGTGGTCTCGGTCTCCAGCGACGAGACGTAGCTGGAGATCGCACTCCGGATCTCCTCCGGGGAGATCGTCAGCTCAGTCATGGCAGTCGTGTCGTTCCTTCTACTCGAAAGCGTGGTGTCGGCTGGCGAGGGCGGTGTCAGTGGGGCAGTGCTCGACGGGCGGCGGCCAGCTTGCCCGCCACGCTGCCGTCGACGACCTCGTCGCCGACCCGGATGACCATGCCGCCGAGCAGGCTCTCGTCCAGCTCGACCTGCAGCGACATGTCACGGCCGTAGAGCCGCGTCAGCGTGCCCGTGAGCCGCTGCTCCTGTGCGTCGGACAGACCGACGGCCGTGCGCACGCGGGCGACCGAACGGTCGCGCCGGGCGGCGGCCAGGTCGGCCAGCTCCTCGGCGGTGACGTCCAGGTACCGTCCGCGCGGGGTCCGCACGGTCTCGCGCAGCAGGGCCGCGGTGACCGGGTAGACCTTGTCGCCCAGCACCTCGTCCAGCAGGGCGACCCGCTTGTCCGCGGGGACGTCCGTGTCGGACAGCAGGCTCGTCAGCTCCGGCTCGCGGTCCAGGATCCGGCCGAACCGGAACAGCTGGTCCTCGACGCCGTCGAGCGCGCGCTGCTTCTCGGCCGCGGCCAGCAGGGCCTGCCGGGCCAGCGACTCGGCGGCCTCGACCAGGTCCGCGGGGCCGGACCAGCGGGCGGACACGAGGTCCCCCACCGTCTCCAGTGCCACCGACGAGATCTTGCCGTTCAGCACGCTCTCCGCGAGCCGCTTGCGCTGCTCGCTGGAGGTCGCCGGGTCCGACAGTGCGCGCCGCAGGGTGCGCTCGGCGGCCAGCAGCCGGGTGACCGCGTACAGCTGCTCACCGAGCTGCTGACGCTCCCCCGCGCTCAGCGGTGCGATGCGGCCCTCGAGCCGCTCCGCGACGCCGGCGAGGGAATCCCGGCTGGTGGCCTGCAGGTGGAGCGCCATCAGTTCGCCCCGGTGGGCTGGCGCGAGTCCACGCCGTCCAGCTCCTGCAGGAAGCTGTCCACGGTCGCCGAACGGCGGGCCGGGTCGGACAGCTCGGAGCCGATGATGCGCTCGGCCAGCTGGGTGGCCAGGCTGCCGACCTCAGCGCGGAGCGAGCGCACCGCGGCCTCGCGCTGCGCCAGGATCTGCTCCTCGGCGCGGGCCCGGATGCGCGCGGCCTCGGCCTCGGCGTCGGCCCGCAGCTCGGCCTTGATCTGCTGGCCCTCCGCCCGGGCGTCGTCGCGGATGCGCGCCGCCTCGGCACGCAGGCCGGCCAGCTGGTCGTCGTACTGCTGCTTGATCCGCTGGGCCTCCGCCTGGGCCTCCTCCGCCCGCTTCAGCCCGCCTTCGATCTTGTCCGTGCGCTCGGCGTAGATCTTCTCGAACTGCGGGAAGACCGTCTTCGCGAGCACCCAGTACAGCAGGCCGAAGGCGATGAGCCCGACGACGATCTCGACGGTGTGCGGAACGAGCGGGTTGAGCTGCTCCGCCGCCAAAACTATGTCCATGGGTGTGTGCTCCTCCGCCTCACCGTGACCGTTGGTGACAGGCGACTAGATGGCGAAGGCGAGGACCAGGCCCAGAATCGCCAGCGCCTCGGACAGCGCGAAGCCGATGAAGGCGATGCCCTGCAGCTGGCCACGGGCCTCCGGCTGGCGGGCCACACCGTTGATGAACGCGGCGAAGACGATACCCACGCCGATACCCGGTCCGATGGCCGAGAGGCCGTAACCGACGACGTTCAGGCTTCCGGTCATTGTCGTTCTTTCCTTTCGGTCAAGTCCGCGGAGTCCGCCGCGGGCCTGTGGGAGGTCTGTGAGCTGACGACTAGTGGTCGTCGGCGAGAACGGTGCCGATGTACGAGGCGGTCAGCATCACGAAGATGTAGGCCTGGACGACCTGTACGAACGCCTCGAAGAACGTGAAGACGATGCCCATCAGGAACGCGAACGGGGAGAGGATCTTCAGCAGGATCGAGTCCGCGGTGAAGAGCATGTACTGGCCGCCGAGGATGAACAGCAGCAGCAGCAGGTGACCGGCGAACATGTTGCCGAACAGTCGCAGCGAGAGCGTGACCGGCCGCAGGATGATGTTCGAGATGAACTCGATGGGCGTCAGGATGATCCGCACCCACCACGGCACGTCCGGCGGCCAGGTGGAGATCCGCAGGTAGCCGCCTAACCCGTGGTGCCGGATCCCGACGACCGTGAAGATCACCCACACCAGCAACGCGAGCGCGTACGGCACGCCCGGATGCGAGAACGTGGGGAACTGGATGAACGGGATGATCCCGAACAGGTTGTTCACCAGGATGAAGGCGAACAGCGCGGTCAGGAACGGGACGTACCTGAGGAACTCGGGCCCGATCATGTCCTTCGCGATGGAGTTCCGGACGATGCCGTGGAACGACTCGCCGAGGAACTGCGTCTTGCTGGGGACGAGCTGCGGCTTGCGCACGGCGAGGCGGAACAGCACCACGACGATGATCGCCGCGAGAGCGAGCTCGAGGACCGGCTTCGTGACGGGCCCGAAGATCGGCGGCAGCTGAAAGTCCTCTACCCCGGGGGCTTCGAAGCCCGGCGCCGGGGCGGTGGCCATCGTGGTCACCCAGTGCTCCTTCCGGTTCCGCCGGCCGGGGGGACCCGGAATCGGCAGAATCGTGATGATCAGGACTTAACGTACCTGAGGTAGATCAAGTACATCGAGGTGGCCGTGCCGGTCAGCAGACCGGCGACGACGAAACCCCGTAGGTCGAACAGCGCGTCCACCGCCCATCCGATCCCTCCGAAGAGGAGGATCCCGGAGAGCAGGTGGGACAGAGCGGTCCAGGCCTCGGCCGGCGGTGGCGCGTCATCCGGTTTTCGACCGGCGGCGCCGCCTGCCTCGCGCGGCTTTTCCTGCTCCATCGAGACGGACCATATCAGCCGGGTTACACACCACTTACCTAGGACGACCTGGCGCGACGAGCGTCCTCGTCGTCGTCCTTACCCTCCGGCACCCCGACAACGGCCCGACATCGCTCTATCGCCTGTAGAAGATACTTTCGGGGTGTGACCCGGATCGCAAAGAGACCGGCATCACGGACATCTCGAACATTCCGGGCGAGTTCCGGAGATTCACTCGTTCAGCCCATCGAGCGAGCCGGATCGCCCGCCGGAGCCGCGCTCAGACGTCGACCGACGGTGCCTTCGCACGGATGAATCCGACCACCTCGCCCGCCACCCAGCCCAACGTCACGGCCAGCAGGGTGAATGCGAACGTCCGGTTGTCGAACAGGGTGGTGTCCCGGAAGACCAACAGGAACACCAGCAACACCACGAACTTGCCGGCGAAGGACGTCATCGCACCGATCATCACCCCGGCCGGGGTCGTCTGCGCGGTGCCGCGCATGACGGCCGTGCCGATGAACCCGAGCGCCAGGCCGAGGACCGCGCCGATCAGCGAGCCGATCAGCCCGCCGGTCCCCCGCAACACCGCGGACAGCACGACCGCGATCACCGCGAGCGGCACGGCGACGAGGACGGCGGTGCGCTGCATCGCCTTCGCCAGCTTCAGCACGGTCTTCACGTGCGGGGCCTGGGCGGGCGCGCCGCCGGCGGTGTCGTCGGGAGGGGTCTCGCTGCTCATCGTCGTCTCATCTCCGGGGTTCGGGTCCGGGCCCTGACAACGGACCCGGGGGCAGGGGGCTCGGCGGCGGCGTACGGGTCCGGTTGCGCGCCCGCGGGACCAGGGAGGCCAGCACGGCCACCCCGAGCCCCACCGCGACCGCCCAGAGCACGAAGAACGGGTCGCCGATCAGGGCCAGCGCCACCGCGCCGAACGCCAGGACCGCCGCCCACAGGTAGATCAGCAGGACCGCCCGCCGGTGGCTGTGCCCGATCTCGAGCAGCCGGTGGTGCAGGTGCATCTTGTCCGGCGCGAACGGGCTCATGCCCGCGCGCGTCCGCCGCACGACGGCCATCAACAGGTCCAGCAGGGGCACGAACACCACCGCGGCGAGCACGATGACCGGCGCCAGCAGGGCCAGGATATCGGTGCCGTCGGTGGTGGTGGAGATGGCGAGCTTGCCCGACGCGCTGGTGGTGACCGCGGCGAGCATCAGACCGATCAGCATGGAGCCCGAGTCGCCCATGAAGATCCGGGCCGGGTTGAAGTTGTGCGGCAGGAACCCCAGGCACGCCCCGGCGAGCACGGAGGCGAGCAGCGCCGGCGGGTAGGCCGTTGCATCGTTGCCGTTCTGCTGCACCAGCCCGATCGCGAACACCCCGGTGGCGGCGGCCGAGATCAGGCCCAGGCCGGCGGCCAGCCCGTCGAGGCCGTCGACGAAGTTCATGGCGTTGACCAGGGCCACGGTGATCAGCACGGTCAGCAGGACGCCCTGCTCCGGGCCGAGGACGAGCAGCGAGCCGGAGATGCCGCTCCCGCCGCCGCCCCACGGGATCCAGAAGACGGACCACTGCACGCCGAAGAGGATCAGCACCCCGGCTGCGGTGAGCTGGCCGGCGAACTTGGTGAGCGCGTCGAGCTCGAACCGGTCGTCGAGCGCGCCGACCGCGACGATGAGCAAGGCCGCCAGGAGGACGCCCTGGACGTCGGTGGAGTAGTCGAAGGCGAGCCGCAGGGCGGGGAGCTGGGCGGCCAGGCCGATCCCGCCGAGGACGCCGCCGAGCATCGCGAGGCCGCCCCAGCGGGGCGTCGGGGTCACGTGGACGTCGCGGCCCCGGGGCCAGGCGACGGCGCCGAGCTTGAGGGCGAGCACCCGGACCAGGCCGGTGAGCAGGAACGTGACGACGGCGGCGGTCAGCCCCGCGAGGAGGTACTCGCGGATCGGCAGGCCCAGCCCGAAGGACTGGGCCGCGACGAGCGGGACCATCGTCGGTACGCCCGGTCAGCCGCGCGGGTAGGCGGGGGCCCGCGACACCAGCGTGGATACCGCCTCGGCGACGTCGGACAGCTCCCGGTCGCCCGCGGGCGTCCCGTGCTCCGCCTTGACCGCACGGGCCAGGAGCAACCCGATCTCGGCCATGTCCTGCTCGACCATCCCCTGGGTGGTGACGCTCGGCGAGCCGACCCGGATGCCGGACGGCTTCATCGGCGGGGCCGGGTCGTAGGGGACCGCGTTCTTGTTCAGCGTGATCCGCGCGAGGTCGCAGCGCGTCTCGGCGTCCCCGCCGGTGACGCCGATCGGCCGCAGGTCGATCAGCGCGAGATGGGTGTCCGTGCCGCCGGACACCGCGCGCATGCCCTCGGCCTCGAGGCTCTTGGCCAGGGCCTGCGCATTGGAGACGACCTGGTTGGCGTAGGCCTGGTACTCCGGCTGCGCCGCCTCCCGCATCGCGACGGCCTTGGCCGCGACCGCGTGCATCAGCGGGCCGCCCTGCGAGAACGGGAAGACGGCCTTGTCGATCGCCTTCGCGTGCTCCTCCCGGCAGAGGATCATGCCGCCGCGCGGGCCGCGCAGGACCTTGTGCGTGGTGGCCGTGACGATGTCTGCGAACGGCACCGGCGACGGGATCGCCTGGCCGGCGACGAGGCCGATGAAGTGCGCCGCGTCGACCATCAGGACGGCGCCGACCTCGTCCGCGATCTCGCGGAAGAGCGCGAAGTCGATGAGCCGCGGGTACGCCGTCGCACCGGCGATGATGATCTTCGGCCGGTGCTGCAGCGCCAGGTCCCGGACCTGGTCGTAGTCGATGAGCTCCGAGTCCTCGCGCACCGTGTACGACACGGCGTGGAACCAGAGGCCGGAGAAGTTCACCTTGCTGCCGTGGGTGAGGTGGCCACCCTGCTTGAGGTCCATGGCCAGCACCGTGTCGCCGGGGCGCGCGAAGGCGGCGTAGGCGGCGAGGTTCGCGCTCGCCCCGGAGTGCGGTTGCAGGTTGACGTGCTCGGCGCCGAAGAGCGCCTTCGTGCGCGCGTTGCCGATCTCCTCGGCCTGGTCCACGACCTGGCAGCCGCCGTAGTAGCGCCGGCCGGGATAGCCCTCGGCGTACTTGTTCGACAGCGTGGAGCCCAGGGCCGCGAGGACGGCCGGGCTCGTGAGGTTCTCGCTCGCGATGAGCTGGAGGCCGCCGCGGAGCCGCTCGAGCTCACCGAGCACGACGCCCGCGATCTCGGGGTCCTCCCCCTGCAAGGCACCGAAGTCCGGGCCCCAGAACGGTACGTCCGGGCTGGTCGTCTCGCTGGGCTGGCTCACGGTGCACCAGGCTACCTGCGGCGACCCTCCGGACCGGCCGCGCGTCGTGGATCGGCGCTCTGATGCGTTGCCGCTGCTCTCGCACGGTGCCATGCTGCGTCCGTGCCGCCGTCCGAGAGCCCTGCGCGTCCGTCCGCACCCCGCACCGCACGGGCCCGCGTCCGGGCCCAGCTGACGGCCGAGATCGTCGACGTCGCCCGGCAGCATCTCGCGTCCTCGGGCGCCGCGGCGCTGTCCCTGCGCGCCGTCGCGCGCGAGCTCGGCATGGTCTCCTCCGCGGTCTACCGCTACTTCCCCAGCCGGGACGACCTGCTCACGACGCTCCTCGTCGAGGGCTACGACGCGCTGGGCGAGGCCGCCGAGCAGGCCGAGGCCGCCGTCGCGCGGGAGGACCTGCCGGGCCGGTGGCGCGCCGCGTGCCGGGCCGTCCGGGAGTGGGCGCTGTCCCGCCCGCACGAGTACGCGCTGCTCTACGGCTCCCCCGTCCCCGGCTACACCGCCCCGCAGGCCACGATCGCCCCGGCGGGCCGGGTCGGGGTGCTGCTCTGCCGGATCCTGGCCGACGGGCTGACCTCCGGCGCCGTCGCACCTCTGGGCGACGACGTGGACGCCGCCCTGCACCCCGGCCTGCTCGCGGACCTGGGCCTGCCGGAGGGCACCGGGATCGGCAGCCGCGCGATCCTCGCCTGGTCCAGCCTGTTCGGTGCGGTGACCTTCGAGCTCTTCGGCCACACGAACAATGTGGTCGACGACCACGAGGCGCACTTCGACCACGTGGTCTCCCGCCTCGCGGCGGAGGTCGGGCTGCCCTCCCCGGCCGCGTGAGCGGCGGAGGGCCTAGGCGACGGGGACCTCGCGGCCCAGCACCTCCGCCACCTGCGCAGCGGTGATCTCCCCTTCCCGGAGGATGCGCGGGGCCGTTCCGGTCAGGTCGACGATCGTGCTCGCCACGGGCTCCCCGGACGGGCCGCCGTCGAGGTACACCGAGACGGACGAGCCCAGCTGGTCCACGGCCTCGGCGGCGCTGGTCGCGGGCATCCTCCCGGAGATGTTCGCGCTGGACACCGCCATCGGCCCGACGTCCCGCAGCAGCTCCAGCGCCACCGGGTGCAGCGGCATCCGCAGCATGACCGTGCCGCGCGTCGACCCGAGGTCCCAGCTCAGCGACGGCGCGTGCGGCAGGACGAGCGACAGCCCGCCCGGCCAGAACGCCTCGATCAGCGCGCGGGCCGTGGCGGGGACGCCGAGGACCAGGCCGTCGATCGTCGACCAGGAACCGATCAGCACCGGGACCGGCATGTCCGGGCCGCGGTGCTTCGCCGCCAGCAGGGCGCGGACCGCGGTGGCGGAGAAGGCGTCGCAGCCCAGGCCGTAGACCGTGTCCGTGGGCAGGACGACGAGCTGACCAGCGCGGACGGCGCGGGCCGCGGCCTCGAGGCCGGCGACACGGGCGTCGGGGTCCGCGCAGTCGAAGGTGGGCGGGGTGTCGGGCTGGGTCACGGTTCCGGAGCGTACGACCGCCCGGGACGGCGTCAGCGAACGGGCACCCGCCGGGCCGTCGCGAACCGCGGCCGGCCGGCCAGGTCCGTGTGCTCGACGACGTCGGCCAGCACCTTCCGCCTGCGCAGGAGCTCGGGGACGGCCTCGCCGTGGGTGTCGTCGTGCTCGATCGCGAGCCCACCGCCGTAGCGCAGCAGGCCCGCTGCCGCGGCGATCACCGCGGGGATGATCTCCAGGCCGTCCGGGCCGCCGAAGACCGCGCCCGGCGGGTCCCACTCGGACACCTCCGGGGGCACCGGGGTGTGGTCCGGGACGTAGGGCGGGTTGCAGACCACCAGGTCCACCTTCGCCTCGAGCTCGACGAGCAGGTCGTTCCAGCGCACGTCCGCGTGGTGCAGCGTGACCGGGGTCCCGCCGGCGGCGACGTGCGTGTCGACGTTGCGGGCGGCCCAGCTCAGCGCCGCGTGGTCCGCCTCGACGGCGTGCACCCGGGCCTCCGGGCGGCTGGCCGCGAAGGCCAGCGCGAGCGCCCCCGAACCGGTGCACAGGTCCACGACCAGGGGGTTCGGCACGTCCGCGATCGCCTTGAGGCCCCACTCGAGCAGCAGTTCGGTCTCCGGTCGCGGCGTGAACACCCCCGGCCCGACGGCCACCGTGACCGGCCCGAGGACGGCGGTGCCGAGCACGTGCTGCAACGGCTCGCGCGCGGCCCGCCGGACGACGAGCCTCCGGTACGCCTCGACGACCTCCGGCTCGACCAGCGGCTTCATCATCAGCCGCCCCCGCTCGACGCCCACGACGTGCGCCGCGAGGATCTCCGCGTCCACCCGGGGCGACTCGATTCCCGCCGCCGCGAGCATCCGCTGGGCCTCGGCGATCGCGAGCCGGAGCGGCTGCTTGGTCACGCGGCCCTCCGGAACGGCGGGGAAGCCGGGGTCACGACCGCTCCTCGGCCGCCGCGATCGCCTCGGACCGCTCCGCCTTCGCGAGCGCAGCCACCAGGTCGTCGAGCTCGCCGTCGAGGACCGTGGAGAGGTTGTGCGCCTTGTAGCCGATCCGGTGGTCCGAGATCCGGTTCTCCGGAAAGTTGTACGTGCGGATCCGCTCCGACCGGTCCACGGTGCGGATCTGCGACTTCCGCTCCGCCGACGCCTGCGCGGCCAGCTCCGCCTCGTGCAGCGCCTGCAGCCGGGACCGCAGGACCTCCATCGCGCGGGCCCGGTTCTGCAGCTGTGAGCGCTCGTTCTGGCAGCTCACGACGATGCCCGTGGGGAGGTGGGTGATCCGGACCGCGGAGTCCGTGGTGTTGACGCTCTGCCCGCCGTGCCCGGACGAGCGGAACACGTCCACGCGCAGGTCGTTCTCGTCGATCTCGACGTCCGCGTCCTTGCCGGTGTCCGGGTAGACGAGGACGCCGGCGGCGGAGGTGTGGATGCGGCCCTGGGACTCGGTGACGGGCACGCGCTGGACGCGGTGCACACCGCCCTCGAACTTCAGGGCGGACCACACGCCGTCGGGGGTGGGCGTACGGGACTTCACCAGCACCGTGACGTCCTTGTACCCGCCGAGGTCGGACTCGTTGGCGTCGAGGATCTCGGCCTTCCACCCGCGGCGCTCGGCGAAGCGCAGGTACATGCGCACGAGGTCCCCGGCGAACAGCGCGGACTCCTCGCCGCCCTCGCCGGACTTGACCTCCATGACGAGGTCGTCGCTGTCGTGCGGGTCCCGCGGGACGAGCAGCTCGGCGAGCTTCGTCTCCAGCGCGGTGATGCGCCCGGCCAGCTCCTCGGCCTCGGCGGCGAACGTCGGGTCCTCGGCGGCCAGCTCACGGGCGGTCTCGACGTCCGCCCGCGACGACGCCAGCTCCCGGGCGACCGCGACGACCGGGCCGAGCTCGGCGTAGCGGCGGCCCAGCTTCCGGGCGACGGCGGGGTCGGCGTGCACCGCGGGGTCCGCGAGCCGGTGTTCCAGCTCCGCGTGCTCGTCGACCAGCGCGTCGACGCCCGTGTGTCCGGCCGGTGCTGCCGCCATCGTCCTGCCTTCCTTCCGTCCCTGCCCTGACAGTCCGTCCTGCCCCTGACAGGCTCCCACTACCCCTGACATGCGAACGGCGCCCGGCCACCGGTGAGGGTGGACGGGCGCCGTTGCGGGTGCTACTTGGCGGCGCGCTTGCCGTAGCGGGCCTCGAAGCGCGCGACGCGGCCACCGGAGTCCAGGATCCGCTGCTTGCCCGTGTAGAACGGGTGGCAGGCGGAGCAGGTCTCCGTGGTGATCGAGCCGCTGGCCTTCGTGCTGCGCGTGGTGAACGAGTTCCCACAGCTACAGGTGACCTGGGTCTCGACGTACTGGGGGTGAATACCCTCACGCATGGTGTGTTTCCTCTCGAGATGGCCGCCGGGTCCTACTGCCCGAATCTCTTCGGGGGTGTCGGGGGCGGAGCCCCCGACTGTTGGTGAACCGGAACCAGATGCGTTGACGTGCTATTCAACCATCCGGGCCCGGCGGGTGTTCCCACCGGGCCCGGAGGCTGTCACGACCTGATCAGTCGTCGTCGTTCTTGTTGCCGGGGGTCGTCTTGGCCACCTGCATCAGGAACTCGATGTTCGTGCGCGTCTTGCGCAGCTGGCCGAGCACCAGGTCGATGGCCTGCTGGTGGTCCAGAGCCGAGAGCACCCGGCGGAGCTTGACGCTCACCGCGAACTCGTCGGGCGACATCAGCAGCTCCTCCTTGCGGGTGCCGGAGGCGTCGACGTCGATGGCCGGGAAGACCCGCTTGTCGGCGATCTTGCGGTCGAGCTTGAGTTCGGCGTTGCCCGTGCCCTTGAACTCCTCGAAGATCACCGTGTCCATCGTCGACCCGGTCTCGACCAGCGCGGTGGCGAAGATGGTCAGCGAGCCGCCGTCCTCGATGTTGCGCGCCGCGCCGAGGAACCGCTTCGGCGGGTACAGGGCCGTCGAGTCGACACCACCGGAGAGGATCCGGCCCGACGCGGGGGCGGCCAGGTTGTAGGCGCGGCCCAGGCGGGTGATCGAGTCCAGCAGGACGACGACGTCGTGTCCCATCTCCACCAGGCGCTTCGCGCGCTCGATGGCGAGCTCGGCGACGGCGGTGTGGTCCGACGGCGGCCGGTCGAAGGTGGAGGCGATGACCTCGCCCTTCACCGAGCGCTGCATGTCCGTGACCTCTTCCGGCCGCTCGTCGACGAGGACGACCATCAGGTGGCACTCGGGGTTGTTCGTCGTGATCGCGTTGGCGATCGACTGCAGCACCATCGTCTTGCCGGCCTTGGGCGGCGAGACGATCAGCGCACGCTGCCCCTTGCCGATCGGCATGACCAGGTCGATGACGCGGGTCGTCAGCTTCGACGGCTCGGTCTCCAGGCGCAGCCGCTCGTTCGGGTAGAGCGGGGTGAGCTTGGTGAACTCCGCGCGGTTGCGCCCGTCCTCCGGGCTCCCGCCGTTGAGGGTGTCGATGCGCACCAGCGGGTTGAACTTCTGGCGCGACTGCTCGCCCTCGCGGGCCTGCCGGACGGCGCCGGTGATCGCGTCACCGCGGCGCAGACCGTACTTGCGGACCATCGACAGGGACACGTAGACGTCGTTCGGGCCGGACAGGTAGCCGGTGGTCCGGACGAACGCGTAGTTGTCCAGGATGTCCACGATGCCGGCGACGGGCAGGAGCACGTCGTCGTCGCGGACCTCGGTGTCGACGTTGTTCGTGCCGCCCTGGCCACGGCCGCCGCCGTCACGGTCCCGACCGCGGCGACGGTCCCGGAAGCGGCGCCCGCGGCGGCCGCGGCCGTCACCGTCGTCGTCCGAGTCGTCCATGCGGTCGTTGTTGCGGGCCGCCCGGTCGTTCCGGTCGTTGGTGCGGTCGTTGCGGTTGTCACCGCGGTTGTTGCCGCCGCGGTTGTCGTCGCGGCCGCTGCCGTCCCGGTCCCCGCGGTCGCCACGGTTGTCGCGGTCCCCACGGTCGCCCCGGTTGTCCCGGTCACCACGGTTGTCGGTGCGGTCGCCCCGGGCGTTGCCGTCGGTGCGCTCGCCACGGTTGTCGTTGCGGTTGCGGTTGCCGCGACCGCTCGGGTCGCGCTCGACCTTCTCCGGGGTGGCGGCCGCGGCGGCCGCGGCGATCTCCGCGCTCTCCGCGGCGCTCACCGTGCCGTTCTGCTCGCCGCCGCGACGACGGGTCTGCCGGCGACGGCTGCCCTCGTTCTCGGCGGGCGCGGCGGTCTCGGCGGGCGCGGCGG
>NZ_JAODNI010000161.1 GCF_025465255.1 Pseudonocardia sp.
CCCTCGCACACAGCGCCGACACTTCCGCCGGGGAGGCGTCAGGTGAGGGCCCCGGCCAGCGAGATGGCCACGGTGGTCAGCTCCTCCCGGGCACCGGCCCAGCCACGGATCCGGGGCTAAACGCTCAGCAGCGCGACGACGAACCGGTCGTCCGAATGGCGCGGTCCAGCACCGCGACCGCGAGCTCGGTGCCCCCGGACACGACGGCCTGCGCCGCGGCGACCGCGGCGTCCGCCAGCCCGGTCTCGAACTCGGGTTCGGGCTGCGCTTCGGGGGCGGTCACCACCGACGGGGCGGGCGCGGACAGGCGCAGGGTGTCACCGGGCTTCGGCGCGCCCGGGGGGTGGGCGCGGACAGGCGGGACCGCGCGTCCGCGGTGAGTTCGTCGGACTCGGCGATCGGGATCGTGAGGAGCCCTGCCGCCGCCAGCAGGAGGCCCAGTCCTCGGATCCCGCGGACGTTGCGGCCTCTGATCATTTCAGGTTCAACGATGATAGAGCCCGGCCGGAGGAGCCAGTCGAATCCGTGTGTGTTTCATCACGACAACGATTCGATCTTCGCGTGACCTCCCTCTCACGTGGGAGATCCACCACACTCTTACACTGCACACACCCGCGACGCCCACCAGCGCCGACGGGTGCGATCGACGTCAGGGAAGCCGTCACGCAGTCCAGAACCGCCGCGGCCGGCCCTGGCGTGAGAAGTCACGCGAACTCAGGAGGACGGATGTCCGTGTCCGCCATGACCCTCGCCCAGGGCCTCGAGCTCGGAGGGGGTGACCGCGTCATAGTCGGCGTGGTCGCGGTGGTCGCGCTCGTCGCACTGGCGATCGGCTACACGCTCCTGCGGGAGGTCCTCGCCGCCGGCGACGGCACCCCGAAGATGCAGGAGATCGGCCGAGCGGTCCAGGAAGGCGCCGCAGCGTATCTCAACCGGCAGTTCAAGACCCTCGGCGGCTTCGTCGTCGTCGTGTTCCTGCTGCTCTTCGCCCTACCGGCGGACGACCTCGGAGAACGAATAGGGCGCTCGATCTTCTTCATCATCGGTGCCGTCTTCTCGGCGACCATCGGCTACCTCGGCATGTGGCTCGCGACGCGGGCGAACATCCGGGTCGCCGCGGCGTCCAACGAGCCCGGCGGGCGGGAGAAGGCGACCAGGATCGCGTTCCGCACCGGTGGCGTCGTCGGCATGTTCACCGTCGGCCTGGGGCTCTTCGGGGCGGCCCTCGTCGTGCTCGTCTACGCCGGACAGGCGCCCAAGGTGCTGGAGGGCTTCGGCTTCGGCGCCGCCCTACTGGCGATGTTCATGCGTGTCGGCGGCGGCATCTTCACCAAGGCCGCGGACGTCGGCGCGGACCTGGTCGGCAAGGTCGAGCAGGGCATCCCCGAGGACGACCCGCGCAACGCCGCGACCATCGCGGACAACGTCGGCGACAACGTCGGCGACTGCGCCGGTATGGCCGCGGACCTCTTCGAGTCCTACGCGGTGACGCTGGTCGCCGCGCTCATCCTCGGTACCGCCGCCTTCGGCCTCCAGGGCCTGCTCTTCCCGCTGATCATCCCCGCGATCGGTGTCCTGACCGCGGTGCTCGGCGTCTACATCACCCGGACCCGGGCGAACGAGGGCAGCCTCAAGACGATCAACCGCAGCTTCTACATCTCCGCGGTCGTCTCCGCGGTGCTCTGCGCGGTCGCCGCGTTCGTCTACCTCCCGGGCAGCTTCGCCGCGCTGAACGGGCCGACGGACACCACGGTCGTCGCGGACATGGCAGGCAGCGACCCCCGGGTCATCGCCACCATCGCCGTGATCATCGGCATCGTGCTCGCGGCGGCCATCCTCAAGCTGACCGGCTACTTCACCGGCACCGAGGACAAGCCGGTGCAGGACGTCGGCAAGTCGTCCCTGACCGGTGCCGCGACGGTCATCCTGTCCGGCATCTCCATCGGCTTCGAGTCCGCCGTCTACACCGCGCTGGTGATCAGCGCCGCCGTGTTCGGCGCATTCACGCTGGCCACCGGCTCGATCACGGTCGCGCTGTTCGCCGTGGCCCTCGCCGGCACCGGCCTGCTCACCACGGTCGGCGTCATCGTCGCGATGGACACGTTCGGCCCGGTCGCGGACAACGCGCAGGGCATCGCGGAGATGTCGGGCGACGTCAAGGGGGACGGCGTGGACATCCTCACCGAGCTCGACGCGGTCGGGAACACCACCAAGGCGATCACCAAGGGCATCGCGATCGCCACGGCGGTGCTCGCCGCGACGGCGCTGTTCGGCTCCTACCGCGACGCGATCAACGTCGCGTTGGCCAAGGCCGGCGTCGCGCTGGCGGACGCGGGCACCGGGTTCGCCAGCGAGGTGTTCGCCCCGAACACCCTGGTCGGTGTGATCATCGGCGCGTCGGTGGTGTTCATGTTCTCCGGGCTCGCGATCAACGCGGTGACCCGCGCGGCGGGCGCGATCGTCTTCGAGGTGCGCCGCCAGTTCCGGGAGAACCCCGGGATCATGGAGGGCACCGTGCGGCCGGAGTACGGCCGCGTGGTCGACATCTGCACCCGGGACTCGCTGCGCGAGCTGGCCACCCCCGGCCTGCTGGCGATCTTCGCGCCGATCGCGGTCGGCTTCGGACTCGGCGTCGGCCCGCTGGCCGGCTACCTGGCCGGCGCCATCGCCACCGGCACGTTGATGGCCATCTTCCTGGCCAACTCCGGTGGCGCGTGGGACAACGCGAAGAAGCTGGTCGAGGACGGCAACCACGGCGGCAAGGGCTCGCCCGCGCACGAGGCCACCGTCATCGGCGACACCGTCGGGGACCCGTTCAAGGACACGGCCGGCCCATCGATCAACCCGCTGATCAAGGTGATGAACCTGGTCTCCGTGCTGATCGCCCCGGCCGTCGTGACGTTCTCGGTCGGGGACTCGGCGTCGACGCCCGTGCGCATCGTGATCGCGCTGGTCGCGGTCGCGGTGATCGTCGCGGCGGTCGTGGTGTCGAAGCGGCGGTCGTCGCAGATCGCGGACACCCCGGCGGACACCACCGTCGGCTGAGTGCCCTGCGGCGCCGGCACCGCCGGCGTGGCAGGTCGGAGCGGTACCGAGAGGCCGTCCGTCCCCCTCCGGGGCGGGCGGCCTCTCGCCGTTCCGGGCCGCTACGGTCCGCCGGGTGGGAAGCGGGGAGGGAAGCCGGATGCGACGCCGCCTGCTGCCGGCCGCCGCCGCAGCCGTGCTCGCCCTCGGTGTCGCCGGCTGCACAGCGAACCCGCAGGACGACACCGTGGTGTGGACCGGCCGGCTCTGCGACACCACTCGTCCCTTCCTGGAGGCGGCCCGGACCACGCCCGCCGCGAAGGCCGAGCCGGTCGCGCAGGCCCGGGAGCTGCGCCGCCACCTCGACACCACCCTCACGGCGCTCGACGCCACGGCCTCGGGCCTCGGCCGGCTCGGCCCGTCCCCCGTCGACGGCGGGGACGACGCGGTGATCGGGTTGGGCGACCGGCTCCGGCAGTACCGCGAGGCGTTCCGCAGCGCCCGGGCCGCCGTCGACGCCCTCGGCACCACCTCCGCGGACGCGGTCCGCGACGGCCTGCCCGCCGCCCTCGCGCCGCTGGACCAGCTGCGCATCCCCACCGGCGACGACCTGCGGGGGACGCCCGAGCTCAGCGCCGCGGCCGATCGGGCCCCCGCCTGCGAGCGTCTCCGACAGGCCGCACCGGGGGGCTCCGGCGGCTGACGTGCAGACCCTCGCGGCGCGCCCCGTATAGGGTCGAGCCGTCGTGCTGATCGTGCGCCCCGGCCCGGCCGGGGCGCCGCGAGGAGACAGGAGGCGGTCCGTGCCGCTGACGCCGCGCCCGTCCCGGGTCGCCGTGGCCGCCGTCGTCGGCGCGCTGCTGTTCGGCGGCGGCTGCTCGTCCGTCGTCGCCGGGGTCCCCGCCGCGGACCCTGCGCCCCAGCCCACCGAGGGGCCGGGCAGCGATCCCGTCGCCTGGGTCGACAGGGTCTGCGGCGCCGTCCTCACCTACACCACCCCGGCGCTCAGCGCGCCGGACTTCGCCGGCCGGCTGGACCTGCCGACGATCAAGCAGCGGCTGTCGGACTACCTCGGCTCCACCGTCACCGGCCTGGAGCAGAGCCAGACGCAGCTGGGCGCGGTCGGTCGGTCCCCGGTCAGCGGCGGCGACGAGACCGTCACGACCATCAGCGACGGCCTGAAGAAGCTGGACGGCGACGTCGGGGCCGCCAAGGCCAAGGTCGACGCGGCGAACCCGAACGACATCGCCTCGTTCCAGGGGGCCCTGAGCGAGGCCGAGAAGAGCCTGAACGAGGTCACCGCCCCGGACGCGATCGGGAACCTCAAGGCCTCCCCGCGCCTGGACAAGGCGGCCGGACAGGCGGCGAACTGCCAGAAACTGCAGTCCCTCGCCCCTCCCGGCTGACCCGCCCGGCTGATCTTCACTACCGCCCGGCGCGTCGTACTCCCGAAGATCGAACGCATGTTCTATCATCGCGCCTGTGGCGCAGCTGTCCCTCTTCTCCTCCGACGCCAGGCCGGCCGGGCTCGGGGACCTGGCCGGGCTGCTGTGCGGCCCGGGGCGGATCAGCCGGTTCGGCGCGGGTGACACGGCGCGGCTGAGCGTCGTCGTGGCGGACGAGTCCCGGGTTCCGGAGCTGCGTGCCGAGGCCGCGGCGCGGTCGATCCCGCTCGAGGTCGGCGTCGCTTTGTGCGGCAGTCCGGAGCTCCGCACCACCTACCGCCGGGACCTCGCGGAGCTCGCCGCCGCGTGGACCGGGCCGGACGGGCGCAAGGTCGTGCCTTCGGACCTGCAGCTCGACGGCACGCTGCTGCGGCTGTGGAGCCTCGTCGCGGGTCTGGCGGACGATCGGGGCGGCTACCTGCTGCTGCTCGACCCGGACGCGCCCTGGACCCACGAGCGGCTCATCGCCGCCGCCACCCGGGTCGGGTTACCGCCGGCCCGGGCGGGTTCCCCGACGTGCGGGGGCACCCGCCCCTGCGCCCGGCACGGCACGCTCGGCCCGCTGCTGCTCCCGGCCCCCGAGCCGGCCGCGGCGGCCGGATCCGGATCCGTCAACCGGCCCGGGCTTCCGCCGACCGGCGAGCACCCGGCCCACGACGGGAACCCCGAGGAGCACCCGCACGACGCCGGCCGGACGCCGGCCCACCGGCACCTCGCCGACCGCAACCCCGTCGACCGCAACCCCGCTGACGGGCCGGGCCCGGACTGGACCGACGGTGGCTGGCCCGAGCAGGACTGGCCGGAGGATCACTGGTCGGCGGAGGACTGGCCGATCGACGAGGACGAGTCCGGAACCGTGATCGGCGGCGGCGCGTCCGCCCCGCGCCCGGACCGGGCGGCACCCGACAGGCCCCGGCCCGTCGCCGTCCGAACCCGTGGGCCGGAGCAGCCGTCCGGGCACGGCGTCATCGCGACGGACGCGACAACCCTCCACGTCCCGGACCTCGACGGGGCCGGTGTCCCGCCACCCGCCCCGCGGGAATGCCGGGCCGCCGGGCCGGCGTTGCGAATCAGTGGAACACGCCGCATGCAGCGGCTCGCCGAGCTCGTCGGGGCACCCCCCGGGGGCGTTCCGGCGGCCGAATGGCCCCGGTACTGGGGGCGGAACATCGCTTGACGCGCCGGTTACGCTCCCGCTCGTCACGTTCCGCTCACGGTGTGACCGATGCGATACACAGCGTCGGTGTGCGACCGTGGCGGCCGAGGTCCCCGGTTCGGGGATACTGGCGGATCCGTATCGGAACGGGTCCGAGCGGCGGGCGCGAGCCGGACGGCGGCGCGCCCGGAGGGATGGAGTAGGACCAAGGTGGCAACCCGAACGACGAGCTCCGAGGACAGCGACACGAGCGCCGACGGCGTCGTGGCACCTGCCTCGAAGCGCACCCGAGCGGCCAGTGGTGGCCGCCGCACCGGCACGCCCGCGTCCACGGACACCGGGCGTCCGATGCGCAGGCTCGTGATCGTGGAGTCGCCCACCAAGGCCAAGAAGATCGCCCCCTACCTGGGCGACGACTACGTCGTCGAGTCCTCCGTCGGGCACATCCGGGACCTGCCGCGCGGTGCCGCGGACGTCCCCGCCAAGTACAAGGGCGAGAGCTGGGCCCGGCTCGGCGTGGACGTCGACAACCAGTTCCACCCCCTCTACATCGTGACGCCGGAGAAGAAGGGCAAGGTCGCCGAGCTCAAGGACCTACTCAAGGGCGTCGACGAGCTCCTCCTCGCGACGGACCCGGACCGTGAGGGCGAGGCGATCGCCTGGCACCTGCTGGACACCCTGCGCCCGACGGTCCCCGTGCGCCGGATGGTCTTCCACGAGATCACCGAGACCGCGATCCGGGCCGCCGCGGAGAACCTGCGGGACCTGGACCAGGACCTCGTCGACGCGCAGGAGACGCGGCGCATCCTGGACCGGCTCTACGGCTACGAGGTCTCCCCCGTGCTGTGGAAGAAGGTCATGCCGAAGCTGTCGGCGGGCCGCGTGCAGTCCGTCGCGACCCGGCTGATCGTGCAGCGCGAGCGTGAGCGGATGGCGTTCGTCTCCGCCGGCTACTGGGACATCGCCGCGACCATGGACGCCGGCGCCCAGGCCACCCCGCGCCAGTTCGGCTCGCGCCTGGTCAGCGTCGACGGCAGCCGCGTCGCGACCGGTCGGGACTTCGGGCCGGACGGTCGGCTGAAGAACGACGAGGTCCGCGTCCTCGACGAGGCGAGTGCCCGCCGGCTGGCGGAGTCCCTCGAGGGCCGGGACTTGACCGTCGCGTCCGTCGAGTCGAAGCCGTACTCCCGCAAGCCGTACGCCCCGTTCATGACCTCGACGCTGCAGCAGGAGGCCGGCCGCAAGCTCCGGTTCTCCGCCGAGCGCACGATGCGCGGCGCGCAGCGGCTGTACGAGAACGGCTACATCACCTACATGCGTACGGACTCGACCACGCTGTCCGAGTCCGCGATCGCGGCCGCCCGCGCCCAGGCCCGCGAGCTGTACGGGGACTCCTACGTCCCGTCCGCGCCGCGGCAGTACACGCGGAAGGTCAAGAACGCGCAGGAGGCCCACGAGGCCATCCGGCCGGCCGGCGAGACGTTCCGGACCCCGGGCGAGATCGCCCGCGAGGTCGACGGGGACGACTTCCGGCTCTACGAGCTGATCTGGCAGCGCACCGTCGCCTCGCAGATGGCCGACGCGCGCGGCACCACGGTCAGCATCCGGATCAACGGCAGCGCGGCGACCGGCGAGGACGTCGTGTTCGCCACCTCCGGCCGCACGATCACGTTCCCGGGCTTCCTGAAGGCCTACGTCGAGACGGTCGACGACCAGACCGGCGGCCAGGCGGACGACGCCGAGTCCCGGCTTCCGGAGCTCACCGAGGGCCAGGTCATCACCGCCGCCGAGCTCACCCCCGAGGGCCACTCGACCAACCCGCCGGCCCGCTTCACCGAGCCGAGCCTGGTCAAGCAGCTCGAGGAGCTGGGTATCGGCCGGCCGTCGACGTACGCGTCGATCATCAAGACCATCCAGGACCGCGGCTACGTCTGGAAGAAGGGCTCCGCGCTCGTCCCGTCGTGGGTCGCGTTCTCGGTGGTCGGGCTGCTCGAGCACCACTTCGGCCGGTTGGTGGACTACGACTTCACCGCCGCCATGGAGGACGAGCTGGACTCCATCGCGTCGGGCAACTTCACCCGCAACGCGTGGCTGAACGGCTTCTACTTCGGCGACGGAACCAGCGCCGAGGGCTCGGTGGCACGCGCCGGCGGGCTGAAGAAGCTGGTCGGGGTGAACCTCGAGGAGATCGACGCCCGCACGATCAACTCGATCCCGCTGTTCACCGACGCCGAGGGGCGCGACGTCGTGGTCCGCGTCGGGCGCTACGGCCCGTACATGGAGCGGGCCACCGGCGAGACCGACGACGAGGGCAAGCCGAAGACGCAGCGCGCGAACCTGCCCGAGGACCTGCCCCCGGACGAGCTCACCGCGGAGATCGCCGAGCAGCTGTTCTCGGTGCCGCAGGAGGGCCGCACGCTCGGCACGGACCCGGTGACCGGGCACGAGATCGTCGCGAAGGAGGGCCGGTTCGGTCCGTACGTCACCGAGCTGCTCTCCGAGGAGGAGGCAGCCGCGGCGAAGAAGGCCAAGACCAAGCCGCGCACGGGCTCACTGTTCAAGAGCATGTCCGTGGAGTCCGTGACGCTCGACGACGCGCTCAAGCTGCTGTCGCTGCCCCGGCTCGTCGGCAAGGACCCGGACAGCGGGGACGAGATCACCGCGCAGAACGGCCGCTACGGCCCGTACCTGAAGAAGGGCACGGACTCGCGGTCGCTCTCCTCGGAGGACCAGCTGTTCACGGTCACGCTCGACGAGGCGCTGGAGATCTACAAGCAGCCGAAGCAGCGCGGCCGCGGCTCCGCGGCGAAGACCCCGCCGCTGCGCGAGCTGGGCAAGGACACGGCCACGGACAAGCCGATGGTGATCAAGGACGGCCGGTTCGGCCCGTACGTCACCGACGGCGAGACGAACGCGTCGCTCCGCAAGGGGGACTCGGTCGAGGAAATCACGGACGAGCGCGCCTCGGAGCTGCTCGCCGAACGTCGCCTCAAGGCCCCGCCGAAGAAGGCGGCCGCGAAGAAGCCCGCGGCCGCCCGCAAGACCCCGCCGAAGACGACGACGCGCACCGTCTCGAAGCGGAAGACCACCAAGTAGCGCCCTGTGCGCGGGAAACCTCGCTAGAACGAAGTTTCCCGCGCACAGGTTTTGTCGAACTGCGGAAACAGGTTCAGCCGATGAGCAGCTTCTTCACCGCCGCCGCCACCCGGCCGCCCTCGGCGCGCCCCTCGGCGGCGGCGGTGGCCTTCTTCATGACCACGCCCATCTGCCGCGGCCCGGGCTTCTCCCCGGTCTCCGCGGTGACGTCCGCGACGGCCTGCTCGGCGATCGCGGTCAGCTCGTCGTCGGTGAGTTGGGTGGGCAGGTAGCGCGCGAGGACCTCGCCCTCGGCCCGCTCCTGCGCGGCGAGCTCGTCGCGGCCCGCGGCGGCGAAGGCCTCGGCGGACTCGGCCCGCTTCTTGGCCTCCTTGGTGATGACCTTCAGCACCTCGGCGTCGTCGAGTTGACGGGCCTCGGTACCGGCGACCTCGGCGTTGCCGATCGCGGTCAAGGTCATCCGCAGGGTGGACTTCACCAGCTCGTCGCGGTTCTTCATCGCGGCCGTCAGG
Organism: Pseudonocardia sp.; assembly: GCF_025465255.1. Lineage (GTDB taxonomy): Bacteria > Actinomycetota > Actinomycetes > Mycobacteriales > Pseudonocardiaceae > Pseudonocardia. Next base: position 9,234 of record NZ_JAODNI010000161.1, read on the forward strand.
TCGGTCCGCAGCTGGTCCTTCAAGGCGCTCACGGACGCAGACGGTAGTCCACCGGGCCGCGACGTACCCTGGCGTTCGTGAACAGCTGGGCACGGGTGGCGCTGGGCGCCACCACCACGGGGGCGGCGACGGTCGCGTACGCAGCCGGCTACGAGCTGCGGCGGTGGACCCTGCGCGAGGCCACGGTGCCCGTGCTGCCGCTGGGCACACGTCCGCTGCGGATCCTGCACATCTCGGACCTGCACCTCACGCCCGGCCAGGAGAGCAAGAAGCGCTGGGTGTCCGAGCTGGCCTCGCTCGAGCCGGACCTCGTCGTCAACACCGGGGACAACCTCGCGCACCCCAAGGCCGTGCCCGGCGTCCTCACCGCGCTGGGTTCGCTGCTGGAGAAGCCCGGCCTCTTCGTGTTCGGCAGCAACGACTACTTCGGCCCCACCCCGAAGAACCCGATGCGCTACCTGCGCCCGAGCGAACGCCGCATCCACGGCGAGCCGCTGCCGTGGCGGGACCTGCGCGCGGCGTTCGTCGAGCACGGCTGGCAGGACGCGACGCACCAGCGCGTCTTCCTGGACCTCGACGGGGTGCGGGTCGGCGTCTCCGGCGTCGACGACCCGCATCTCGCGCTGGACCGCTACGACAGCGTCTCCGGCCCGATCACCGCGGACCTGCGGCTCGGCCTCACCCACTCCCCCGAGCCGCGCGTGCTGGACTCCTTCGCCGCGGACGGCTACGACCTCGTCCTCGCCGGTCACACGCACGGCGGCCAGCTCCGTCTGCCCGGCTACGGCGCCCTGGTCACGAACTGCGGCATCGACCGCTCCCGGGCCCGGGGCGTCTCGCGCTGGGGCGCGCGCATGCACCTGCACGTGTCCGCCGGCCTGGGCACCTCGCCGTTCGCCCCGGTGCGCTTCGCCTGTCCGCCGGAGGCCAGCCTGCTGACCCTCGTACCGCGCCCGGCGGGGGTACGGACGGAGAAGGCGCCCCCCGCGACGGCGTCCGCGGACGTCGGGTAGAGTTCTCCACGGCTCAGGGAAACACCGCCTGGGCATTCGGGGTGTGGCGCAGCTTGGTAGCGCGCTTCGTTCGGGACGAAGAGGTCGCAGGTTCAAATCCTGTCACCCCGACCACCAGAGGCCCTGGTCACAGGCTCCAGACGGAGCCCGGGACCGGGGCCTC
>NZ_JAODNI010000227.1 GCF_025465255.1 Pseudonocardia sp.
CGGGCGAGGTCCCGGCCACGCAGTCCTCCGGGATCTGCACCCAGTAGCCCCGGTTGACCGCTTCGAGCGCGAGCCCCGGGACGGCCACGTCCGTGGACACCCCGGTCAGCACGATCGTGCCCACCCCGCGCAGCCGCAGGGCCGCGTCGAGGTCCGTGCCGTAGAAGGCCGTGAGCCCGACCGCGCGCGAGCTGACGTGATCCACCGCGTGCGGGGTCAGCTCGGCCGGGGGCGCCACGTCCGGGGTGCCGGCCACCATCCGTCCGTGCTTGATCGCCATCGCGCCCGGCAGCGAGTTACGGCGCATCCCGGCCATGTCCGCGCGGTGCGCGATGTGGCAGTGCACCACCGGCCGCCCGGCCGCCCGGAACGCCGTGGCCAGCCGCGCGATGCGCTCGACAATGCGGCGCTCCGCCGCCTCCCGGGCGACGCCGGGCGTGAGCGCGGCCTCCGGGTCGAGGATCCCGTGCTGGCACTCACTGATCACGAGGGCGGCATCGTCGTACGCGCCCGGGTCCACGCTGTCCACCTCGACATGGTGTCACATCAGGGCTCCGTTGCGGCCTGATTCCCTGCTCACAACCTTCCGTTGAGTAGACGTAGTTGTCAGAAGGTGGGCGCGCTCATAGACTGCCGCGGTACCCGGTGCGTAGCCGTCCCGGTGCCACCGACGCCACCGCGCCCCTCGCCGGGGCCCGCCACCAGGAGTCCGCCATGAGTCTGACGCTGAGCCCGGGAGCGCGGCTGCGCTCCGCCGTCTGCGCCGCCGAGGTCGTCGTCATCCGCGCGCAGGGCGAGCTCGACCTGCGCTGCGGCGGAGCGCCGATGGTCGGTAAGGACGAGTCCGCGAGGACCGACGCGGGCCCCACCCCGCCGTACGACACCGGCTCCCTGGTGGGGAAGCGGTACGTGCACGACGGCCTCGGTGTGGAGCTGCTCTGCACCAAGTCCGGCCCGGGGTCGCTCGCCATCGGCGAGCAGCCGCTGGAGCTCAAGTCCGCCAAGCCGCTGCCCTCGTCGGACTGAGCGTGAGCCCGGAACCCGCGGTTCGCCACGACCTCGGCCACGACCCGGACACCGTCGCCGTCCACTTCCCGGACACCGGCGAGCGGTTGACCTTCGGCGAGCTCGATGAGCGCTCCCGGCGCCTCGCCCGGGCGTGGCAGGACCGCGGGGTCCGCCCCGGGGACACGGTCGCGCTGCTGCTCGAGAACATCGGCGCCTACTACGTCGCGGCCTGGGCGGCCCAACGTTCGGGGCTGCGGTTCACCCCCGTGAACTGGCACCTGACCGCGGCCGAGGCGGCCTACGTCGTCGAGGACTGCGGCGCGACCGTTCTGGTCGGCTCGGAGCTGCTCGCCGGTCTGGCCCAGGAGGTCTGCCAGGCCGTCCCGGGCGTCACCGTGCGGGTCCTGGCCTCCGACCGGGAGCACGCGGGCTTCGAGCGGCTCGACGCCCTGCTCGCCTCCTCGCCCGCGGAACCGCTGGTCCCGGAGACCGAGGGCATCGCGATGTTCTACTCCTCGGGCACCACCGGCCGGCCCAAGGGCATCACCCGGGAGCTCTCCGGGGCGCCGTTCGGCACGGGCGGCCCGATGGACGGGCTCCTCGCCGCCGCGTACGGGTTCGTCCCGGGGATGGTCCTGCTCACCCCGGCGCCGCTCTACCACGCGGCGCCGCTGGGCTGGGGGATGGCGGCGCACCGCCGGGGCGGCACCGTCGTCGCGATGTCCCGGTTCGAGCCCGCGGAGATGCTGCGACTGGTCGAGGCCCACGCGGTGACCCACCTGCTGGTGGTCCCCACGATGTTCGTCCGTCTGCTCAAGCTCCCCGCCGAGGTGCGCCACGGCTTCGACCCGTCGTGCCTGCGGACGGTCGTGCACGCGGCCGCGCCGTGCCCGGTCCCGGTCAAGCGGGCGATGCTCGAGTGGTGGGGACCCGTGATCCACGAGTTCTACGCCGGGAGCGAGGGGAACGGCTTCTGCGCGATCGGCCCGGAGGAGTGGCTGGCCCATCCCGGTTCGGTCGGCAGGCCGCTGCTCGGCACGGTGCACATCACCGACGACGAGGGCACCGAGCTGCCCGTCGGCGAGGTCGGGACGGTCTGGTTCGAGGGCGGCGGCCGGTTCAGCTACCACCGCGACGACGCCAAGACCGCGGCCGCGCACGACACCCGCGGCTGGAGCACCCTCGGCGACGTCGGTCGGCTCGACGAGGACGGCTACCTCCATCTGGTGGACCGGCGCGGGGACCTGATCATCACCGGCGGGGTGAACGTCTACCCGCAGGAGGTCGAGAACGTGCTCGTGCTGCACCCGGCCGTCGGCGACGCCGCGGTGATCGGCGTCCCGGACGAGGACCTGGGCCGCCGGGTGCACGCCGTCGTCGAGCTCGCGGACCCCGACGTCCCGGTGAGCGGGCAGGAGCTCGTCGCCTACTGCCGGGAACGGCTGGCGCACTTCAAGTGCCCACGGACCGTCGAGTTCACGGCCGCCCTCCCCCGGCTCCCCACGGGCAAGCTGCTGCGCCGGACCCTCGTCGCGGTACACGAGCAGGACGCCCCCGCCGCCCTCGGCTGAGGGCGGCGGGGCCGGCTCAGCCCTGCGGTGTCTCCGGGTTCAGCAGGACCGACGCCTGCGTGCCCCACGGGGTGCGCGGCGTCGGCGGGACCGGGACCTCGGTGGCGCCCTTCTCGGCGAGCAGCGCCTTCCAACCCTCCGGGTCCCCCGCGAAGGGGGACCCGAAGCCGCCGGCGCCGAAGTTGAACATCGCGCCGAAGACGACCAGGCCGTCGGGACCGGCGATCCAGGGGCCGAAGGTGTCCCCGTAGTCCAGGGTGACGTGCGTGCCGGGGCCGCACACGACGTCACCGCACGTCATCTCGCCCTCCAGCACGAAGACGATGTGGTCCCCGTGGTGGCCGTGGTTCGGCACCATCGCGCCCGGCTCCCACTTGTTGTAGTAGGTGACGTAGCGGGGCGTCTGCTCGATCCACTTCTCCGAGATCGCCGCCGTCCGCCCGTCGGCGAACTCCAGCTTCGAGACGACCATCCAGGGCAGGTCGTCGAGGTGGGTGATCCGTGGTCCTCCGTGCACTGTGGACTCCGTTCGGTCGGGCCGGGGTCGTTCCCGGCGCGTGTGCGGGGGTCTCAGGGGCCTGCCGTCGGCCGGTGCGGCCGCGCGGTTCAACAGACCGCGCTGGACGAAGACGGCCATCGTCCGCGCGACGTCGGCCGGTGGGCGGTCCGGGAACAGCTCCGCCAGACCGGCCGGGACGCGCTGCAGCAGGGCCAGCATCACCAGAGCCGCGGCCTGCGGGTGGAACGGGTACGGCCGGTCGAGGGCGCCGAGGAACGCGGCGACCCCCCAGTAGAGGTGTGCGGACGCCGCGGCCGCCGCGACCCGGACGGAGCGGGGCATCTCCGGCTCGTCGAACCAGACCGCCAGCACGCCGCGGTACCGCGCGTTCACCGCCAC
>NZ_JAODNI010000234.1 GCF_025465255.1 Pseudonocardia sp.
CGCCATCGCCCCCGACCTGGGCGAGCGCTACCTGGACACGATCTACCAGTCGCACTGGGTCGAGGACCTCTACGGCGAGGACGTGCTCGACGCGGACCAGACGACCACCGTTGCGCTCGCAGCCTGACGCCCACGAAGAGCGAGGCGCCCGCCCGGATGTCCGGGCGGGCGCGTCGTCGTCAACGGGTCACGCGCGGGCGATGTCGCCCACGAACTCGGCCACCTGGTCCACCAGCGCCTTCTGGTGCGGCTCGAGGTCGTGCCCGCCCATCCCCCCGACGACGGGCAGGATCCCGTCGTCGAGGAGACGTGCACCCCGGCGAGGGTCTCGATCGTCGCCAGGCCGCAGAACGGGACGTAGACCGGGCCGTAGCCACCCTCCTGCACCAGGACGAGCCGTCCGCCGGCGGACCGCGCCGGACCCGCTGGCCCGCCGGCTCGGCCCCGTGCCGCGGTCGCCGGCCAGGCCGGAGTTCGGCGGGAAGCGCGCCCGGCCGCCGCACCGTGGGGCCGTCTTGCCCCGAAGGCCCTCCACCCTGCGCCGTGCCGGCGGAGGCGACCTCATCCGCAACAGGTGAGGGGTGCGGTCCCCGCCTACGCCTGTCGGGCCGCTGCCGGAGCCGCTCGACCCCGGTCGTCGCCGCCCTAGGCGGCCTGGCCCTGCCCGGCCGGCGTGCGGCGGTCGTCAGGGCTTCATCGTGCCGTCGGCCAGGTACCGCGTGTGCCAGCTGAGCGCCTCGTCGATCAGGTGCGGGGTGTGCCTGCCGGGCGAGCCGGCGAGCGCTCGCTGGTGGTAGTCCTCGAGCATCGGGCGGTAGTCCGGATGCGCGCAGTGGTCGATGATCTGCCGGGCCCGGCGCCGGGGTGCGAGGCCCCGCAGGTCGGCCAGTCCCTGCTCGGTCACCACGACGTGCACATCGTGCTCGGTGTGATCGACGTGCGAGACCATCGGGACGATGCTGGAGATGGCGCCGTCCTTGGCGGTCGACGGGGTCATGAAGAACGAGATGTAGGCATTGCGGGCGAAGTCGCCGGATCCGCCGATGCCGTTCTGGATGCGGCTCCCCATGAGGTGGGTGCTGTTGACGTTGCCGAAGATGTCGGCCTCGATGATGCCGTTCATCGCCAGGACGCCGAGCCGGCGCACGAGCTCCGGGTGGTTGCTGATCTCCTGGGGGCGCAGGATGATCCGGTCCCGGTATGCCGTGATGTTCGCGTTGAAGTCCTCGGCGGCGACGGGGCTGAGCGAGAAGGCGGTGGCCGAGGCGACGCTCAGCTTGCCCGAGCGCAGCATTCCGAGCATGCCGTCCTGGATCACCTCGGTGTACGCCGTCAGATCCTCGAACGGCCCGGCGTCGAGGCCGTCGAGCACGGCGTTGGCGATGTTCCCGACCCCCGACTGGATCGGGAGCAGGTTCGCGGGAAGCCGGCCGTGCCTGACCTCGTGCTGGAGGAAGTCGAGGAGGTGCCCGGCGATCCGCTTCGACGCCTCGTCCGCCTCCTTGAACGGCGAGTTGCGGTCGGGCGCGTCGGTCTCGACGACGGCCACCACCTTCTCCGGCGGGCAGGCCAGGTACGGCACGCCGATCCGGTCGCCCGGGCGGGTGAGCGGGATCGGTCGGCGATCGGGCGGCAGCGCGGTGCCGTAGTAGATGTCGTGCATGCCTTCGAGTTCGGCGCTCTGCCAGGAGTTCACCTCGAGGATCACCTGGTCGGCCCGGTCGAGCCAGGTCTTGTTGTTGCCGATCGACGACGAGGGCACCAACCGGCCGTCCTCGGTGATGCCGCTGATCTCCACGAGGGCCGTTCCCAGGTGGCCCAGGAAGCCCTGCCACACCATCTGTGCGACGTGGGACAGGTGCACGTCGATGTACTCCATGAGCCCTGAGTTGATCTTCTGCCGGCTCACCGGATCGGACTGGTAGGGCAGCCGCAGCTCGATCCCGTCGGCCTCGGCGAGCGCACCGTCGAGCTCCGGGGCGGTCGACGCCCCGGTCCACACACCGACGCGGAACCGGGTGCCCGCGGCGTTCGCCTCGGCGATCCGGCGGGCCAGCGCCAGCGGAACCGCCTTGGGGTAGCCGGCACCGGTGAAGCCGCTCATCCCCACGTTGGAGCCGGCCGGTATCAGTGCCGCCGCCGCCTCCGCCGACATCACCTTCCGTCTCAGGTCACGGTTCGCGATCCGGGTCCTGGAGCCCATCAGCCTTGCCAGTCTCGTCGGCGCGGGTGTTCCTCCCGCGGACTGCACGACATACGCACCTACCTACTCGTCGGTAGCGACCACACCGGGATTCCGGCACGGCTTCTCCCCCGAGGGCGGAGTGCACGGCATGATCGTGCCCGCTCGACCGCCGGCCCGGCCCCATGACGGTCGGCCCGCCGGTCTGCGCCTCCGCCGTACCTCGGGGAGGTTCCCCGAGCTTAAAAGTGCGCCTGTACTCGGTCGACCGCTGGCCGCACGTGCACGACGTCGCGCCGACGCACCGGATCAGCCGGACGTGTGTCGCCCGCGCTCGCCCTCAGGTGCCGTCACGTGCCAGCCGGTGGACGAGCTCCCGCTCGTCGGGACCGAACCAGGGTGGCTCCCCCGCGGCGACGTTCTCGTCGATCCGCGACGGGTGCGACGTCGCCGGAATCGCCACGGTGCACCTCCGATCGCTCAGCCCCCACTTGAGCAGCGCCTGCGCCCAGGTGCGGACGCCGAACGGGTGGAGCGGCGCGAGCTGTTCCTCGTCGATGTCGAGGTCGAGCAGCTCACCCTCGCCGAAGGGACGCATGACGACCCCGCCGAGGCCGAGGTCGGCGGCCAGCGGCAGGATGCGCTGCTCGACCTCGCGCTGCCGCGGGTTGTACGGGATCTGGACGGCGTCGATCCGCCCGGTGCGCATCACCGTCTCCAGCTCACGGACCACCGCGTAGTGCGTCGCCCCGACCCGGTCGATCCGGCCCTCCTCCCGCGCCGCCACCAGCAGCGGCAGGTGCTCGCGCCAGGCCACCAGGTTGTGGATCTGCATCAGCTCGACGTGCCCGCCGAACAGACGCAGCGCCCGGTCGAGCTGCTGCCGTCCCTCCGCCGGCGAGGCCGTCCAGATCTTGGTGGCCACGACCGCCTCGCCCCGGCGGTCGCCCAGGGCCTCGGCGAGCAGCTCCTCGGCGCGGCCGTACATGGGCGACGAGTCGAAGAACCGCACCCCGGCGTCGAGGGCCCGGGTCACCACGGCGACGTGCCCGCCGCCGGCAGCTGCCGCCTCCAGCCTGCGCCAGGTCCCCAGGCCGATCACCGGCACCTCCGTGCCGTCCGCGCCGAGCCGCCGTCGCTCCACCCGCACAGGGTCCCGTAGCGCCCCGCCGTCAAACCTCGGGCGGGGGCTCGGTACCTGCCGGACAGCCCCCGGTCTGCGGCGGCAGCCCGAGAACGCGCTCGTGCAGGAACCTCGGGACCGAGCAGCAGATCGACCGGATCGTCGTCCGGTGGTCCCGCAGCCGCGGACAGGACAGGCCGGCGCGGCTCCCCACGGCTCCTCCCCCACGTCGTGCTCATGGACCTCGTGTTGTGCGGGATGGACGGCATCACGAAGCACGCGGCGCTGCGGGAGGGCACCCCGGCGTGGAGGTCGTCGTGGTCACCAGCTTCGGCAAGGCGGCGCGGGTGCACGCCGCGCTGGCCGCCGGGGCGGCCGGGTACGTGCTCAAGGCAAGCAGGCGGCCCTGTGGGCGGTGCGCGAGGGCCCGGCCACTCTGTAGGGCGGGTCTTCGCCACACCCAGCGCCTCCGGGCAGCGTGCGTAAGCACGGTGCCCGAACGCGGGCCCTGGCCGTAGCCCGGGAGACCCGCCGGAAGCGGAGTGCAGCGCGTGGCCGTTCAGGGCAATTTCCATCCGCCACTCAGACGCTACTTCCCGCAATCAGCCCAACTGTCCTCACTCCGCGTTTGACCGGTGCGGCGATCCGGGCAACCGCCGTCCAGCTTCGTGCTGGCAGGTCCGCTCGTCGTTCACCGTGATCAACACCTTGGAATCTGCCCGACCGCACAAAGGAGTGAGCATCCCATGAGCGAGCCGTTACCGATCAACGCCGCTGTCATCAGCGGGTACATCGTGCTGGGCACCAAGAAGCTCAACATCCACCTGACGCTCGAGGACGTCGATTCCGGCTCACCCGACAACGGGCAGATCCGCGAGGGCTCCTCGACAGAAGACGGTCTCCACGAGCAGGACGAGGACGATTCCGAGCTGAGGGGCCAGGACCGGGACGACGGCGAGGGCGAGTCCGAACTCACCGACCAAGACGACGACGAAGACGACACCGAACTCACCGACCAAGACGACGACGAAGACGACACCGAACTCACCGACCAAGACGACGACGAAGACGACACCGA
>NZ_JAODNI010000238.1 GCF_025465255.1 Pseudonocardia sp.
CGAGGCCGACCGCGAGCAGATGTACCGGGACGTCGCCGCGGCCATCCCGGCGGGGCGCATCGGTGAGGTCGGCGACGCCGCGCAGGCCTACCTGTACTGCATGACGCAGACCTTCACCACCGGCACGGTTCTGACTGTCGACGGCGGAACGGTCCTCGTCTGACATCGAGGATCGAACCGCTGCGCGGAGCGGCCTTCGTCCTGCCGGCGGTGACCTGGAGCATCGTCGGGTGGCAGGTGCGCCGTGTCCCGCACGCCGGCAACCGGGTCAGTCTCTTTATGCGACTCAGCTGGTGAGTCGCAGGATGTAGCAAGGAGGGGTTGCCGGGATTGCTCGTTTGCACGAGCTAATCGCCGGGTTGGCCGATGAGCACGACACGGCCGAGCAGGTGTTGATCGGAATTTGGCATCCTTAATGACCTCGATCCCTAGCTCCTCGGCCAGGCCCTTGAACCGGCGTTGTGCCAGCGACCCTGGCGGCTCGTGTCCTTGATCCCCCGCACAAGCGCGAGCGCGTGCGCGGCCTCGTACGACAAGGTGGCCACGTACGGGGGCCGTGTGAGGATAGGCTCGCGTCCCGCTGGCTGGAGGTCCGATGGCCGCACGTTTCTCCGAGCTCGACTGGCGGCCCACACCGATGGGCGAGTTGCAGCTGCGCCGCAGGTGGGACCCCGCCGTCGCGGTGGACGTCCTGGAGGTCAAGCTCGGGGACGAGTTCCTGATGTCCAGCATGTTCACCGTGGCCGAGGAGGAGATGGCGCGCCTCGCCCTCGCTGGGCTCGCGGCGCGGGTCCGCCAGGCCGGGGGCCCGAGCCCGGACGGCACGGGCCCGGACGGTGCGCGCCTGGACGTGGTGGTCGGCGGCCTCGGCCTCGGCTACACCGCGCTGACGGTGCTGCAGGATCCCGGCGTGCGGTCCCTCGCCGTCGTCGAGGCGCTGGACCCGGTGATCGAGTGGCACCGCGAGGGGCTGATCCCCGCGGGGCGCACCCTGACCGCGGACCCCCGCTGCACGCTGGTGCACGGGGACTTCTTCGCGATGGTCCGCTCCGGTGACGGCCTCGACCCGGCGGTCCCGGGGCGGCGTTTCCATGCCCTCGTCGTGGACATCGACCACTCCCCGCGGCATCTGCTCCACCCGAGTCACGCCGACCTGTACGAGCCGGCCGGGCTGCGGCGCCTCGCGGAGCTGCTGTACCCGGGAGGCGTGTTCGCCCTCTGGTCCAACGACCCGCCGGACGACGCCTTCACGCGCGTGCTCGGCGAGGTCTTCGCGACGGCCGAGGCCGAGATCGTCCGCTTCCCCAACCCCCTGCAGGACCGGGAGGCGACCAACACCGTCTACCTCGCCAGGAGCTGAGCGGACGGGTCACCGACCGGCCGCGGATCCGCCCGTGAGAGAATCACCCACGGATCTCGTTCCCTCTCGCCAGGGTCGGGATCAAGGCCTCGGCCAGGTGGTCGGTTACGCCGGCCGAGGCCGCCCGGCACCCGGTTCGGGTTACACGGTTTAGGTCGAGAAATCCCATTTTCCCCATCAGGCGAGGCCGCGGCGGCGGCGGACGACTCCACCCGACCCAGCTCAGGGCACGCACAGGGCACCGGCCGTCGGCGCGGCCGTGTCACCAGCCCGGTGGTCCCACCCAGACCATCCTCGCCGACGGCGGCCTCGACACCCGCGTGGGATGACAGAGGCGAAGGTCTCGCAAGCCGGTAGCCGGCCGGCGGTTTCCCAGGGAGCTCTCCCGACGGACCAGATCCAGCACGCTGGGCGCCCCGCTGGCCGCTTGGCTTCCGAGCCTGCGGGGGCCCGCCCGAGCGACCTCCCGGACCGGGTACCGCGACACCAGATCGGCCACCGTGACGGCCTTCGGGTCGTCTGGGACGCTGGCACCTGCCATCACCATCGTTCTCCCTGAAAGATTGGGTGGCTTCGCCAGGTCTTCTCGTCGTGCCGGGAACCGGGCAAGTGAGTAGTTCGCTGCGGGCAGACCGGACCGCGACGCCGGGTCGGCAGTTGCGATCAGCGGCCGGTGAACTTCGCCCTGCCGTGGCCTTCGGTCAGGAAGCTCCGTAGTGCGCCCAGCAGGTCCTCCGTGTCGAAGAGCGCCCCGGCTACCTCGGGGGCGATCTTGTCTGCGCCGCTTACTCCCTCGTCCCTATAGGCCCTGATGATGGCCTTGGTCGCGGCGTGCGCGAGCGTCGGGCCTGCGGCGAGGCGTCCTGCGTATTCCAGAGCCGCATCGCTGAATCCATCGGCGGGGAGAACTTCATTGACGACGCCCCAGCTGTGCAGGGTTTCGGCGCTGTAGCGGCCGGCGGTCATGACGAACTCGCGCGCTCGCCCGGTTCCTGCGCGCTCGGCGAGGCGTTGTGTGCCGCCGAATGCTGGTGTCAGCCCGACGGTCGCCTCGATCAGGCCGAACGCAGCGTCTGGAGCGGCGATGATCAGATCGCATGCCAGGGCGAACTCGAAGCCCCAGGTCAGGCACAGCGCGTGTGCCGCGTAGACCGTTGGGCACGGCAGCGCTTCGATCCGCTGAGCAAGATCGATCATGCCTCTGAACAGTTCAGCGCTGGCCGCTGGACCTTCCAGACGGTCGAACAATGAGACGTCGACTCCGCCGGTGACAACACGACCTTCGGAACGCAGCAGCACCGCGCGCGGACTTTCGGCTTCTAGGCGGTTGACGGCAGAGAGGAGCGATTCCCGCAAGGCGTCGTCGTAGAGGTTGAGCGGCGGATGGTCGATGGTGACGACGGCAAGACCGTCGTGACCCGTGTGGTCGAACTCCACTGTGACTGGCGTCATGCGTTCACCATGCTTCGTTTCGGGCGGCCGCAACAGGCATGACGGCTTGCATGGTCATCGCATACGGTCCAGAGAAGGGCCCTGCCCGGGAGCTGCCCCGCACTCGGCAATTATTGAATGAAGGGGCTGCGGGCAAGCCCTCCGCGAGCGGGCTGCCACAACGACGCTCAGGCGGAGTCTGGCGTACGGCCGTCGGCTGAGGCCGGAACAGCCGATCGGATCGCTCTTGCGGGCGCTCGGGCCGAAACGTCCGAGTTCAGCGCTGTCGCAGACGTGCATTAACAGAACAGGATCACCGTGATGGGCACGCAGCGACCGCGCCCCGCCCCGTGAGCGGACCGGGCGGAGCGCGGTCAACTGCTGCTGGACGGAGTAGCGACAGAGGGTTTCTCCGCCGTCGACCTTGATGAGGTCGCCGTGGATGTAGCTGGACTCGTCAGAGGCGAGGAAGACCGCCAGGTTGGCGACGTCCTCGACCTCGCCCCACCGCTTGAGCGGGATGGAGTCGGTGAAGACCTGGTCGAAGTCCTTGTCATCAAAGAGCTCGCGGGTCAGCGAGGTCTTCGCGTAGGTCGGGCAGATGCCGTTGACGCGGATCCCGTCCTTGCCGTACTCAATGGCCAGGCAACGCGTGAGGTTGGCCTGAGCGCCCTTGGAGATGTTGTAGACGGACTGGTTCGGGTGTCCCTGCAGCCCGGCAGTGGACACCAGGTTGACGATCACGCCGCCGTCGCCCTGGGAGAGGAACTGCTTGATCGCCTCTTGCGAGCCGAAGAAGGTTCCCTTGGCGTTGACGTTGAAGCAGAAGTCCAGGTCTGCCTCGCTGAACTCGTGCAGCCGCTTCCCGTTCCGGTACACACCGGCGTTATTGATCATCACGTCGAGTCGGCCGAATCAGGGGGCGACGTATCCGCCGTCGATGGTCAGCAGCGAACCGGTGGCCCAGCGGGCGTCGCTGGAGCCGAGGAACACGGTGGCCCTGGCGACGTCCTCGGCGGTGCCGAGCTCGGGCCAGGGCGACTTGTCGTGCAGGACCTTGTTCAGCTCCGGGTCGTCGAGGAACGGGCGCACCATCGCGGTGGCCAGGAACCCCGGGCACACCGCGTTGACGTTGATCCGCTCGGGCGCGAAGTCGACGGAGGCGATGTTCACGACGCGGCCGCGGGAACCGTCGATCGGTTCCTGGGTGAGCATCTGCTTGATGGCGAACTTGCAGCCGAGCCACACGCTCTTGCCGTTGACCAGCATGGTGCGGTCGTACTCGTCCTCGGTCTCGTCGACGATGGTGTGCAGACCGGTGGAAATCCCGGCGTTGTTGACCATGACGTCGAGCCGACCGAAGCTGTTGACAGCGGCGGCGACGAGGTTCTCGACCGCGGAGTAGCTGCCGGCGTCGGCCTCGACGTGTTCGGCCTTGCCTCCGTTGGCGCGGATGACGTCGTCGGTCGGGGTGAGGATGTCACCTTCGTAGCCGCCCTCGCGGGCCTCGCGGCGGATGTCCGAACAGACGACGGACGCTCCCTCCGCGGCGAGCGCGATCGCGATTGCGCGTCCGTTGCCGGAGCTGGATCCGGTGACGACGGCGATCTTGTCCTGGAGCTTGCCCATGGCTGTGTCCCTCTTTCCGCTCAGTCGTTCTGGGTGCGGATGCGTCTCAGATCTCGACGACCACTTCGCCGAGTTCGATGTCCACGCCGGCATCGGCGAAGTTGGCGAGGTCGGCGACCGCGGCCTCAGCGGGCGGGGAGGCGAGCGCGGCGAGCGCGTCCTCCTTGGTGTCCCAGCGCAGGACGGCGATCAGGAAGTGCGCCGGACGAGAGCCGGCGGGGGTTTCGTAGACGGTCCAGTCGAAGGACTTCATCTTCGGGAAGTCACGTGCGATGGGGGCGTGCTTCGTGCGGTAGTGCTCGAGGAACGCTTCCGGGCCTTCCCGGGTGGGCGTAGATGGCGGTGAGCGGGTACATCGCGGATCTGGTCCTCTCGGCGGTGGTCGGCGCTGACCGGGTCTGGCCGTGGGGTCAGGGCGCGAGGTGCTTGAGGAACCACTCCAGGGCGGGGGTGCTGGACGCTTCGAAACCTTTGACGTAGGCGTCGAAGTGGCCGCCTGGCAGCAGCTCGAGCTTCTTGGGCTCCCGGGCCTTCTCGTAGGCGCCGAGGGCCAGAGTGGTCGGGGTCAGCACGTCGTTCTTGGCCGGCAGCATCAGCAGCGGCGTGGGGCTGATCTGGTCGATGTAGGCGATCGGGTTGTACTCCGCGAGCATCTCCACGCTGCGCAGGGTGACCTCGTTCTTCCAGTTCGGAGCGCGGGTCTTACCGGTCTCGGTGAACCACTGCCACGAATCCGGAGTCGGCAGCGCCGACGGGGCGAGCGGGTCCTCGGCGACCACGGGGACCATGGCCGGCGGGTCGCCCTGGAAGCGGGCTAGGCGGTCGGCGTCGAACTGCTCGCGGAACCCGTCGAGAAGGTCTGCGCGGACGAGCGCGCGCAGGTTGTCGTACCCGCTGACCAGCGGGACCTGGCTGACGACCGCCTTGACGCGGCGGTCGATGGCCGCGACAACCAGGACGTGGCCGCCGGAGTAGCTGCTGCCCCAGATGCCGATCCGGTTGCCGTCGGTCTCAGGAAGCGTGGTCGCGTAGGTGATGGCGGTCCGGTAGTCGCGGACCTGCGCCCAGGGGTCGATCTCCTGGCGCGGCGTGCCGTCGCTGTCGCCGAAGTTGCGGTTGTCGAAGACGAGCGCGTTGAGCCCGGCCCCGGAGAAGTGCTCGGCGTAGCGGTCCAGGTACATCTCCTTCACCGCGGAGTAGCCGTGCGCCATCACGATCGTCGGCGCGGTACCCGCAGCACCCTCGGCGGGGTAGAACCAGCCGCGCAGCGTGACGCCTTCGGCGTCGAACTCGATGTCGCGTGAAGCCATCGTGGATCCTCCTGGGATTCGAGCGGTGGCCCAGGAGAAGCGTCGACTCAACCGTGGGCCGCTGTGACCCCAGTCTCTTGGCCCCCGGCCGCAGGGCGTTGAACTGCAGCGACAGGTCGTTGTATCGACGCGCCACCTTGCGTGTCATCGCGGGCGGCGTGGCGGTAGTCCGTCGGTGAGCTGCCGTAGTGCGCCTTGAACGTGCGGTTGACGCAGCACAGCGACGGTTTCCGCGTCCAACGCGATCCGTCGCTGCTGATGCGTCTTCAGATCCGCCTCGACCCAACCCGCACCCGGCTCACGGCGGATCGCTCGTCGCAACCACACCGTCTCACGGCGCTCGTCCAGGTCGACCGACGAGATGCGCACCGCGCAGGCTGCGGTCAGCGCGAGTTCGGCGGCGTCGGGGCCGACCCACTTGGGCTTGCGCCGGACGTCGCGTTCGAGTCCCTCGGAGCCCAGGAGGTCGAGGGCCCGGCGAGCGACGTGGTCGGAGACTCCGTGGCGTGCCGCGACCACAGCGGCGTCGGGCAGCTGGTCACGCCCGGAGCTCGCGAGGTCGGCTCGCACCGCTTCGGCGACCTCGAAGTACCCCGGCCCCCCGTGTCCGGCGACGAAGACCCCGGAGCCTTGGCGGGTGACGACCAGCCCGTCGTGTGCCAGCTCGGCCACGGCTGCCCGGATCGTCATGCGTACGACGCCGAAGTGCGTTGCCAACGCGACGTTCGACGGCAGCCGAGTTCCTGGTGTCGCGTCGCGGATCACCGCGTATAGCCACGCCGCGATCTGGCGGTAGGGGGCGACGCCCGAGGAAGGATCCAGCTTGCCCAGCTCGTCCAGCATGGGCGGCACGGTAGCCAGACGGAGCTCATTCCCGTGGCGAATCGTCGGCGTTCGTTGATCCGCAGGTCAGGCCGAGCGGGGAACGTCGACGTAACGGGCACGCATCGAGTCGGCCCAGTCCGACAGGTCGGGTTCTTGCGAGGCCACATCAAAGAACGACGACAGCGTCCACCAGGCCACCGGGACCGACGTCTGGACGCGGGCCAGGCCCTCGACGACATCGCGGGCGACCGGATCGTCTTCGCGGCTCAGCAAGCTGGGGAGCTGGACGGTACGTGTGTTGGCGCTCAACTCGGGACCAAGATCGGCGGCCGGCTGATCATCCCGGCCGCCGCGGTCGACGCGATGGCGGACGCCGCTGCCTTCACCGCCGCGGGCTGCGTGGCCGGGTCGGTGGGTGAACTCAACGACGGTGCGTACCGCGCCGCGCCGGAGGGCGCCGGGCGGCGCTCTTCTTCGTGGGGGCGGATGTGCCCGGGGCTGGGGTGCCGTCCCGGCGGGGGGTGCGTGAGCTGTTGACCGTGCGCCCGCGGACGATCCCGATGAACTCTTCCATCAGCTCGGTGTTCTCCGCGTCCGGCCAGGCGAGACCGACGCCCGACCCGGGCGCGTCGGCCAGCGGTCGGTAGGTGAGGTCCCGGCGGTGGTGGAGGCGGGCCAGCGACTGGGGGACGACCAGCAGGCCGACGCCCGCGGCGACGAGCTCGATCGCCTCGGCCGTCGTCGCGGGGGCGAACGCCGCAGACCGCCCCGGCCGGTCACCGGGCCAGGCGAGTGTGTCGTCCTGCGGGCGGAGGACGATCTCGTCGGCCAGGTCCGCGACCGTGGTCTCCTCGGTCGCGGTGACGACGTGTTCCTTCGGGACGACGGCCACGGTGGTCTCGGTGTAGAGCGGGATCGTGTGGAGCCCGGTCCGGTCGATCGGCAGCCGGACCACGGCGGCGTCCACCGCGCCGGTCCGGATCAGCTCCACCGCCTCGTCCGTGGTCGCCGTGACCAGCTCCAGGGGGACGTGGGGACGGCGCTCGGCCCAGATCCGCACCCACTTGCCCGGCGTGACGCCTGGAACGTAGCCGAGCCGGAATGCTGCGGTGTCGCCCGGCTCGGTCACCGGCCCATGCTATCGGCTGGTCCGGCCCCGATATCCTGGGCATATGACGCGGCAGAGGTCGACCCAGACGATGAAGCCCGCG
>NZ_JAODNI010000078.1 GCF_025465255.1 Pseudonocardia sp.
CGCGGGAGCGGGCCGCCGCGGAGGCACGTGCGGCACGGGAGCGTGCCGCGGCGCCCGCACCCGTCGGGCCCGCCCCGGAGCGTCCCGTCGCCGACGACGAGCACGCGGCTCCGCTCCCCGAGCGGGCGGCCCGGCCTCCCCGTGTGCGCTCCCTGCTGCTGGAGATGTGCGCGGACGAGACCCTGCCCGCGTCCTTCTGCCGCCGCGCGGACTGACCGGCTGCGCGTTCGCGTCCGATTTCCGCCAGAGCGGGCCGCGGGGCGGTGGCAGAGTCGTCCCCGTGCCGCTCGATCCCGAACGCTGCTACCGCGCCGTCGCCTCCCGCGACCCGCGGTTCGACGGGCTGTTCATCACCGCCGTGCGTACCACCGGCATCTACTGCCGGCCCTCCTGCCCCGCCACCACGCCCAAGCGCGTCAACGTCGAGTTCTTCGCGACGGCCGGCGCCGCCCAGCAGCACGGCTACCGCGCCTGCCGCCGGTGCCTGCCGGACGCCGTCCCCGGTTCGCCGGAGTGGAACGGCCGCGCGGACCTCGCGGCCCGCGCCGTCCGGCTCATCGCGGACGGGGTCGTCGAACGCCAGGGGGTCGCGGGGCTCGCCGCGGGCCTGGGCTACTCCGAGCGGCACCTGACCCGCGTCGTCACCGCCGAGCTGGGCGCGGGGCCGCTCGCCCTGGCCCGCGCGCACCGCGCCCACACCGCCCGGCTGCTGATCGAGACCACCCCGATGTCGATGGCCGACATCGCGTTCGCCGCCGGGTTCGCCAGCGTCCGGCAGTTCAACGACACGGTCCGCGAGGTGTACGCGGTGCCGCCGACGACGCTGCGCACCGAGGCCGTGCGGCGGCGCGGGCCCTCGCCGGAGAGCGCGGCCGCGGCCGGCGCGATCACCCTGCGCCTGCCCTACCGGCCCCCGCTCGACGCCGACGGGCTCCTGGCCTTCTTCGCCACGCGGGCGTTCGCGGGCGTCGAGTCGGTCGACGGGAGCACCTACCGACGCACGCTGCGCCTTCCGCACGGACCCGCGACCGTCGCCCTCGACCTGCCGCGCGCCGCGAACCACGTGCAGGCGACGGTCCGGCTCACCGATCCGCGGGACCTCGGCCCGGCCGTCGCACGGCTGCGCCGGCTGCTCGACCTCGACGCCGATCCCGTCGCCGTCGACGAGCTGCTGGCCGCCGATCCGGCGCTCGCGCCGACCGTCGCCGCGGTCCCGGGCATCCGGCTGCCGGGGGCCGTCGACGGCACGGAGATCGCGGTCCGGGCCCTGCTCGGCCAGCAGATCTCCGTCGCCGCGGCCCGGACCACCGGCGCGGGCCTGGCGGCGGAGCTGGGCGAGCACCTCCCGGAATCCCTCGCCGCCGGCGGCCCGGACATCCTGTTCCCCACGGCCGAGCAGCTCGCGGAGCACGCCGCGGACGTCCTGACCGGGCCTGAACGCCGCCGGCGCTCAGTGGTCGCCCTGGCCACGGCCGTCGCGGACGGCTCGCTCGTCCTGGACCCCGGCCGGGACCCCGCCGAGCTGCGCGCCGCGCTGACCGCGCTGCCCGGCGTCGGCCCGTGGACCGCCGGCTACGTCGCTATGCGGCTGCTCGGCGACCCCGACGAGCTCCTGCCCACCGATCTCGCCGTCCGCCGCGGCGCGGCCGCGCTCGGACTCCCGTCCGACCAGGCCTCGCTCGCGCGCTACGCCGAGCGGTGGCGCCCCTGGCGGTCCTACGCCGCCACCCACCTCTGGCGGACGTCCGCCCCGGAAAGGACACGACCATGAGCACCTGGTCCACCCAGGACACGCCGATCGGCCCGTTCACCGCCGTCGTCGACGACGACGGCGCCGTCCTCGCCTCCGGCTGGACGTCCACCACGGACGACCTCCTGCCGCTGATCCACCCGACGCTCCGGCCCACGTCGCTCGACCGCGCCGCGAACCTCGGGGACGTCACCGACGCCGTGCGCGCCTACCACCGCGGGGACGTCCACGCGATCGACGACGTGCCGGTCCGGCAGCGGTCCGGCGAGTTCCTGCAGCACGCCTGGGACGTGCTGCGGACCGTCCCGGCGGGCGCGCCCGTGACCTACACCGAGTACGCGGCCAAGGCCGGCCGTCCCGCCGCCGTGCGGGCCGCCGCGACCGCCTGCGCCCGCAACGCCGCGGCCCTGTTCGTGCCGTGCCACCGGGTCCTGCGCCTGGACGGGTCGCTGGGCGGCTTCCGCTGGGGCCTGGCCGTGAAGCGGCAGCTGCTCGAGCTGGAGTCCGTTTCGGACTGAGGCAACCCGGACACCCCGGCCGACCTGGGGATCCCCGAAACTGTCGGGCCCCGGGTGCACGCTGCACGCGTGGATGTCGTGACCGCGCTCAACGTGCTGCTCATCGGGCTGCTCGTCGGCCTGGCCCTCGGGGCCGGGGCGATGTGGATGTTCGCCGTCTCCCGGGCCCGGGTCGCGTCGGCGGAGGCCGAGCGCGCCGCTGCCAACACCTCGGCCACGGCCCGAGCGGATGCCGCCGGGCTGCGCGCGGAGCGCACCGGGCTGCTGGAGCGGATCGAGGAGCTGCACGAGCAGGTGCAGAACACCACGGAGCGGTTGCGCCGGGCCGAGTCGGACGCGGCGGGCACCCTGGCCGCGCTGCGGAGCGAGCGCGAGGCGGGCGCGGAACGCGAGCGGATGCTCGTCAAGCGGGACGCCGAGCTCAAGGAGGCGTTCCGGGCGCTCTCCGCGGACGCGCTGGCGCGCAACAACGAACACTTCGTCACCCTCGCCGAGAGCCGGATCAAGGAGGCCGCCGCGGCCCTGCACGCGAAGGCGGAGGGGGACGAGGCGGCCCGCGCACACGCGATCAACAAGCTGCTGGACCCGATGGCGGCCACGTTGCAGCGCGTCGAGGGCCAGCTGCGCAGCGTGGAGAAGGAGCGCGAGTCCGCCTACGCGGGCCTGCGCGAGCAGGTCGCGGCGATGCACGTCAGCTCGGACCGGCTGCAGACCGAGACGAAGGCGCTGGTCACGGCGTTGCGGGCGCCACAGGTCCGCGGCCGGTGGGGCGAGCTGCAACTCGAGCGGATCGTGCAGCTCGCGGGAATGGTCGAACACTGCGACTTCTCCACCCAGGTGAGCGCGGCCAGCGGCACCGACGACGACAACGGCGTCCGGCCGGACATGATCGTGCGGCTCTCCGGCGGCAAGCAGATCGTCGTGGACGCGAAGGTGCCGTTCGCGGCCTACCTGGAGGCCGTCGAGACGCAGGACCCGGCGCGGCACACCGAGCGGCTCACCGCCCACGCCCGGCAGCTGCGCACCCACGTGGACCAGCTCTCGGCCAAGGCCTACTGGCAGGCGTTCGAACCCACGCCGGAGTTCGTGGTGCTGTTCGTCCCCGGGGACCCGTTCCTCGAGGCGGCGCTGCGCTCGGACCCGGCGCTGCTGGAGCACGCGTTCGCACACAACGTCGTGATCGCGACGCCCACCACGCTGATCGCCCTGCTGCGCACGGTCGCCTACGGCTGGCGGCAGGAGACGCTGGCGCACAACGCGGCGCAGGTGCACCAGCTCGGCCGGGAGCTGCACGGCCGGCTGGCGACGATGGGCACACACGTCGCGAAGCTCGGGCGCAGCCTGGACGGCGCGGTGGAGAGCTACAACCGGACGGTGTCCTCCCTGGAGGCCCGGGTGCTGGTCACCGCGCGGAAGCTCACCGAGCTCAAGGTCGCGGACGGCGAGCTGGAGAGCCCGGGGCAGGTCGAGCGCACGCCCCGCGCCGTCTCCGCCCCCGAGCTCGTCGCCTCCGCGGCGGACTCGCTGATCGCCCTGCACGAGCTGGTGCCCGAACGCCGCCAGGACGCGGGCGACCACGGCGGCGACGCCGAACACGGGGGTGACGGGCCCCGGGCTACGGTGAACGGGTGACGGGTCCCCGGGACACCACCGCTCCGAAGCGGCAGCAGACCAGCCGTCGGCAGCGCACCGCCGCCCAGCAACGCGCCGGCCGGTGGCCGGTGGCCGACCGTTCGATCATCGGCTCCGTGCTGGGCATCCCGCCGGTCGCCGCGATCGGCGTCGCGCTGGTGCTGACGGCCCTCGGGGTGTTCGTCGACATCCTCCGGCTCGGCACCCTCGGGACGATCTTCACGATCGCCTACTTCGTCGGCTGCGTGCTCGCCGTGGGCTGGGTGCGCCGCCGGAGCCTGTTCGGGCCCATGGTGCAGCCGCCGCTGTTGCTGGCCGTCGCGGTGCCGGCCGTCGTGCTGGTCATCGGCACGCCCGGGCCCGGCGCGGGCGCCACCGAGAAGATGCTGATGATCGGGGCACCGCTGGTCAACGGCTTCCCGACGATGGCCGTCACCACCGCCGTCGTGCTCGTCATCGGGGTGATCCGGCTGTTCGGCCAGCGCCTCGGCGCGGACGACGCCGTCGCCCGGCTACGCGGGCTGTTCGGCAGGGACCGCCGGGCCGAGGACGCCGAGCTCGACGAGCTGGAGTCCCTGGACCTGGACGAGAAGCCCAGGAGCCGGGCGCCGGCGGGGACACCGGTCAGCGGGAAGCGCGGCTCGGACGCAGCTCGCGGGGCAGGGCGAACGTCAGGGTCTCCTCGGCGGTCGTGACCTCCTCGACGCTCTCCCAGCCGCGCTCGGCCAGGTAGTCCAGGACGCCGCGCACCAGCACCTCGGGCACCGACGCACCGCTCGTCACCCCGACCGTCCGCACGCCCTCGAGCCACGCCTCGTCGATCTCGCGCGCGTAGTCGATCAGGTGGGAGGCGCCGGCGCCGGCGTTCAGCGCCACCTCCACCAGCCGCACAGAGTTGGACGAGTTCGGCGACCCGACCACGATCACCAGGTCACAGTGCTGGGCCATGGCCTTCACCGCGACCTGCCGGTTCTGGGTGTCGTAGCAGATGTCGTCGCTCGGCGGGTTCTGCAGCGTCGGGAACCGGTCCCGCAGCGCGTGCACGGTCTCCATGGTCTCGTCCACGCTCAGCGTGGTCTGGGACAACCAGACGACCTTCGCCGGATCCCGCACGGTGACCGTCGCGGCGTCCGCGGCGTTCTCCACGAGCTGGATGTTCGCCGGGGCCTCGCCCGAGGTGCCCTCGACCTCCTCGTGACCCTGGTGGCCGACGAGCAGGATGTCGTAGTCCTCGCGGGCGTAGCGCTTCGCCTCCTGGTGCACCTTGGTCACCAGCGGGCACGTCGCGTCGATGGTGCGCAGGGAGCGTTCCTTCGCCTGCTCCTTCACCGCCGGCGACACCCCGTGCGCGGAGAACACGACGAGCGCGCCCTCGGGCACCTCGTCGGTCTCGTCCACGAAGATCGCACCGCGCGCGCTCAACGTCTCGACGACGTGGCGGTTGTGCACGATCTGCTTGCGCACGTACACGGGGGCGCCGTGCTGCTCGAGGGCCTGTTCCACGGCCTCGACCGCACGGTCCACGCCGGCGCAGTACCCCCGCGGTGCGGCGAGGAGAACGCGCTTGCCTTCGGATCCGGCAGTGCCAACCATGAACGCCAGCGTACGGGCGAGCCGGCGAGGTGGCCGCCGGGAGTGAGCGGGGCGACCCGGCCGGGGGTCTTGAGCGGCGTTTCCGGCCGGGCCCGGTGAGCAACAGCACTATCGGGCGATCCCCGGTGTGCCGTTGCGGCGCCGACGAGGGAGGATGACCTCATGAAGCCGCTCCCGATGCCGGTGCGGATCGCCGCCGGCCTTGCCGCGACCGCCGTCGAGCAGGCTCGCGAGCTGCCCCGCCTCGCGATCGAGTTCCCCGTCACCGCCGTCAGCCAGGCCCTGCAGGTGTCGATGCGCCTGCAGCAGCGGGTCACCGAGCTGGCCATCAAGGGCGACCGGGTGCTCGGGTCCCTGAGCCCCGTCGAGGAGTCACCCTCGTGGGCCACCTTCGACGACGAGCTGGACGAGTCCCCCGACCCCGCCCGCAACGGCCGCCGCGTGACCGAGCTCCACCCGACGGCTACCGAACTGGACTCCGAGGAACTCCTGCCGGGGCCGCGGTCCGGACCCGAGCTGGAGTCCGAACCGGAGAAGCCGGACACCGCGGCCGCGACGGCCGCCGCCGTCACCGCGAGCGCCGCCGCCGGGGACCTCGCCGGCACGGACACCGCCGAGACGGGCACCTCCCCCGGGGGCCCGAACGTCATGCCGACCTACCCCTCGATGACGCTGCCCCAGCTCCGCGGCAAGCTCCGCACGCTGAGCCTGGACGACCTCACGTCGCTGCTGGCGTGGGAGACGACGCACGAGGACCGCCCGGCCTACGTCACGATGCTGAGCAACCGGATCACCACGGTCACCGAGGCGTGAGCGCGGGGCCCACGTCGGAGGAGACTCCCTGGCCGGTCCGGACGGTCGCCCGCAAGATCGCCGAGTGGGTCGACAAGCTGGGGGCCGTCTGGATCGAGGGCCAGCTCGCGCAGGTCACGGCCCGCGCCGGCACGGGTACCGCGTTCCTCGTGCTGCGGGACCCCGCGGCCGACGTGTCCGTGCAGCTCACGGTGCCGATGTCGCTCGTGCGGGAGCAGGGCCCGGTGGTCGCCGAGGGCAACCGGGTGATCGTGCACGGCAAGCCGTCGTTCTACCTGGGCCGCGGCACGCTGAGCATCCGGGTGGACGCGATCCGCGCCGTCGGGCTCGGTGAGCTGCTGGCGCGCGTCGAGCGGCTGCGCAAGCTCCTGGCGGCCGAGGGCCTGTTCGATCCGGCACGCAAGCGCCGCCCGCCGTTCCTCCCGCGCCGGATCGGGCTGATCACCGGGCGGTCGTCCGCGGCGGAGCACGACGTCGTCTCGAACGCGCAGGCCCGCTGGCCCGCGGTCCGGTTCCGGATCGAGAACACGGCGACCCAGGGTGGCCTGGCCGTCCCGCAGATCGTCTCCGCGCTCGAGGTGCTGGACCGCGACCCCGAGGTCGAGGTGATCGTGCTGGCCCGCGGCGGCGGAAGCGTCGAGGACCTGCTCCCCTTCTCCGACGAGACGCTCTGCCGCGCCGTCGCCGCGTGCCGGACCCCGGTGGTCTCGGCGATCGGGCACGAGCCGGACACTCCGCTCGTCGACCACGTGGCCGACCTCCGGTGTTCCACCCCCACCGAGGCCGGCCGGCGGCTGGTGCCGGACCTCGCCGAGGAGGTCGCCCGCGTCGGGGCCCTGCGGGACCGGGCGCGGCGGGCGCTGCACGGCTGGGTGGACCGGGAGCAGCGCGTCCTCGCCGCCCTGCGGGCCCGCCCGGTGCTGGCCGAGCCGCTGCGGAGCCTGGACCGGCGGCACGAGGAGCTCGAACGGCTGCGCGGGGGCACGCGGGCGGCCGTCGAGCGAAGGATCGACCGGGGCGAGACGGACATCGCGCACCTGCGCGCCCGGCTGACGGCGTTGGGCCCGTCCGCGACGCTGGCCCGCGGGTACGCGATCGTCCAACGCGTCCCGGCCGGGATCGCGCCCGCCGACGAGGCCGGCGCGGTACTGCCGATCCTGACGGCGGTCGGCGAGACCTCCGCCGGGGAGCGGCTGCGGATCCGGGTCGGGGACGGGGCCGTGCACGCGGTCGTCGCGCCCGAGGAGAATGGAACGCCGCAGAATGGAACGCCGCGGAATCAGGCAACCAGGAAGGCCGTCGAGTGAGCAGCCCGGAACACGCGCCTGTCGAGGAGCTGGACTACGAGCGGGCTCGGGACGAGCTCGCCGAGGTCGTCCGCGCCCTCGAGGTGGGCGGCCTCGGCCTCGACGAGTCCGTGGCCCTCTGGGAGCGGGGCGAGCAGCTGGCGCGGCGCTGCGAGCAGCAGCTCGCCGGCGCCCGGGAGCGGGTCGAGAAGGCCCTGGCAGAGGCGGACGAGGACGCCTGACCCCGGCAGCTAGTTCTGCTCGGCTCCGGGCGCGAGCGGGGTCGACTTCAC
The DNA here is from genome assembly GCF_025465255.1 of Pseudonocardia sp. Taxonomy (GTDB): domain Bacteria; phylum Actinomycetota; class Actinomycetes; order Mycobacteriales; family Pseudonocardiaceae; genus Pseudonocardia. The sequence continues at coordinate 7,886 of NZ_JAODNI010000078.1, forward strand.
CGTCGCCTCCGCGAGAGCGCGGAACTCGTCGTCGGTTCCGCTGCCCGTGATCAGCAGCCGCACCGTGGGCGTGCCGGGGAGCGTCGCGATCCGGAAGGGCTCGCGGTCCGGGGCGCTGTACTCCACCCAGGTCAGGCCCGCGGCGTCGATCGTGCCGCGGCCCCCCACCGGCCCGCCGGCCTCCGTGGCCAGCAGGTTCTCCTCGGTGGCGTCGCTCTGCACGAGGCGCAGGTAGCGCCCGTCCGGCGTCACGTACCCGGCCCGGACGGCGGACCCGCCGCCGGTCACGGCGCCGCGGTCCGTCGAGTTGGGCTTCCAGCCCGCCGGGACTGCCGGGACGCGCAGCGGGAACGCCGACGCCTTCGCGAAGTCCGTGAACGCCGCGCCGACATCCGTCACCGGCACGGCATTCGGGTCCACCTCGGGGCCGCCGGGGGCGAAGGAGCACGACCGCAGCCCGCCGACGCCCACCAGCGCGATCACCAGGAGCACGCCGAGCGCGACGAGCATGCCGCGCACGTCGGGTGCCCCGCCGCGGGCGGGCTTCTGCGGGGGCGGCGGCTCGGAGGGGGAACTCACGCCCTCCATCGTCCCCCCACGTGCCGGGTGCGCACCTCCCGGTACCGGCGTCGGGACACGTCGGGCGGGGTGCGCCAATGGCGTGGCTCTCGGAGCACCCCGTTCGGCGCGGCGATCTGGGAGGATCCCGGGGACTCCCCGCCGCAGGCTCACCGCCGTGCCGCGGGACGCCGGAGCACGACCCGGCGCCCCACCGATGCAGAAGGAGACCCGATGACCGGCCCCAGCGAGACCACCGGGACATCCAAGCCGGAACGACGCCGCGAGGCACCGGACCGCAACCTCGCGATGGAGCTGGTCCGGGTCACCGAGGCCGCGGCCATGGCGGCCGGCCGCTGGAACGGCCGCGGGGACAAGAACGGCGGGGACGGCGCGGCGGTCGACGCGATGCGCCAGCTGATCGGCACCGTCTCCATGCGCGGGGTCGTCGTGATCGGCGAGGGCGAGAAGGACGAGGCCCCGATGCTGTTCAACGGCGAGCAGGTAGGCAACGGCGAGGGCCCCTGGTGCGACGTCGCCGTGGACCCGATCGACGGCACCACCCTGATGGCCAAGGGCATGCCCAACGCGCTGGCCGTGCTGGCCGTCGCCGAGCGCGGCGCGATGTTCGACCCGTCGGCCGTCTTCTACATGGAGAAGATCGCGGTCGGGCCGGAGGCCGCGGGCGTCATCGACATCACCGCGCCGATCGCGGAGAACATCCGCAAGGTCGCGGCGGCCAAGGCCCTGGACGTCACCGACGTCACGGTCTGTGTGCTGGACCGGCCGCGGCACGAGTCGATCGTCAAGGAGATCCGGGCGACCGGCGCGCGCATCCGCTTCATCTCCGACGGCGACGTCGCCGGCGCCATCGCGGCGGCCCGCCCCAGCACCGGCGTCGACATGTTGATCGGCATCGGCGGCACGCCCGAGGGCATCATCGCCGCCGCCGCGCTGAAGTGCATGGGCGGCGAGATCCAGGGCCGGCTCTGGCCGAAGGACGACGAGGAGCGCGAGAAGGCGATCGCCGCCGGCCACGACCTGAGCCGTGTCCTCACCACGGAGGAGCTGGTGACCGGGGAGAACGTGTTCTTCTGCGCCACCGGCGTCACCGACGGGGACCTGCTGCGCGGGGTGCACTACCGCGCGGGCGGCTGCACCACGCAGTCGATCGTGATGCGGTCGAAGTCCGGCACGGTCCGGCTGATCGACGGCTACCACCGGTTGACCAAGCTGCGCGAGTACGCGTCGGTGGACTTCGACCCCGCGGTGTTCGTCGAGAACGAGAACACCCCGCCGCTGCCGTAGACCGCACACGCCGACAGGCCCCGCCGGAGTCCGGCGGGGCCTGTGGTGTGTTCGGGTCCTCGTGGAGGGGAGGAGGAGCGTCCGGCGCGGAGCCGTGCCCTGCGCCGCGCCGGACTTGACGCCCTCTCGAGCGCCGCCCCTGTAGCCGCCGCCCCTCCGGCGGCCTGGCCCCATTCTCGCTCCCCGCGGGCGGCCGGTCATCGACAAACCTGATGAACCGGGGGCCGTTTCTCAGGTTGCGCGTCCGCGACCGAGGTCCCCGCGGAGCTGTGTCCGCCCGCGGCGCCGTGGGCATACGCAGAACTGCGCAGTCGACAGGGACGAAACGGGGTTACGCCGCGCCGACCAGGCCCAGCCGCTGCGCGTGCAGCACCGCGGAGAGCCGATCCGTCACCCCGAGCTTCGCATAGCAGCGCTCCAGGTGCTTGTGCACCGTGCGCTCGGCGATGTCCAGCCGGCGGGCGATCGCACCCGCCGTCAGCCCCTGGGACAGCAGGGCGAGCACGGACCGCTCCCGGGGCGTGAGCCGGACCGCGGACGCGACGTCCGCCGTCGCCGCGTCGATGCTCCGCAGCGCCGCCGAGTACGCCCGAACCTGGCGGTCCAGGCCGCTCAGCAGCCGCCAGATCCGCCCGGCCAGTGCCATGTCCTCCCTGGTGAAGACGGCAGGCCGGGCGATGGTGAAGGAGCGGACCGCGCCCCCCGCCCGGAAGGGCATGGCGACCTGCGCCGTCATGCCCGAGACGCGGGCCAGCGCGTTCCCCTCGCCGTACCCGTCGCAATCGAGGAAGTCCTCGGGCACGTCCGCGATCTGCAGCGGGCCGAGGTCCCCGGTGACGATGTAGTAGCGCAGGACGGGGTGGCTGCGCGGGGCGGCCGCCACGCCCCACTCGATGATCTGGTCGCGGAAGCCGTCCATCGAGCCGTCGAGCGGATAGATCTCCCCCGCCAGCGGCCGGCCCGGCATGAACTCCGACGTGGCCACCCCGACCGCGTCGAACGTGTCCTGCAGCATCAGCACGATCCGGTCCTCCGGCAGCTCCGTCAACGGTTCCGCCATCAGCTCCGCGACGAACTCGAGCCATGCCCGGTCGTCGTACCCCGTCCTCATCGCATCCCACTCCGCCCCGTCGTCGGTCAACTCTGCCGACTCGAAGCTCCGAGTTGAGGACAACGGCGTTACCGATTTGCGGGAATCAACCGGGGAAAGCCCCCGAGCGGCCGTGTGTGTTGGTCCGCGGGGCGCCGGTGCGGCGCCCTTAGGACACCGCACCGAAGAGGCCCAGACGCTGGGCGCGGAGCACGGCCGAGAGCCGGTCCGCCACCCCGAGCTTCGAGTAGCAGCGCTCCAGATGTTTGTGCACCGTGCGCTCGGCGATGTCCAGCCGGCGACCGATCGCTCCCGCCGTCAGCCCCTGCGACAACAGTGTGAGGACCGCGGACTCGCGCGGGGTGAGCCGGATCGCGGACGCGACGTCGTGGCCGGCCGCGCCCATCTCCCGGCGCGCCCGGACGAACGCGGACACCTGGCGGTCGAGGCCGGTCAGCACCCGCCAGAGCACGCGGCCCAGGTCCAGCTCGGCGTCGGTGAACGGCTCGCCGCGGCCGAGGACGAACGCCCGGTGCACGCCCGGCTGCAACCGCAGCGGCAACGCCATCTGGTCCTGGCAGTGGCAGGAACGGGCGAGCGCCGTCCACTCACCGCAGACCCGGGGGTCCGAGTACGTGGCCGGCACGTCGTGGGTCCGGATCGGGACCCGCAGGCCGGTCCCGATGTAGAAGCGCAGCAGCGGGTGCTCCTCGGCGGCCCGCTCGATGCTCCATTCCTCGATCTGATCGCGATAACCCGAGAGGTTCTCCCGCAGCGGGTACAGCTCGATCGTCGGTGCCCGGCCCGGTGCGATGTCGTTGAAGGAGCAGCCCAGTCCGTCGAAGGTCTCCCCGAGCCGCAGTGCGATCCGCTGCGCGGGGAACTCGGTCAGCGGCTCCGCCATCAGCGCGGCGACGAACTCCATCCAGTCCCGTTCGTGCCGCGCCATCATGCCCCTCACCCCGAACCGGCGCTCCATGACCAGGTGCTCGCCCCCTGACGAGCCGTTCGTCAACGATCCACGTACATCGGCGCGGTGAAAGCCGCCGGGCGGCCCCGCGGCGATGGCCCGAATGGTCGCATTCGTCCGAAGGGCTACGGGACCCCGCCGCGCAGCGGGCACGAGGCCGAGCCGCTGGGCCCCGGATGACGGCGGAGAGCCGGTCGGCGACGTCGAGCTTCGCGTAGCAGCTCTCGAGGCGCTTGTGCACGGTCCGCTCGGCGTTCTGCAGCCGCCGGCCGATCGTTCCTGCGGTCAGGCCCTCGGCCAGCAGCCCGACGACGGCCAGCTCACGGGGGCAGCCGGACCACCTCCGCGAAGTCCCGTCCCTGGTCGGTCACGCCGCGCAGGACGTCCCGCTCGGTGAACGCGTCGCCGCGGCCGAGGACGAGCGTGACCGGGTGGGCGCCGCGGCCGACGGGGACGGCGAGCTGCTGATCCACCCGGCCCCGGCGGATCAGCGAGGCACCCTCGTCGAATGCCCGCGTGAAGTGGTTCGGCACGTCGGCCGCCGGATCGGAGCGATGTCGCGCGACGTGCGGTAGTAGCGCGCCGGTCGGCCCGCACACCCTCACCCCGACTCCGGTCTCCTGCCGTGATGCTCCCCCGCGTACGTGCGGCGCGTTAACCGGGAGCGCGAGGATCGCCCGGCCGGACGCGACCACTCGGTCGGCGGCTCACGAGGGCCGTCGCACGGACGGTGTAATCCCGCCCATCCGGACCTGCGCCCGGGGTGCCCCCGGGCGGAGGATGAGGCGCATGAGCGAGGGCGCTGCCGGCACCGACGGCAAGGACGACCAGGCGGAGTACCGCGTCGAGCACGACACGATGGGCGAGGTCCGGGTCCCGGCCGACGCCCTGTGGCGGGCCCAGACGCAGCGTGCCGTCGAGAACTTCCCCATCTCCGGACGAGGCCTGGAGCGGGCCCAGATCCGCGCGCTCGGCCTGGTCAAGGGCGCGGCCGCGCGGGTGAACGGCCGCATCGGGGTGCTGGACGAGAAGCTCGCCTCGGCGATCGCCGAGGCCGCGGACGAGGTCGCCGGGGGCCGGCACGACGCGCACTTCCCGGTGGACGTGTTCCAGACGGGCTCCGGGACGTCGTCGAACATGAACGCGAACGAGGTCATCGCGACCCTCGCGACGCGGGCGTCGGGCACGGACGTCCACCCGAACGACCACGTCAACGCCTCGCAGTCGTCGAACGACGTGTTCCCGACGACGATCCACCTGGCCGCCACCGAGGCGCTCGCGACCGACGTCGTCCCGGCGCTGGAGCACCTGTCCGCCTCGCTGCGCCGCCGCGCCGAGGACTGGAAGGACGTCGTCAAGTCCGGCCGCACGCACCTCATGGACGCCGTGCCGATCACCCTCGGCCAGGAGGCGGGCGGCTGGGCGAGCCAGGCGGAGTACGGCATCGAGCGGGTCCGCGACGTGCTCCCCCGCCTCGCGCAGCTGCCGATCGGCGGCACCGCGGTGGGCACGGGGCTCAACGCCCCCGAGGGCTTCGGCTCCGGTGTCGCCGAGGAGCTCCGCGCGGCCACCGGGCTCGACGTGCTGGCCGAGGCGAGCGACCACATCGAGGCCCAGGGCAGCCGAGACGGCCTGGTCGAGGCCTCGGGCGCGCTGCGCACCGTGGCCGTGTCCCTCTACAAGATCGCGAACGACCTGCGCTGGCTGAGCTCCGGACCGCGCACCGGGCTCGCCGAGATCCACCTGCCGGACCTGCAGCCCGGCTCGTCGATCATGCCGGGGAAGGTCAACCCGGTGATCTGCGAGGCGACGATGATGGTCGCGGCGCAGGTCATCGGGAACGACGCCACGGTCGCGTTCTCCGGCACCCAGGGCAACCTGGAGCTCAACGTGATGATGCCGGTCATGGCGCGCAACGTGCTGGAGTCCGCGCGGCTGCTCGCCAACGCGGCGCGGCTGCTGGCGGACAAGGTGGTCGACGGCGCCGAGGCGGACCTGGAGCGCACGCGGGAGTATGCCGAGTCCTCGCCCTCGATCGTCACGCCGCTCAACAAGTACCTCGGCTACGAGGAGGCGGCCTCGATCGCGAAGCAGTCCCTCAAGGAGCGCCGCACGATCCGCGAGGTCGTGCTCGAACGGGGCCATGTGGATTCCGGGAAGCTCACCCTGGAGCAGCTGGACACGGCCCTGGACGTCCTGAGGATGGCCCGTGGAGGCCGTTGAGTGATGCCTTGTGCGCGGTAAGTGATGCCGGAGACACATACGGTGCACGAGCGGGGGAGCGACACGTCACCCTTCGTAGTGTTCGAAGATCGTTCACTGCGCGTTCACGTCCGTTCGATCTAATCATTGCTGTGACAACTGCGGGAACGTTGCGGTGAGTGCCTCCGGGCGGTTCGCATTCGAGCCGCTGCTGAACCTGGTGACGGGCCGGCCGGTCGGGCTCGAGGTCCTGCGTCGGCAGACGCGGGACCGGACCGAGCACGTCGCGCAGACCTCGGTCTGGGGGCCGCGGCAGCTCGCCGAGTTCGACTCCGGGATTGCCGGCGCGGCCGTCCTGCACGGCGCGGACCACGACGCGAGCGTGCCCCTGCACGTCGACGTCCTGGCGGACACCGTCGTCGGGGCCCGGGGCCGGGTCGCGCAGTTCCGCACCACGCTGGAGCGCCGGAACCCGGACCGCCCGGCGCCGCCGCTCGTGCTGGAGATCAACCCGGCACTCGCCGCCGCGCCGCCGGAGGTGTTGCTGGAACGGCTCGCGGAGCTGCGGGCGGACGGCTTCGGGGTGGCCCTGGACCAGGTGGGACGCGGTTTCGGGCTCGAGTTCGTGTCCGCGCTGCGGCCGGATCTGGTCAAGATCGACGCCGAACTGGTCGCCCGGCTGCCCACGGACAGGACCGCGGCCGCCGTCGTCACCGCGATCTCCGAGGTGTGCCGGGTGGTCGGGGTGCGCACCGCGGCGGTCGGCGTCTCGACGCCGGACGAGCTCGCCGCCGTCCGCCACCACGGGATCCCCTGGGCGCAGGGACCGCTGCTCGCCGGGACCCGGCGGCGGGCGTCGACGGCCGGGGTCGGCCTGCCCCTCGAGCTGATGGAGAACGCGGCCGCCCGGCTGCGGCCCTCCCCCGTCCCGCGGTCGGCGAAGATCCCGGGCCGCCCGGGCGTCGCCGAACTGGTGCAGGCGGCCGTCAGCCTGCCGGCGAACGCGACCGCGGAGCAGGCGCGGCAGGCACTCGCGGACCATCCGCAGGCGGGGAGCGTCGTCCTGCTCGATGCGGCGCGCAGGCCGGTCGGCTTCCTGGACCGCAACCGCTTCATGCTGGCGATCTCCGGACCGTTCGGCCGGGCGCTGTGGGCGCAGCGGCCGGCCTCGGGGCTGACCGAGCCGCCCCGGACCCTGCCCGCGGACGTCGACATCCCGGTGGCGCTGAGGCACTGCCTGTCCGGTGACCGGACCCGGCACTACGACGACCTCGTCCTGCTCGACGACGCCGGGGCCTGCGCCGGGATCGTCCGGGTGACGGACCTCCTGCGCGGGGCCGGAGGAGATTCCAGCGCCGCGTGAGTGCTGCCGGTAGTGCTCCTCGGCCCCGTCCTGGTGCTCGCCGTCCACGTGCCGCCCTCCGGAACGTTCGTTCCGTGACCCGTGCGTGACCGAACTTGTCGCACCGCGCGGCTAGATTCCCCGATCAGGGGAGATCGACAGCTCCCGCACCTGCGCTCCCCAGCGCACCGTTCTCGAGGAGAACCGCACATGATCAGATCGCCGCACCGGAGTCGTCGGGTCCTCGTGACCGCCGCGGTCGGGGCAGTCGTGGCGCTGGGCGCCGCGGGCTGCGTGAGCTCCGGAGGCTCGTCCTCCTCGGCCTCGGGCGGCAACGCCTGGGCCACCGCCACGTCGGCCCAGGCCGGCGGCGGGACGGACGCGCTGGTCGCGGCGGCCAAGGCGGAGGGCACGCTGAACGTCATCGCGCTGCCCCCGGACTGGGCCAACTACGGGAACATCATCAAGGGCTTCTCGGACAAGTACGGCATCAAGGTCGACTCGGCGAACCCGGACGGCTCCAGCCAGGACGAGATCAACGCGGTCAAGCAGCTCGGTACCCAGGACCGCGCGCCGGACGTGCTGGACCTCGGCCAGTCCTTCGCCCTCGGCAACGTGGACCTCTACGCCCCCTACAAGGTCGCCACGTTCGACTCGATCCCGGCCGCCAACAAGGACGCGAACGGCGCCTGGGTGAACGACTACGGCGGCTACATCTCGATCGGCTGCAACTCCACGCTGGTCCCGGTCTGCCCGACGAGCTTCGCGGACCTGGCCAAGCCGGAGTACGCGGGCAAGGTCGCGCTCAACGGGGACCCGACCCAGGCCGCGTCGGCGTTCGCCTCGGTGTGGGCGGGTGCGCTGGCCAACGGCGGCTCGCTGGACGACATCACCCCCGGCGTGACCTTCTGGGGCTCCGTCGCGAAGAGCGGCAACCTGCTGAAGGTGGACCCGAACTCCGCCACGATCCAGAGCGGCCAGACGCCGATCGTGCTGGACTGGGACTACCTCAACGTCGCCGAGACCGAGAAGAACAAGGCCTCGTTCGACTGGAAGGTCGCGGTCCCGACGGACGGGCTGTTCGCCCAGTACTACGCGCAGGCGATCAACAAGAACGCTCCGCACCCGGCCGCCGCCCGGCTCTGGCAGGAGTTCCTCTACTCGGACGAGGGCCAGAACCTGTGGCTCGCCGGCAAGGCCCGGCCCATCCGGCTGGAGGCCATGACCGCCGGGGGCACCGCGGACAAGGCGCTGCTCGCGGCGCTTCCGCCCGTCTCCGGTGAGGCACGGTTCCCGACGCAGGCGCAGACGGACGCGGCGAACAAGGTGGTGGCCCAGAACTGGGCGACCGCGACGTCCTGACGCCGTGACCTCGCTCCTCGAGCAGCCGGCCGCACCGAAGGAGACCGTGCGGCCGGCCCGGAACTGGCGGGCCGGGCTGGGACTGTTGCCCTTCGCGGCCTATCTGCTGGTGTTCCTCGGCGGGCCGCTCTACTTCGTGATCACCGGGGCGCTCACGGACTCCGGCGGCCGACCGACGTTCGCGAACGTCCTGGCCTCGATCACCGAGCCGCAGTATCGCCTGGCCTTCGCGTCCAGCCTGCTGCTGTCCGCGGTGACCGCGCTGATCGGCGCCGTCTTCGGGGTCTTCCTCGCCCAGGCGGTGATCACCAGCCGGCCGGGCAGCCCGCTGCGCCGCATCGTGTCGACGGCGTCCGGGGTGCTCGCGTACTTCGGCGGGGTGCCGCTGGCGTTCGCGTTCATCGGCGCCCTCGGCCAGACCGGGCTCGCCACGCTCTTCCTGCGCGGCGTCGGGATCGACCTCTACGCGGCGGGCTTCCGGATCGACTCGCTCACCGGCCTGGGCCTGACCTACGTCTACTTCCAGATCCCGCTCATGGTCATCCTCATCACCCCGGCGCTGGAGGGCCTGCTGCCGCAGTGGCGGGAGGCCGCGGAGAACCTCGGCGCGTCCGCCTGGTCGTACTGGCGGCACATCGCGCTGCCGGTGCTCGCGCCCGCGCTCGGAGGAGCCACGCTGGTGCTCTTCGGCAACGCCTTCGCCGCGTACGCCACGGCGCTCGCCCTGACCAGCGGCTCCATCCCGCTGGTCACCACGTCGATCGCCTCGGCCCTGTCCGGCAACGTGCTGGCCGGCCAGCAGAACGTCGGGCTCGCGCTCGGCCTGGACATGGTCGTGGTGATCGGGATCGTGATGGTCGGGTACCTGCTGCTGCAGCGGCGCGCGGCGAAGTGGACGTCGCGATGACGCGGGGCAGGCGCTGGCGTGTCGTCGTCTTCGTGATCGCGGCGATCTACTTCCTGGTGCCGCTGGTCGCCGCGGGCGAGTTCAGCCTGCGCAAGCCCGGCGGCGGCTACGGGTTCGCCAACTACCTCGCGATCGCCACGGACCCGGTGCTGCTCAACGCGCTGCTGGTGTCCCTGGAGATCGCGGTGGTCACCGCGGTGCTCGTGCTGATCCTGGTGATCCCGACGGCGGTGTGGGTCCGGTTGCGCCTCCCCGCGGTCGCCGGGCTGCTGGAGAGCGCGACGATCCTGCCGATCGTGGTGCCGCCGGTCGTCATGGCGGCGGGCATCGCGTTCGTCCAGGCCAACCTGGACGCGCCGGTGTTCCGGTCGCTGTTCTCGTCGTCGATCACCGCGCTGACGCCGTTCTACGTGGTCCTGGCCCTGCCGTTCGCCTACCGCGCGATCGACAACGGGCTGGCCGCGATCCCGTTGCGCACGCTCGTCGAGGCGGCCCGCAACCTCGGGGCCGGGTGGGCGTCGGCGCTGCTGCGGGTGGTCCTCCCGGCCATCCGGAGCGCCGTGCTGGGCTCGGCGTTCCTCACGCTGGCGCTGGTCCTCGGTGAGATCGTGATCGCCCGGATCCTGCTCTACACGGACACCTTCCCGATCGCGGTCGTGGACGTCGGGCGCAGCGTCGCCGGCGTCTCGGTCGCCCTGACCCTGGCCAGCCTGCTGCTGACCTGGGTGCTGCTGCTGGCGGTCTCGTTCGCCGGCGGCCGCCGCACGAGCCGGACCTCATGACCGACGATCTCTCTCCCGCGGAGGCGGAATCATGACCGACGTGATCGCTGCCGACACCTCCAGCGAGACCGACCGCGGGACCACCGTCGAGTTCCGGGGCGTCCAGCGCGCCTACGGCTCCTCGCTGGCGCTCGACGGGCTGGACCTGACCCTGCACGCCGGGGAGCTGCTCGCGCTGCTCGGCCCGTCCGGCTGCGGGAAGACCACCGCGCTGCGGCTGCTCGCGGGTTTCGACACGCCCACCGCGGGCGAGATCCTGATCGGCGGCAAGGACGTCACCGGCGTCCCGGCGTCGAAGCGGGACGCCGGGATGGTGTTCCAGGCCTACTCGCTCTTCCCCACGATGACCGCCGCGGAGAACGTGGCGTTCGGGATGCGGATGCGGAAGGTCGGCGCGGCGGAGCGGAAGCGGCGTGCGGACGAGCTGCTCGAGCTGGTCGGGCTGGGCAGCCGGGGCGGGTCGTACCCGCACGAGATGTCCGGCGGCCAGCAGCAGCGGGTGGCACTGGCCCGGGCCCTGGCTATCAGGCCGTCGGTGCTGCTGCTGGACGAGCCCCTCTCGGCGCTCGACGCGCGGGTGCGCGTGCAGCTGCGGGACGAGATCCGGCGGCTGCAGCTCGCCGAGGGCATCACCACGCTGTTCGTGACGCACGACCAGTCCGAGGCGCTGGCCGTCGCGGACCGGGTGGCGGTGCTCAACGCCGGGCACATGGAGCAGATCGGTCCGCCGGAGGAGGTCTACTCGCGGCCCGCGACGCCGTTCGTCGCCGAGTTCGTCGGGGTGATGAACGAGGTCCCGGTCGACGGAGGCCGGATCGTGGCCGGCGCGTCGGAGACGAAGCAGGTCCGGCCGGAGGGCCTCGCCGTCGGCGGTTCGGCCGGCCTGCCGGGAACGGTGCTGACCAGCACGTTCCTCGGCCCCGTGACCCGGCTGGTCGTGAGCACGGAGGCCGGCGAGTTCACCGTGGACGTGGTCAGCCGGCCCGGCCTGCCCGGCATCGGGGAGCCCACCACCGTCTCGATCATCCGCGGTTGACGCCGCCCGTGCGCGAAAATCGTCGCCAGGGCGACGATTACCGCGCACGACCTGCGGTCGCGCGGCCGAACCGGTCGCCCCACTCCCGGATCCGGTCCACGAGCTCCGGCGGCGAGCGCACCTCGAACTCCGCGCCCACGCCGCCGAGGGCGAAGACCGGCCAGTCCAGGTCGTCCGCCTGCATCCGCAGCAGGCAACTCCTCTCGTCGACCTCCTCGATCGTGGCCCAGCGCCCGACCTGGGCGCGGACCGCCTCCGCGGGCGCGCGGACGAGCGCCTCGACGTCGTGCGTGGAGGTCACGTTCCGGATCCCGGCCCGGACGAACTCGGCGGCGTCCGAGGTCGGGAGCGTGCGGGGCAGGAAGCGGGCGCCGGTGCGGCGCGGGCCGGTGAGCCGGTCCAGCCGGAAGCTGCGCCAGTCGTGGCGCTGCAGGTCGTAGGCCACGAGGTACCAGCGGCGGCCGAGCGGGACCAGCCGGTGGGGTTCGACGAGGCGCTCCGCGGGGTCGCGGTCCCGGGCGGTGTAGCCGAACTCGAGGCGCTCGTCGTCCCGGCAGGCCTGGGCGACCGTGATCAGCACGTCCGGGTCCACCGCCGGCGCCGGGTTCGTCCCGGCCCAGGTCACGGGCACGGTGACGGCCCGCAGCGCGTCCACCCGGCGGTGCAGCCGCGGCGGCATCACCTGCACGACCTTCGTCAGCGCGCGGACCGCGGACTCCTCGATGCCGGCGATCGCGCCCTGCGTCGCAGCCTGCATCCCGACGGCGAGCGCGACGGCCTCCTCGTCGTCGACGACCAGCGGGGGCAGCGCGGCGCCCGCCGCCAGCTGGTATCCCCCGTCGACCCCGCGGGTGGCCTCGACGGGATAGCCGAGCTCACGGAGCCGGTCGACGTCGCGGCGCAGCGTACGGGTGGAGACCTCGAGCCTTCCCGCCAGCTCGCCACCGGGCCAGTACCGGTGGGTCTGCAGCAGGGACAGCAGCCGCAGCGTCCGGGAGCTCGTGTTCGCCATGTTCTTCATTCTGGCGGCAATTGAGGACAGGAACTGACCGGAGAGACTTCTATCGTTTCCTCATGACGACGACGGAGAACACCCCGACCCTCACCGGCGAGCGCGCGGACATCCTGGAGGCGCTGACCCAGCAGCGCTACTTCCTGCGTCACACCACCCAGGGCCTGACGGACGCGCAGGCCGCGGCGCGGACCACGGTCAGCGAGCTCTGCCTGGGCGGCCTGATCAAGCACGTCGCGCTGGTCGAGCGGGCGTGGGTGGACTTCATCCTCGAGGGGACGTCGGCGATGGAGGCCGACCAGAACTCGTCGACGGAGCACGCCCTCGGCTTCCGGATGTTGCCGGGGGAGACCCTGGCGGGGCTCCTCGCGGAGTACGAAGAGGTCGCGCGGCGCACGGACGAGGTGCTCGCGACCCTCCCCGACCTGGACGTGTCGCACGCGCTGCCCGAGGCCCCCTGGTTCGAGCCGGGCGCGCGGCGCTCCGCCCGCCGGGTGTTCCTCGGCATCCTCGCCGAGACGGCCCAGCACGCCGGGCACTCGGACATCCTGCGGGAGGCGATCGACGGGCAGAAGTCGATGGGCTGATCTCCGCGAGCTCGACGGGAAACTGTCGGGGCTCGCTGTCAGGATGGTTCCCGTGCTGCTCACCAGGGTCGTCGACACCTCCGCCGCGGTCGGCGCCACCCGCTCCCGCAAGGAGAAGACGACGGCGCTGGCCGCCCTGCTGCGGCTCGCCGAGCCGGACGAGGTGGAGCCCACCACCGCGTGGCTCGCGGGCGAACCCCGGCAGGGCCGGATCGGCGCCGGCTGGCGCACCCTCTCCGGCCTGGTCACGGACCCGGCGGACGAGCCGTCGCTGACCGTCGCCGGGGTGGATCAGACCCTCACCGAGCTGGCCGGGACATCCGGTGCGGGCTCCACGCGGCGGCGCAGGGAACTGCTGGGCGAGCTGTTCGGCGCCGCCACCGAGGCGGAGCAGACGTTCCTCGTCCGGCTGCTCACCGGCGAGCTGCGGCAGGGCGCGCTGGAGGGTGTGATGCTCGAGGCGATCGCCGCAGCGGCGGAGGTCCCGGCCGCCAGTGTGCGGCGGGCGTTCATGCTGTCCGGCCGGTTGCCCGGCACCGCGGTCATCGCGCTGAGCGGTGGGGTCGAGGCTCTCGACGCCGCGCGGCTGGAGGTCGGGCGGCCCCTGCGGCCCATGCTCGCCAGCCCCGGGTCGTCGCTCGACGCGTCGCTGGAGTCGCTGGGCACGGACGTCACCGTCGAGTTCAAGCTGGACGGCGCACGCATCCAGGTCCACCGGGACGGCGACGAGGTGCGGGTCTGGACGCGCACTCTGCGGGAGATCACGGACGGCGTACCCGAGCTCGTCGAGCAGGTGCGGAGCCTGCCCTGCCGCTCCGCGGTGCTCGACGGCGAGACCCTCGCGCTCGACGACGACGGCCGCCCGCGCCCCTTCCAGGACACCATGAGCAGGTTCGGCAGCGACGCCACGGAGGAGCAGGCCCTGTTGAGCCCGTTCTTCTTCGATCTCCTGCACCTCGACGGCACGGACCTGCTCGACGAACCGCTGCAGGTGCGCCTGGACGCCCTCGCCGGGCTGCTCGCCGCCCCCGAGCACGCGCCCCTTCGCATGCCGGGCGTCTGCAGGCCCACCTCCGAGCAGGCCGCGACCGTGCTGGACGACGCGCTGTCGGCCGGGCACGAGGGCGTCGTCGTCAAGGCGCTGGACGCCCCGTACGCGGCCGGGCGCCGCGGCAAGGCGTGGCAGAAGGTCAAGCCCGTGCACACCTTGGACCTGGTGGTCCTCGGCGCGGAGTGGGGCTACGGCCGGCGCACGGGCTCGCTGTCCAACATCCACCTCGGTGCCCGGGACCCGGACGGCGGCGAGCCGATCATGGTGGGCAAGACGTTCAAGGGCATGACGGACGAGCTGCTCGCGTGGCAGACCAGGACGTTCCCCGAGTACGCCAGCGAGGAGTCCCCGGGGGCGGTGATGCTGCGCCCCGAGCTCGTCGTCGAGATCGCGTTGGACGGCGCGCAACGCAGCGTCCGCTACCCCGGCGGCGTCGCGCTCCGGTTCGCCCGGGTCCTGCGCTACCGCCCGGACAAGACCCCGGGCGAGGCGGACACGATCGACGCGGTGCGGGCCCTCCTCGCCGAGTGAGCCGCGGGCTGCTGACCTGCGCACACGCCCCTGAGAGCGTCGTGGCGCCGCGAACGGGTGGGCTGCGCCGCGATCAGCGCGTACCCTCCACTCCTCGTGCGCTTCCTCGACGGCCAACGGCCCGCGACCGACCTCACCTACGACGACGTCTTCCTCGTCCCGGGACGGTCGACCGTCGCCTCCCGCTTCGACGTGGACCTCACGACCGCGGACGGCACGGTGCCGGTCGTCGCGGCCAACATGACCGCGGTCGCCGGGCGGCGGATGGCAGAGACCCTCGCCCGCCGTGGCGCCCTGACCGTCCTCCCCCAGGACGTCGCGCCGCAGGCCGTCGCGGAGATCGTCGCGTGGATCAAGTCCCGGCACGCCGTCTGGGACACCCCGCTCGTGCTGCGCACCGGGGACGCCGTCGCGGACGCGCTGAACCTGCTGCCGAAGCGCGCGCACGGCACGGTCGTGGTGGTCGACGACGGCGGGCGCCCGGTCGGCACGGTCGACGAGGCTGTCTGCTCGGGGGTCGACCGCTTCACCCGGCTCTCCGAGGTCCTCGACGGCGCGCCGGTCATGCTGCCGCTGGACACCGCGCCGCGGGACGTCTTCGAGGCGCTCGGCGGCCGCGGCGTCGCGCTCGGCCTCGGCTCCGACGGCCGGCTCGCCGGGCTGCTCACCGCGCTCGGCGCGATCCGCGCCGGGATCTACGCCCCCACCCTCGACGCCCATGGCCGGCTGCGGACCGCCGCGGCGATCGGGATCAACGGCGACGTGCCGACGAAGGCGAAGGCGCTGCTCGCCGCGGGGGTCGACGTGCTCGTCGTCGACACCGCACACGGGCACCAGGACAAGATGCTCGACGCCCTGCGCGCCGTCCGCGCGGTGGTGCGCGACGCCGGTTCCACCGTCCCGATCGCCGCGGGCAACGTCGTCACGGCGGAAGGTGTGCACGACCTGGCCGAGGCGGGCGCGGACGTGATCAAGGTCGGCGTCGGCCCCGGCGCCATGTGCACGACGCGGATGATGACCGGCGTCGGCCGCCCGCAGTTCTCCGCGGTGCTCGAGTGCGCCGCGGCCGGGCGCGAGCACGGCGTGCGCATCTGGGCCGACGGCGGGGTGCGGCATCCGCGGGACGTCGCGTTGGCACTGGCCGCGGGCGCGTCGTCCGTGATGATCGGGTCCTGGCTGGCCGGGACGTACGAGTCCCCGGGCGACCTGCTGCGCGACGAGAACGGCCGCGCCTACAAGGAGTCCTTCGGGATGGCGTCGAAGCGCGCCGTCAGCGCCCGTACCAGAGGCGACGGAGGCTTCGACCAGGCCCGCAAGGGCCTGTTCGAGGAGGGCATCTCCAGCTCGCGGCAGCTGCTGGACCCGGCCCGCCCGGGCGTCGAGGACGTGCTCGACGGCATCTGCGCCGGGGTCCGCTCCGCCGCCACCTACGCCGGCGCCCGCAACCTCGACGAGCTCCACGAGCGCGCGGTGGTGGGGGTGCAGACCATGGCGGGTTTCACCGAGGGCACGCCGCACGGCCTGTAGGGCCCGTTGATCTTCACGAACGGCACTTTCGCTCAGACCTGGCGAGCAAAGGTGCCGTTCGTGCAAGGGGAGGCGCACCCGACTCACAGCCGAGAGAGCGCCGTCCCCGACGGGCGGGGGCGGAGCGCGGCATGAGCGTGGGTCCGGCGCAGCTCTTCGACGACCTGCGCGCCCCTGCGCCGAAGCGTCTGCGGAAGGCCGTGCACCACGACGATCCCGTGCGCGGTCATCCGAGAGTGACGCTCGACCGTCGCCTCGTAGTCGGCCGGTCCCAGATGGAATTCCCGGGAGTCGATCTCCCACGCCATCCCGACGGCGTCGAACCAGGCGTCGGCCTCCGCCACCGAGCGCACGCCCACGGCGAGCTCTCGGAGCACGGACCGGGGTATCGCGGAACCACGGTCGCTGCCGTCCTCGAGCTCTCCCTGGAGCCAACGGTGCAACGTCCGGTCTGGACCACCTCGGCCAGCGCGGCCCGGACCTCGTTCCGGGCCCGGGATCGGCGGACGAAGTCGAGCACCGCGCGCTCGACGGGTGCCAGCCGCCTGCGTCCGGGCCGGTCAGGATTGAATCGGGCCCGGCATAGAGCAATGCCGCGCGACGCCGATCGTCACGGGTGGGCGGGCCGTTCCAGAGGCCGACGATCCCCGGGAGCAGCGATCGCCACGGGCCGCCGGGCCGGCAACGTTCGTGGGTCGTGCGCCGCGGGATGCGAGCACTTCGAGCGTCCGCACGTGCCCGATCGTCGCGCCGCACAGCGCGGCGACCTGGTCCGGAGCGAGAGCGCAGACTCGTCGAGGTATGCCTGGATGCTCCGCCGCCACAACCCCGCGACGGGGAAGGCGCCGCGGGCTGTGGACGGCGAAGCAGCGATGTGGACAACTCGCCGCTGCTGACGCGGCCCACCGCGAGGAAGTCGGCCCCGGTATGCACGAACGGCACTCTCGCTCACTAGGTCTGAGCGAAAGTGCCGATCGCGGGAGATCAACCAGGGACCACTACGCGTTCGGACCCTCCAGCATCTCCGTCACCAGGGCCGCGATCGGGCTGCGCTCGGACCGGGTCAGGGTGACGTGGGCGAAGAGCGGGTGGCCCTTCAGCTTCTCGATCACCGCGGCGATGCCGTCGTGCCGGCCCACCCGCAGGTTGTCCCGCTGCGCGACGTCGTGCGTCAGGACCACACGGCTCGCGGTGCCGAGCCGCGAGAGCACCGTGAGCAGGACGTTGCGCTCCAGGGACTGCGCCTCGTCGACGATCACGAACGTGTCGTGCAGGGAGCGCCCGCGGATGTGGGTCAGCGGGAGCACCTCGAGCATCCCGCGGGAGATGATCTCGTCCAGGATGTTCTGGCTGACCAGGGCGCCGAGGGTGTCGAAGACGGCCTGGGCCCAGGGGCCCATCTTCTCGCTCTCGCTACCCGGCAGGTAGCCGAGCTCCTGCCCGCCGACGGCGTAGAGCGGCCGGAACACCACGATCTTGCGGTGCTGCTGGCGCTCCATGACGGCCTCGAGGCCGGCCAGCAGCGCGAGCGCCGACTTCCCGGTACCGGCCCGGCCACCGAGGGAGACGATGCCGACGTCCGGATCCAGGAGCAGGTCCAGGGCGACCCGCTGCTCCGCGGAGCGGCCGTGCAGACCGAACGCCTCCCGGTCCCCGCGGACCAGCTTGACCTGCTTGTCCGCCGTAACCCGGCCGAGCGCGGCGGACGAGCCGCCGAGCAGCCTGATCCCGGTGTTGCAGGGGAGCTCGCGGGCTTCCTCGTGGTCCAGGACGCCGTCCTGGAAGAGCGTGTCGACGTCGTCGGCGCGCACCTCCAGGTCCACCATCCCGGTCCAGCCCGACGGGACCACGTCCTGGCCGTGGTACTCGTCGGCGGGGAGTCCGACCGCCGCGGCCTTCACCCGCAGCGGCATGTCCTTGGTGACAAGCACGACCTCCCGGGTGGGCCCGTAGTCCGCGCGCAGGTTGAGCGCGCAGGCGAGGATCCGGCTGTCGTTGCTGTCGGTCCGGAAACCGGCCGGCAGCACCATCGGGTCGCTGTGGTTCAGCTCGACGTGGAGCGTTCCGCCGGCGTCCCCGATCGGGACGGGCGCGTCGAGCCTGCCGTGCTTGATGCGCAGCTCGTCGAGCTGACGCAGCGCCGCGCGGGCGAACCACCCGAGTTCCGGGTGGTGCCGCTTGCCCTCGAGCTCAGAGATGACCACGAGCGGAAGGACGACCTGGTGCTCGTCGAACCGGGTCAGCGACCACGGGTCGGACAACAGCACGGAGGTGTCGAGCACGTAGCAGCAGGCGCCCTGGGAAACGGGTGCGGTGCTCTCCTGAACCGGGGCCGTACGACGATCGGTCACGGGTGCTCCCTCGTGAGCGCGGCACCACGCCCACTTCTCCGGTGGGCCGGCGGCCCTGGCGCAGGTGTGCCGACCGCGTCTCGCAACGCTGCCGGCACGCCCGCAAGGGCCGGATGCCGGCCCTCTCGGGTGCTTTGAAACACCACGTCCAGGGCCTCCCCGGGCGATGCGATCGGCACGCACCGCCACGGCGAACGCTACTAGCGGTTACCCGGGTGCGGTCAACTGTTACTTCGGCGCGCCCGACGGGGTGGCGCCGAGAATTAACAGAACGGCCTACCGTTCATCGTGTGATCGACACCGCCTGTCGTCGTCGCGGGGTCGAGGACGACCCGGTCGGCCGCCACCCGTCCGGCGGCGGCGGGTCCGGACGTCCGGAGATCCCGGCGCAGCCCCGAGGGGACGAGCGGCTCGTCGAGCAACCGGGCCAGGCGCGTGGCGGGATCCCCGGGGCCGCAACGGAGCCAGGCGCGGACGAGCGGGAAGCCCTCGACGTAGGTCGCGGTGTACGTGCGCCACTGCGGGTGGGTCAGGAAGGTGAGCATCCGGCGGGCCCGGGACTCGTCGACCAGCATCCACCGGCAGAGGTGCGCGAGGACGTCGTCCGGTCCCGCGCCGCGCTCGTGGATCATCGTGGCGGCGTCCAGCCGGACCCGGTGCAGCGGCACCATCGCCTCGTCGACGCGCCGGGCCAGCTCACCGTCCGTGCGCACCCCGACCCCGGCCAGCACGGACGCCGCCCAGCCGCCCCACTCCTCGCCGACCACCGCGGCGAGACCGGCGTCCGCCGCCCCCTCGACGACGAGCGCGCGCGGGCTGCGGGCGAGGCTCACCGCACGCTCGGGCCGGGCGGTGGCGACCGCGTCGCGCCGGCAGTGCTCCGTGTGGTGTCCCGGATAGATCTCGTGGGCGACCAGCAGGGCGAGCTGCCCGGCCCGCACCCGCACGTCGGCGGCGAAGCGGACCCGGGAACGGGCGTGGCCGAGGTAGCGGGTGAACCCGGTCCAGGGGCGCCCGGTGACCAGCTCGACGTCGGCGGCCTCGCCCTCCGGCAGCCCGATCCGCGCGGCGGTCCGCTCCCGCAACGCCGCCACCAGCGCTGCGACGGCCGGACCGAGCCGCTCCGGCGGCAGCTCGTCACCGTGGCGATAGGCGGCGACCCGGCCGGCCAGCGAACCCGGGCCGCGCAGCAGGCCGTCGAGGTCGCGGTGGGCGTCGCGGTAGACGTCCGGGTCGCCGGCGACGACCGGCACGCCGAACGTCTGCTCGACGGCCTCCCGGAACGAGACAGGCTCCCCGGCCAACGCGCGGGCGGCGTGCTCCAGCGCCCCGAGCTCCGCGGCGATGAACTCCTCCCGGGCGGGGGCGAGATGCACCTCGGGGAGCTCGGCCCGGAGCCTGCGCGCAGTTTCGACCAGCTCGGACGCCGAAGGTGCAGTTTCGACCAGGACGTGCCGTCGGAGCGCCGGGTCCCCGGTGAACGCCTCGACCGTGCCGGGGACCGCGCGATCGAGCCGCAACGCCAGGAGTGCGACGTCACGCAGGATCGGGGACGCGCGCCTCATCAGCGGACGATACCGCCCGAAACCCACGCCCGAAGGGCCGAACGGATACGGCCCCGGACGGGTGTTTTGTGACCACTCTCCGTCGAGGGCCTGCCAGGTTGATCACTCACCCGGATGGGTCAAATGCACTCGATAGGTGACGTATCCTTGCCTCTTGTAAGCGGTTCACACGATGGTGGTACGCGATTTGGTGTAAGCGGGAATAGCGGTCTAGCTTTCTCCTCAGTCAGCGCGGGCTCCCCGGTCGGACGCTGACTCGAAAGGTGCCGGCCCAGCCGGTTCCACATGACTTACAGGAGAGAACTGTGCTGAAGAAGGCTGGAATTGTCGTGGCCGCCGCTGCCGCGTCCCTGCTCGCGGTGAGCCCGCTCGCCTTCGCCGGTGAGAAGGGCCACGACGACAAGGGCCACCACGAGAGCAGCATCTCGGGCTCGGACTTCGCCTCGAAGGACGGCAAGGGCATCGTCAACGTCTCCGGCAACAACGCCAACGTGCCGGTGCAGGTCTGCAACAACAACGTCCCGGTCAACGTCCTGGGCGTCCAGGTGCCGGTCGAGGACGCCACCGCCGGCGTCACCGGTGCGCTGGGCCTGCTCGGCGACGCCAAGAACACCGGCAAGACCGCCACCGACAACTCGGACAACTGCGCCCAGAAGTCCGGCGCGGGCGACACCGTCGGCCAGTGACACCTCGCAGCTGACCCGCTCAGCTGAGTGAAGAAGGCGCCGGACATCATGTCCGGCGCCTTTTTCATGCTCGCGGACCGCACGCGACGCGTTCACAGATCAATTTCGGTAACCGCCGAAAATATCCGATCGGGTGCGTAACCTTTGTTCCGAAATTCTGGTCACACGATAGTGGTCAACGATTTTCGTCGAGGGCTTCGGTCCGATAAATTCAGCACCAGTCAGCGCGGGCTCCCCGCTAACAGCGCTGACCCGAAAGGTGCACCGGCTCGCCGGTCCCACATGACTTACAGGAGATCACTGTGCTGAAGAAGGCTGGAATCGTCTTCGCCGCCGCCGCTGCGACGCTCGTCGCCGTGTCCCCGCTCGCGTTCGCGAGCGAGGGTCACGGACACGGGGACACGAAGATCGAGCACTCCGACTTCGCCTCGAAGGACGGCAAGGGCCTCGTCAACGTCTCCGGCAACAACGCCAACGTGCCGGTTCAGGCCTGCAACAACAACGTCCCGGTCAACGTCCTGGGCGTCCAGGTGCCGGTCGAGGACCTCACCGCCGGCCTCACCGGTGCGCTGGGCCTGCTGGGCAACGCCGAGAACACCGGCAAGACCGTGACCGACAACTCGGACAACTGCGCCCAGGAGACGGGTGCGGGCGACGCGCTCGACCAGTGAGACTAGCTGGTTGGTGAGCTTCACGCTCT
This sequence comes from Pseudonocardia sp., assembly GCF_025465255.1. Taxonomy (GTDB): domain Bacteria; phylum Actinomycetota; class Actinomycetes; order Mycobacteriales; family Pseudonocardiaceae; genus Pseudonocardia. The sequence continues at coordinate 29,453 of NZ_JAODNI010000078.1, forward strand.
GAGGAGACGGCGTCGACCCTGCGGGGTCGGCGCCGTCTTCGTGTCGGAGGGCCGGCAGGGGAGCGCGTCTCCGCCGGGGCCCGTGCTCAGCCGCCGAAGCGGCGGTGGCGGGCCGCGTAGTCCCGCAGCGCTCGCAGGAAATCCACCTTGCGGAACTCGGGCCAGTAGGCCTCGGTGAACCAGAACTCCGAGTGCGCGGACTGCCAGAGCAGGAAGCCGGACAGCCGCTGCTCCCCCGACGTGCGGATCACCAGGTCGGGGTCCGGCTGGCCGGACGTGTAGAGGTGGGCGGCGATGTGGTCCACGTCCAGGACCTCCGCGAGCTCCTCGATCGACGTCCCGGACTCGGCGTGCTGCATCAGCAGCTTGCGCACCGCGTCCGCGATCTCCTGCCGGCCGCCGTAGCCGACCGCCACGTTGACCTGCAGCCCCGTGCGGCCGACCGTGCGCTCGACCGCGGCGGACAGCCGTTCGGCCATCGCCCGCGGGAGCAGTTCCAGCGCCCCGACGACGCGGAGCTGCCACGGCCGCGTCGGCCCGCTCAGCTCGTCGACGACCGTCGTGATGATCTCGAGCAGCGGCTCGAGCTCCTCGGCCGGACGGTCCAGGTTGTCCGTGGAGAGCAGGAACAGGGTCGCGACCTCCACGCCGGCCTCGCCGCACCACTCGAGCATGTCCGAGATCTTCGCGGCGCCGGCCCGGTGACCGTCGTTGACGTCGACGAGCCCGGCGTCGCGCGCCCAGCGGCGGTTCCCGTCGAGGATCAGAGCCACGTGCCGAGGCCGCTCGGCACCGGTCAGCCGACGGCCGAGCCTGCGCTCGTACGCCGCGTACAGCAGGTCACGCACGCCCACGGCGAAGGAGCCTACGCCCGCGCGTCCGGCTCGCCCCCGCGGAGGCGGCTGGTCACCCTGCGGAAGCGTGGCGTTCATCCCCGGACGCCGCCGCCGTCACTGCCGGTGCCGTACTCTCGGCGACGTGACCGCCCGGACTGTCGCGGCGCAGCCACCGGGCGCGCCCCTGAAGCCTCGCATGCGGGGCTGGATCCACTTCTGGTCGCTCGTCGCCTCCGTGGCCGCCTGCGCCGTGCTGATCACGCTGTCCGCCGCGCTGGTCGGCGGCTGGGCGGTGCTTGCGATCAGCATCTACAGCGTGTCGATACTCGGGCTGTTCGGGACGAGCGCGCTCTACCACCGGCGCACCTGGAAGTCCCCGCGCAGCAAGCTCGTCATGCGCCGTCTCGACCATTCGATGATCTTCGTGTTCATCGCCGGGACGTACACCCCGTTCGCCATGCTCGCGATGCCCGCGGCCACCGCACGCTGGGTCCTCGCCGTGGCCTGGGGCGGCGCTTTGGCCGGGGTGGTCCTGAAGGTCGCCTGGCCGCACGCCCCGCCGTGGGTCGGCGTGCCCATCTACATCGCGCTGGGCTGGATCGCGGTGTTCGTCCTGCCGGACCTGCTGCACAACGGCGGGGTGGCCGCGCTGGTCCTGCTGCTGGTCGGCGGGGCGCTCTACACGGTCGGCGCGGTGTTCTACGCCACGCGCTGGCCGAACCCGTGGCCGCGCACGTTCGGCTTCCACGAGTTCTTCCACGCCGCCACCGCGCTGGCCGCGATCTGCCACCAGCTCGCGATCTGGTTCGTCCTCTTCGGCTGAGCCCGTCCCGGACGGGTACGGCGCGGGCGCCCGGTGGCGCCCGCGTGCCTCACTCTCCGGTCGGGCCCTTCGCCCGCAGTTCGTCGACCTTCGCCATCGCCTCGCGCAGGTCCGCGAGCCACTCGTCGGCGTGCTCGCCGACCAGCCTCACCGCCCAGGCCAGCGCGTCCGACCGGGACCGCGCGACCCCCGAGTCCACGAGCGTGTCCAGCACGATCCGCTCCGGCTGCCGCAGGCGCGTCATCACCGGCACCGACGCGGTGGTGAACAGCTCCTCCGTGTCCCCGATCCGCGCGCCCCAGGCGACCTTGCGCTGGTAGCGGTGCTCCGCCTGGTTGGCGATGTCCATCCGCTCCTCACGGGTCTGCTCCCGGAAGCGGGAGATCCGGCCCGCGGCCGCGGCGGCCCGCTCGGCCCGGCCCGCGTCGGAGTCGGCGAACTCGCCCTCGACGGGCGGGAGCTCGCCGACGATCAGGATCTCCTCCCGGTCGACCGTCACGTCCGGCGCCCCGACGAACCAGCCTTCCGGCAGCCTGCCCTGCAGCCACGCCGCAGCGTCGTCCGCGCTGGGCAGGTCGGACTGCTGCCAGCCGCCCCGGCCCTGGCCACGACCGCCTCCACGCCCGCCCGCTCCAGGCCATCCCCTGTGCATCCGCCCCGACATCACGCCTCCTCGTTGCTCGTGATTACGAGATTACGCTGCAACAAGGCGATCGTGCCACGCGTTCGTACAGGGAAGATCCCTAGCGGGCGAGCTGGGCGGCGAGGTCGGTGGGGGTGGTGGCGGGGAGGTCGCAGACGAAGCCCCGGCAGACGTAAGCGGCCGGGCGGCTGCCGATCAGGGGACGACCGGCGAGCAGCGGGACTCCCGCCGCGTCCGGCTCCCCCGGCACGACGACGGCCCCGCCGGGCGCGAGCAGCCGGGCCTGGGCGAGCAGCGCCTCCCGCTCCGGATCCCCCACCGGCCCGACGAGCGCGACCTGCAGCGGTCCGGACACCATCGCCTCGGCGGCGGTCAGCCAGTGCCCCGCGAACCGCGGGTGCTTGCCCGCGATCCCGCCGACGGTCGCCAGCCCCGCCTCCGCCGCCTCCCGGTAGCGCGCACCTGCCTCCGGCTCGGCCAGCACGGACGCCGTGAGGAGTGCGTTGCACAGCGCGGACGCTCCCGACGGGGTGGCGTTGTCGGTGAACTCGCGGGGGCGGTGCAGCAAGGCCTCGGCGTCGTCCGCCGTGTCGAAGAACGTGCCCGGCCGGTCCGCGAACCGGGCGAGCGCGAGGTCCAGGATTCGCGTGGCCGCGGCGAGCCGCTCCGGGTCGCCGGTGGCCTGGTGCAGGGCGAGCAGCGCGTCCGCCAGGTAGGCGTGGTCCTCCAGCACCCCGGCCGCCGTGCCGACCGTGCCGTCCCGCGACGAGCGCCGCACCCGCCCCTCGACGACGTGCAGGTCCAGCAGCAGGTCCGCCGCGGCACCGGCGGCGACGACCCAGTCCAGCCGGCCGAACGCGGCACCGGCCTCCGCCAGAGCCTGGATCGCCATGCCGTTCCAGGCGGTGATCACCTTGTCGTCCCGGCCGGGCTGCGGCCGGGTGGAGCGCGCCGCGAACAGCACCGTGCGGAGGCGCTCCCAGCGCTCCGGGTCGTCCGGGTCCGCCGGCAGCTGCAGGGTCGAGGAGCCGTGCTCGAACGTGCCCTGCGCGGTGACCTCGAACAGCTCGGCCGCCCAGGCCGCGTCCGCCGGGGTCAGGACCTCGGCGAGCTGCGCGGGCGTCCACGCGTAGGTGAGGCCCTCGACGCCGTTCGTGTCCGCGTCGAGCGCGGAGGCGAAGCCGCCCTCGGCGGTGCGCAGGTCCCGGAGCAGGAACTCCGCGGTCTCCTCGGCGACCCGCCTGGCCAGCGGCGACCGGGTGCGCCGCGCGAGATGGGCGTACACCCGCAGCAGCAGGGCGTTGTCGTAGAGCATCTTCTCGAAGTGCGGCACGACCCACTGCACGTCGACGCTGTAACGGGCGAAACCTCCGCCGAGCTGGTCGTAGATGCCGCCGCGGGCCATCCGCTCGCAGGTGAGCTCGACGAGCCGGAGGGCCGGGGCGGACCCGGTGCGCTCGTAGTGGCGGAGCAGGAACTCGAGCACCATCGACGGCGGGAACTTGGGCGCGCCGCCGAAGCCGCCGAACGTCGCGTCGACGTCGCCGGCGAGCGTGGCGACCGCGTCGTCCAGCACCGACTCCCCGACGACCGCGCTCGGCAGCTCCGCCGTCGCCGAGCCCGCCAGGCGGGACGCGATGTCCGCGGCCGCGCCACGCACCCGCTCGCCGTCCTCGGTCCAGGCGCGGGTGACGGCGTCGAGCAGCTGCCGGAAGCCGGGCATGCCGTGCCGCGAGGTGGGCGGGTAGTAGGTGCCGCAGTGGAACGGCTCGCCGATCGGGGTGAGGAAGCAGGTCATCGGCCAGCCGCCCTGGCCGGTCATCGCCTGGGTGGCGGCCATGTAGACGGCGTCGATGTCCGGGCGTTCCTCGCGGTCCACCTTGATCGCGACGAAGTTCGCGTTGACCTCGGCCGCCGTCGCCGGGTCCTCGAACGACTCGTGCGCCATGACGTGACACCAGTGGCAGGCCGCGTAGCCGACCGACAGCATGATCGGCACGTCCCGGCGCTGCGCCTCGGCGAACGCCTCGTCCGACCACTCCCACCAGTCGATGGGGTTGTCGGCGTGCTGGAGCAGGTACGGGCTGGTGGCCAGGGAGAGCCGGTTGGACATGCGGCCCAGCCTCGCAGAGGCCGCGGCCGCCCGCGCCTCAGGACGAGGAGCGTTCCTCGTCCGATCCGGGCTGCTTCTCCCCCGCGGTCCGCTCGAAGGACTCCGGCAGCTTCTTGATCCGCTTGCTCATCGACCGGATCAGGACGGCCGTCGCGATCGCCAGCAGGATGACGACGACGAGCGCGACCGGCGACGCCTTGCCGAAATCCTCGCCCTGCGGCGGCGGAGGGGGATCCTGCGCGGGTACCGCGGCCACCGCCGCAGCGGGATCGACCGCCCCCAGCTGGACCAGCATCTCCGCCACTGCCCGTCACCCCTCGAGAGAACCGCTCGCCCCCGTACGGGACGAGCGCCTTCAAACTACGCGGATGTTCCCGCGCCGGTCATCCGGCCTTGAGCTCCGCCGGCGTCCGCAGACCCGCGAACAGGTCGTCCTCCGGGGTGGGGCTGTCCACCAGCGAGCGGACGAGCTCGTAGTCCTCGGTGGGCCACACCTCGCGCTGCACGTCCAGCGGGGTGAAGAACCAGCGGCTCGTGGGGTCGATCTGGGTGGCGTGCGCCTTGAGCGCCTCGTCCCGGACCTCGAAGTACTCCCCGCACTCCACCTTCGTGGTGACCCGGAGGCCGGGGTCCGGCCGGTCGTCCTTCCAGTTGTCCAGCCACGCCTGGTAGGGCGACTCCAGGCCGCGGGCCTTCAACGCCTCGCTGAACGCGACCAGCCGGGCCTTGGAGAAGCCGTGGGAGTAGTAGAGTTTCAGCGGCTGCCAGGGCTCGCCGGCGTCGGGGAAGCTGTCCGGGTCCGGCGCCGCGTCGAACGCCGCCACCGACACCTCATGGGTGCGGATGTGGTCCGGGTGCGGGTAGCCGCCGTTCTCGTCGTAGGTGACGATCACGTGCGGCCGGAACTCGCGGACCAGCCGGACCAGCGCCTCGGTGGGCTCCTCCAGCGGGACGAGCGCGAAGCAGCCCTCCGGCAGCGGCGGCAGCGGGTCGCCCTCGGGCAGGCCCGAGTCCACGAAGCCCAGCCAGCGGTGCTGCACGCCGAGGATCTCCGCGGCCCGCGCCATCTCCGCCTGGCGGACCGCGGGCATGTTCTGCAGCACGTCCGGACGGTCCATGGCGGGGTTCAGGATGCTGCCGCGCTCGCCACCGGTGCAGGTGACGACCATGACCTCGGCACCCTCGGCGACGTAGCGGGCGCTGCTGGCGGCGCCCTTGCTCGACTCGTCGTCCGGGTGGGCGTGCACCGTCATCAGCCGTAGCGGCTCGCGGCTCGGGTCTGGGGAGGTCATGGGGCGACCGCGGTCCTTCCGTCTTCGTCAGGTGGTGCGGGCCGCGTCCGGCCCGCACGTCGGAGGAATCGTGGCAGAGCGGCCCGACACTCTCGCGCGACCGCCTGCCACACCTCGTCGAAAGGCCCAACGCCGCCGGGCCCCGGGCTCTTCCCGGGGCCGCTCGGTGAGCGGTGCCCACGGCCGGGCGACCGCTGCCGCCTCGCCCGGCGGACGGTCCGGGCCGGCCGGTTCCGCACCTCTTCCGCAGGGCTCCCACCTGCGCCGATGCCCACCTGGGGAACTTCAGCGCGCCTCCGGCCGTTCGTCGAAGGACCGCGACGAGCGGCACGCTCCGTGTTAGGCTGAGGCGCACACGGCCCGCAGGCGGGTCGTGTTTTTCCTTACTCGGGGGCTTGCCGCCCGACGACGGCCCGAACTGTGCGGGCAACCGGATCCGCACTGTGCGGTTCCGGACGTGCTGGAGGAGTGATGAGCGTGACGGAGACTCAGGTGACCTGGCTCACCCAGGATGCCTTCGACCGGCTCAAGACGGAGCTGGACGAGCTGATCGCGAATCGGCCGGTCATCGCCGCGGAGATCAACGCCCGTCGCGAGGAGGGCGACCTCAAGGAGAACGGCGGCTACCACGCCGCGCGTGAGGAGCAGGGCCAGCAGGAGGGCCGGATCCGGCAGCTCCAGGAGCTGCTGCGCACCGCGCACGTCGGCACCTCCCCGACGAGCGCGAACGAGGCCGCCCCCGGCACCGTGCTCACCATCCGGTACGACGACGACGACACCGAGAAGGTGCTGCTCGGCTCCCGCGAGGAGGGCAGCCACGGCGACCTGCAGGTCATCTCGCCGAACTCCCCGCTCGGCGCCGCGCTGCTCGGGGCGAAGGCCGGCGAGGACCGCTCGTACCCGCTCCCGGACGGCGGCAGCATGAAGGTCACGCTGGTCGAGATCCAGCCGTACACCGGCTGACCCGGAGCTGACCGCTACCGGTCCGGGCCGCCGACCGCCGTCACCCGGTGGCCGGCTTCCCGCAGCGCCTCGACGAGGTCGCGGCAGTGCTCGGGCCCGCGCGTCTCCAGGCTGAGCGCGACGTCGACGTCCCCCATCGGGACGGTGCCGCTGATCCGCGAGTGCTCGATGTCGATCACGTTCGCGCCCAGCCTGGCCACCTGTCGCAGCAGCTCGGCCAGCGCACCGGGCCGGTCCCCCACCCGGACCCGCAGCGACAGGTAGCGCGCCGCGGAGGCCATGCCGTGCTGGATCACGTGCAGCAGCACCAGCGGATCGACGTTGCCCCCGGAGAGCACCGCCACGGCCGGGGTCTCCCAGCGCCGCGGCTCGCCGAGCAGCGCCGCGATCGGTGCGGCGCCCGCCGGCTCCACCAGCAGTTTCGCCCGTTCCAGGCAGTGCAGCAGGGCCCGGGACAGCGCGTCCTCGCCGACCGTCACGAACTCGTCGACCAGCGCCGCGACCTGCCGGTAGGTGATCTCCCCGGGCATGCCGACCGCGATGCCGTCGGCGATCGTGCGCATCGAGTCCAGCGGGGTGGGCTCGCCCCTGTCCAGGGACGCCGGCCACGCCGCCGCGCCCGCGGCCTGCACCCCGACCACGCGCACGTCCGGCCGCTCGGCCTTGATCGCGGCCGCCACGCCGCCGAGCAGCCCGCCGCCGCCGGTGGCGATCAACACCGTCCGCACGTCCGGCACCTGCTCCAGGATCTCCAGCCCGACGGTGCCCTGGCCGGCGATGACATCGGGGTGGTCGAACGGGTGGATCAGCACCGCACCGGTGCGCTCCGCGAACTCCCGGGCCGCCGCGAGGCTCTGCTCGATCGTCTCCCCCACCAGCTCGACGGCCGCCCCGTAGCCGCGCGTCGCGTGGACCTTCGGGATCGCGGCACGTTCGGGCATGAAGACCGTCGCGTCGATGCCGAGCAGCCGGGCGGCGAGCGCGACGCCCTGCGCGTGGTTGCCCGCGCTGGCGGCGACGACGCCGGACCGGCACTGCTCCTCCGGCAGCCGGGCCAGCCGGGTGTAGGCGCCGCGGATCTTGAACGAACCGGTGCGCTGCAGGTTCTCGCACTTGAGCCACACCGGGCCGCCGGTCAGGTCGGTCAGCGCGCGCGAGTGGTGCACCGGGGTCTTCCGGATGACACCGCCGAGCAGGGCGGAGGCGGACCGGATGTCGTCGAGTCCCACCGGGAACGCGGTGTCGGTGCGAGGGTCGGCCATGGCACCACTCTCGCACCGACCCCGGTAGCCTCGGACCCGGCGGGTCGGCACAGAGGTCCCCGCCGCCACGGGGAGGTCGGATGACGCGGGTGCGGGCTGTCGCCCAGTTGCTGGCCGCGGCCGTCATGGCGGGCATCGCGGTCGCCACCGTGCAGCAGGCCGGCTGCGACTCGCCGGGCCGCTACGAGTACCGGGACGGCGCCTACCTGCTGGTCGGCGGCTGCGTCCAGCCCGGGGACCTCGCGGTCCCCTCGCCGCCGGACCCGCAGCCGACGACCGTTCCGCCGGTCCCGTCCCGCAGCTGATCCTCGGGCGCGCGCCCGGGGAGCAGCAGATCAGGCCTCGAGCGCCTGACGCAGGTCCTCCAGCAGGTCCTCGACGTCCTCGATCCCCACGGACAGCCGCACCAGCGAGTCCGGCACCTCGAGCGCCGAGCCCGCGACGGACGCGTGCGTCATCTGGTGCGGGTGCTCGATCAGGGACTCGACACCGCCGAGGGACTCCGCGAGCGTGAACAGCTTCGTGGACGCGCAGACCTTCAGTGCCGCCTCCTTGCCGCCCTCGACCAGGAACGACACCATCCCGCCGAAGCGCCGCATCTGCTTCGCCGCGACCTCGTGTCCGGGGTGCTCGGGCAGGCCCGGGTAGAGCACCTTCGCCACGGCCGAGTGCGCGGACAGCATCTCGACGACGCGTTCCGCGTTGTCGCTGTGCCGCTCCATCCGCACGGCGAGGGTCTTCGCGCCGCGCAGCGTCAGCCACGCGTCGAAGGGCCCGGGGACCGAGCCGACGGAGTTCTGCAGGATGCCGATCCGCTCGGCGAGCGCGTCGTCGTCGCAGATCAGGGCACCGCCGACGACGTCCGAGTGGCCACCGACGTACTTGGTGGTGGAGTGCAGGACGACGTCCGCCCCCAGCGCGAGGGGGGACTGCAGGTACGGCGAGGCGAACGTGTTGTCCACGACGAGCGTCGTGTGGTGGGCGTGCGCGGCCTGTGCCAGCGCGGCGATGTCCGCGATCCCCAGCAACGGGTTCGTGGGCGTCTCGCACCAGATCGCCTTGGTCGTCGGCCGGATCACCGAGCGGAGCGCGTCGAGGTCACCGAGGTCGGCGGCGCTGTACTCGACGCCCCACTGGGTGAGGACCTTGTCGACGAGCCGGAACGTGCCCCCGTACGCGTCGTGCGGGATGACGAGGTGGTCACCCGGCTTGAGCAGGACCCGCAGCAGCACGTCCGAGGCGCCCATGCCGGAGCCGAACGCGTACGCGTGCCGGCCGCCCTCCAGCGCGGCGAGACACTCCTGCAGTGCGGTCCGGGTGGGGTTGGCGCTGCGCGAGTACTCGTACCCGCCGCGGAGCCCACCGACCCCGTCCTGGGCGAACGTGGAGCTCGGGTGGATCGGCACGGTGACGGCCCCGGTGGCCGGGTCCGGCTCCTGACCTGCGTGGATGGCGCGCGTGGAGAAACCCTGCATGACTCGACGCTACGCGGGGGAGTTCGCGCAGCTCAGCCGGGGTTGTGCGCGTGGAACCTCGTTAGAACGAGGTTCCACACACACGGTCAGCCGAGGAACGCGAGCACGTCGGAGCGGGTGACGACCCCCGCGGGCTTCCCGTCCTCCAGCACGAGGGCGGCGTCCGCGGTGGCGAAGGCGCTCATCGCGGTGGCGAGCGGCTCGCCGGCGCCGAGCGTCGGCAGCGGCGCGGACATGTGCTTGTCCAGCCGGTCCAGGAGCTGCGCGCGGTTGGTGAACAGCGCGTCGAGGATGTCCCGCTCGACGACCGACCCGACGACCTCCGCGGCCATCACCGGCGGCTCCGCCCGGACGACCGGCATCTGCGACACGTGGAACTCGCGCAGGTAGTGCACGGCGTCCGCGACCGTCTCGTTCGGGTGCGCGTGCACCAGGTCCGGCATGGTGCCGTCCTTGCGCCGCAGCACGTCCCCGACGGTGGCGCCCTCGGTCGGCGGGAGGAAGCCGTAGCTGGCCATCCAGGCGTCGTTGAAGACCTTGCCGAGGTAGCCGCGACCGCCGTCGGGCAGCAGGGTGACGATCACGGAGTCCTTCGGTGCGGTCGCCGCGACCCGCAGCGCCGCGACCACGGCCATCCCGCACGAGCCGCCGACGAGCAGCGCCTCCTCGCGGGCCAGTGTGCGCGTCATGTGGAAGGAGTCCGCGTCGCTGACGGCCAGGATCTCGTCGCACACGTCCTTGTCGTAGGTCGTCGGCCAGAAGTCCTCGCCGACGCCCTCCACCAGGTAGGGCCGCCCGCTACCGCCGCTGTAGACCGAACCCTCGGGGTCCGCGCCGATCACCTGCACGCGGCCGTCCGAGACCTCCTTGAGGTAGCGCCCGATCCCGCTGATGGTGCCGCCGGTGCCGATCCCCGCCACGAAGTGCGTGATCTTCCCGTCGGTCTGCTCCCAGATCTCCGGGCCCGTCGTCGCGTAGTGCGACGCCGGGTTCTCCTTGTTCGCGTACTGGTTCGGCTTCCACGCGCCGTCGATCTCGGAGACGAGCCGGTCCGACGTCCGGTAGTAGGAGTCCGGATGCTCCGGCTCCACCGCCGTCGGGCAGACGACGACCTCGGCGCCGTAGGCCTTGAGCACGTTGCGCTTGTCCTCGCCCACCTTGTCCGGGCAGACGAACACGCACCTGTAGCCCTTGCGCTGGGCGACCATCGCCAGCCCGACGCCGGTGTTCCCGGACGTCGGCTCGACGATCGTGCCGCCGGGCCTCAGCTCCCCCGACGCCTCCGCCGCCTCGATCATGCGCAGCGCGATGCGGTCCTTCACGCTGCCGCCGGGGTTCATGTATTCGACCTTGGCGAGGACGAGCGGCTCGAGCCCCTCGGCCACCCGGCCCAGGCGGACGAGCGGGGTGTTCCCGACGAGGTCGGCGATGTGCTCGGCGTAGCGCATGGGCCCATGCTGCCATCCGCGCCGGGGCGGGCGGGCGGCACGGCAGGCGTCAGCAGGGCGCGCGGTAGGGGCGTCCGGGAGGAACCGCTCCCACTCGGCGGGGTCACCGGTCCCCCCGCCGTGCGGGAGACGACGGGGCGTGTCTGGACGGATGCGTACAGGTTACCCGGAACGGGTGTCATCGACCGGCTTCCGTCGTGAATCCGGTCTAGTCTCCTCGTGTTCGGGGTCGGCGTACTCCGGTCGGGGGGCACACCGACCACTCACCCGATCTCGTCCGTCCTCGCGTCGGCATCCCCGAACGCGCCGCGGGCCCGCTCCCTACCTGCGGGACGGTGACCTCCGGGCGCCGGGACTGCTCGTCGGCTCCCCCGTGCCCGCGCGAGAGGAAGAGGTGGCACCGCGGGTGCTCGGTGAGCATGATCCGGACCCGTCCGACCCGGACCCGCCCGCGGAGGCCCCGGCCGGTCCGGTCCCGGTCGACCCGGCCCCGTCCGAGGCGGCCTCCACCCCGGCCGACCTGCCCGGATCCGACCAGGCGCCGGCCGTCGCCTCCCCCACGGACGCCGAGCTCACCACCCTCGCCCGCGCCGCCGGCGCCGGGGACCGGGCCGCCATCGACCAGCTGCTCCGCCGGTGTTCGCCTCTACTCGTCCGCTACTGCCGGGCCCGGCTGGGCGGCCGGGGGGTCGGGCTGCAGTCCGCCGAGGACGTCGCGCAGGACGTCGCGTTCGCGATCTGCCGGGCCCTGCCGCGGTTCCGGGAGATCGACTCCCCGTTCATGGCGTTCGCGTACGGGATCGCCCGCAACAAGGTCGTCGATGCCTTCCGCTCGGCCGGCCGGGACCGTTCCGACCCGACGGACGAGGTGCCCGAGCGGGTGGACGTCACGGGCGGCCCCGAGCAGCAGGTCCTCGGTTCCTCGGCGTTCGGGGACCTGATGGCGCTCGTGGACCGCCTGCCGGAGCAACAGCGGGAGATCGTCACGCTCCGGGTGATCGGCCAGCTCACCGCCGAGGAGACCGCGCAGGCCGTGGGCTCGACGCCGGGGGCCGTGCGGGTGGCCCAGCACCGCGCGCTGCAGAAGCTGCGGAAGTGGCTGGAGGAGGGGTCCGGGTAGCCGCTCGGCCTACCCGGTGCATCCGTCCGCTACGGCAAGGTTGCAGGGAGCCTCAGGCGCGCTCGATCCGGCGCACTCCCGCGCCTTCGCGCCAGAACTCGACCCGCAACGCCGTGCCCTCCTCGTTCAGCCCGGTCACCACCACCTCGGTGAGGTCCGCGCGGAACCCGTCGCCCCGGATCTCGCCGTCGAGCGGACCGGTCCACTCCGCGAGCCCCGCCACCTTCGCGTCGCCCGTCCACTGCGCCGGGGTGTCCTCGGGCGGGTCGACGGACGCGCAGTGCAACGCGAACCGCGGGTCCCGCCGGAGGTCCGCCCCCTTCCGGGAGCCGCCCATGGAGCCGAACGTGAGCTCGCCGTCCGCGAACTCGCACTCGATGCCGCTGATCCGGGGCGAGCCGTCCGCCCGCAGCGTGGCGATCGTCTTGTGCTTGTGGGCGTCGAGGGTCCGGCGGACGCGGGCGGCGAACTCCGGCTCGTCGGCCTCGATCTGCTTCCAGGAGGTCATGATGACCACCGTCCCGCACTCCCCTGACAGAACTCGTCAGGGTTTCCCGCGGCACCTCAGCGCGTCACCGCGGTGGCCCGCTCCCACCACGAACGCTCGGGATCCGTACGGACCACGGAGATCGAGTAGGGCGGCCGCGTCGACGACCGTCCGGGCGGGCGGGTCGTTCTTCTCCGGGAACCCGCCGTTGGTCTCGCCTCCCTCCGGGTACCGGGTCCCACTGCTCCCCCGAGTAGCTGAACAGCTCGAGGCCCCCGGCGAGCGGGGCGTTCGCGGCGGCCGAGCCGGTCCGCAGCGCGACGGTGACCGTTCGCGCCGGATCCTTGTTGAACAGCAGGACGGAGAGGCGGCCGTCGGGCCGGCGGAGGACGTAGGCGGTGACCATCGGGTGCCCGTCGGCCGAGCGCAGGTCGGTCGTGGCGGCGTGCGCGTCGTGGCGGCCGTCGCCGGTCCGGATCCACGGCCCGGTCACCAGCTGCGAGGCGTGCAGGGTCGCGACGGGCCGGATCTCGAAGTCGTCGTGGTACTGGTACAGCATGAGGTTGCCCCACGTGTCGCACGGCTTGCCCTCGTCCCCCTGGAAGACCCAGTTCGGTTCGAGCCCGTAGAAGTAGCTCGCGTCGCCGCCGAGGGCCAGGAACTGGGCCGCGGTCTCGGCGTTCACGATCGACCCCGGCATCTCGAGCTCCACCTGCCCCGCGAAGGACGAGTAGCCGTACTCGGTGATCACCTTGGGGACCTCGGGCGGCAGCCCCGCCGCCTCCTGGCGGCGCACGATGTCGGCGAGCAGGGTCGGGTGCTGGGCCAGCGGTACCGCGGGGTCGACGACCTTCTGCGCGCGTCCCACCTGCCGGTACAGCTCGGCGTAGTGCTCCGGTTCGGCGAGCTGCCCGTCCGGCTCCTCCCCATCTCGGCTTGCTCGACGGGGAAGCCGCGCCCCCGCAGGTAGCGCAGCAGCGCGGCGTCCTCCGGGATCCCGTAGAGCACCGGGACCGAACCATCATCGGGCGGCCGCCGGTGAGCCCGCTGGCGAAGGTCCGCTCGAAGCTGGCGTGCTCGTAGTTCGGGTCCAGGTCCGACGCGCGGTGCCACGGGTCGGTCGACGACGTGTACATCCTGGTCTGCTGCTGGGACGGCACGTGCTCGACGTGGTCGACGAGGCCGCCGGCCCCGCTGTGACCCGCGGAGATCTCGCGGACGGCGACCCCGAGGCCTTCGCGGACGTCGGTGGAGCCCGGGGCGGCGGTGCCGGAGCCGCTCCGCATGAGGATCCGGATCTGCTGGGCCTCGATCGGCGCCCCGGCCACCCGGAGGGTCTGCGTGCCCGGCGTGCACCCCGCTGGGAAGTCCTTCCAGCCACCGCCTCGGCGGGGTGGATGGCGTCCGCGCCGGTCCAGTACTGGACACGGAAGCTCGTGGCGTACGGGGCCGCCCAGGTGATCCGCACGGTATCGACCGGGAGCGCCGGCGGGAGCGTGATCATGATCCACTGAGCGAGGTCCGAGTCCCCGGGGGCGGGGAAGGGAGCGTTCAGGTCCGGGGGGAACCACAACCGGTCGATCCGGTCATAAGGGCGGATCGTTATCGAAACATCACCCGGCGTCGACGAGATGGCCTCCCCACACTACGAAAGGTCCTCTGCACCCACCGCCCGGACCAGCACGGTGCGACAGTGTGTAGCAGTCCGGCCCGGTGCCCGGTCGGGACGTTCCGTACCGATGGGTAACGTCACGGACGACAACCTTTCGATCCAAGGAGCAGCGATGCCCGAGGCAGTGATCGTCGCAGCGGCCCGGTCCCCGATCGGCCGGGCCCGCAAGGGTTCCCTGGCCGAGATGCGGCCGGACGACCTGACGGCCCAGATGGTGCGCGCCGCCCTGGACCAGGTCCCCCAGCTCGCCCCGTCCGAGATCGACGACCTGATGCTCGGCTGCGGCCTGCCCGGCGGCGAGCAGGGCCACAACCTGGGGCGCATCGTCGCCGTCCTCCTCGGCTACGACACGCTGCCCGGGACCACGATCACCCGGTACTGCTCCTCGTCGGTGCAGACCACCCGGATGGCCCTGCACGCCATCAAGGCCGGCGAGGGCGACGTGTTCATCTCCGCCGGCGTCGAGGCCGTGTCCCGGTTCGTCAAGGGCAACTCCGACTCGCTGCCGGACACGCACAACCCGCTCTTCGCCGACGCCGAGGCCCGCACGGTCGCCACCGCCGAGTCCGGGAGCGACACCTGGACGGACCCGCGCCAGGACGGCCTGCTGCCCGACGCCTACATCGCAATGGGCCAGACGGCGGAGAACCTCGCCCGGGTGAAGGGCGTCACCCGCGAGGACATGGACCGCTTCGGCGTCCGCTCGCAGAACCTGGCCGAGAAGGCGATCGCCGACGGCTTCTTCGCCCGCGAGATCACCCCGGTCACCCTGCCCGACGGCAGCGTCGCGGACACCGACGACGGCCCGCGCGCCGGCGTCACCTACGACGCGGTCTCGCAGCTCAAGCCGGTGTTCCGGCCCGACGGGCTGATCACCGCCGGCAACTGCTGCCCGCTCAACGACGGCGCCGCCGCCCTGGTGATCATGTCCGACGCCAAGGCGAAGGACCTGGGCATCACCCCGCTCGCCCGCGTCATCTCCACCGGCGTCACCGGGCTCTCCCCGGAGATCATGGGCCTCGGCCCCGTCGAGGCGTCGCGTCAGGCGCTGAAGCGGGCCGGCATGACCATCGACGACGTCGACCTCGTCGAGATCAACGAGGCCTTCGCCGCGCAGGTCATCCCGTCCGCCCGGGACCTCGGCATCGACCCGTTCGACGACGACAAGCTCAACGTCCACGGCGGCGCCATCGCCGTCGGGCACCCGTTCGGTATGACCGGCGCCCGGATCACCACGACCCTGCTCAACGGCCTGCGCAGCCGGGACAAGAGCATCGGCCTGGAGACCATGTGCGTCGGCGGCGGCCAGGGCATGGCCCTGGTGGTCGAGCGCCTGAGCTGACCCTGCACACGAAACGGCCCCTCCCGGAGCGGGAGGGGCCGTCGTCGTGCGGGAGTGCCTACTCCTGCCGCAGGTAGCTGAGCAGGCGCAGGATCTCGACGTAGAGCCAGACCAGCGTGGTCATCAGGCCGAAGGCGATGTACCAGGCGAATTTCGCCGGGGCACCCCCCTTGACCGCGCGGTCCGCCATGTCGAAGTCCAGCAGCAGGCTGAATGCTGCGACACCGATGCAGACGATGCTGAACAGGTATGCCAGCGGCGACCCGTCCCGCAGGCCGAGCCCGCCGGTCGTGAAGAAGCTCATGACCAGGTTGGCCAGCATCAGGATCACGACGCCGATGGAGAAGCCCATCAGCCATTTCGTGAACTTGGGCGTCACCCGGACCGCGCCGGTCTTGTAGACCACCAGCATGCCGACGAACACGCCGGCCGTGCCGATGACGGCCTGCAGGCCGATGCCCTCGAAGTTCGTGCCCGAGAACTCGAGCAGGCCGGTGATGCCGCCGAGCGCGATGCCCATCGCGATCGAGTAGGTCATCACCAGGGCGGCGTTGCTGCTCTGCTTGAAGATGACGATCAGCGAGACGACGAAGCCGACGATGAACGCCGGCAGCGCCAGGAAGTACGCGCCGCTGATCGCGGTCAGGACCCCGGCGACGAGGGCGGCACCCGCGGTGATCGCGGTCTTCTGCACGACGTCGTCGATCGTGATCGGGCGCTCACCGGACCCGGCGCGCCCGTATCCGACCTGCGCGGCCCGGGCGTCGGCATAGGCGGCGCCGCCGCCCATGAGACCACCGCCCTGGCGGTCGAACGAGGCGTAGCCGCCACCCTGTCCACCGGACAGGTTGCGGAACGCCGGGTTGCTGCTGGTGCGCACCTGGGTCCTCCTCGAACTACTCGGTGGTGCGAGCTTTCACTGGGAGAACGCGCAGTGGGGCCGCGTCGTTCCCGCTCGGGTAAAGACGACTTTACTCACCTCGGCGGACGAGGCGGACGACGCGCGCGAGCCCCGTCCCCGATCACGCCGCGGCCGGGCCCTCGTACGGCGGGTCGAGGGCGATCCCGGCCTCCTCGATCGCGGCCTCGGTGAGCAACCGGGCGTACGGCCGCTCCCCCGGAGGCGCCTCCGCGAGCGAGGACCCGACGTCGGCCGCCCGGCACACGTCGAGCAGGACGTCGTCGTACGCGGCGAGCAGCGCGACCCGCCGGACCTGCGTGGGCGGTCCGGGGCCCCGGACCTCGGCGCGGAGCCGTCGCAGGTCCGCCACCAGGGATTCGAGCGACGGACCGACGGGCTGCGGGCCGCGGCGACGGCGCAGCGAAGCGGCACCGACGAGAAGGTCGAAGAGCGCAGGTCCCAACCGCACCGCGGCCCAGAGGAAGAGCGTCGGTGCGACGGCGATCCCCAGGTACGTCAGCACGCCGAGCAGGAGGGGACGGTCACCCGCCACCGGGCGAGGGTAGCGCTCGTCACCCGGCGCCGCGCCCTCCGCACGGGACGAGAACCCCTATGGGCGGGTGAGGTGTCCTCCGTCACAGACCCGGCCGGATCATGGCCGCGATCGACCTGCTGAACCGCACGAAGAACCCGACCGACGCCGACATCGACGCGATCGAGAGGGTCTGCCGTTGCGGCAGCTACTTCGGCGTCCGCGAGGCGATCAAGAGCGCCGCCACGAAGACGTGGTCCCCCGCGCACGAGGACGGGCCGGCACCCGAGGGTGCCGGCCCGTCCTGCCGCCGTGCGGGCGGCGGGAGTCACGGGGTGCGGGGGGCCTCCGCGACGGCCGGCAGCACGGCCGTGGGCGTGTACTCCCGCTCCGGGGCGGGCGCCGCCGCGGGCTCGTCCCGCAGGCCCTTCATCTCGCCCTTGAAGATCCGGGCGGACTGCCCGACGGAGCGCGCCATGGTGGGCAGCCGCTTCGCGCCGAACAGCAGGAGCACCACCCCCACGAGGATGACGATCTCCCACCCACCGAGGTTCGGCATGTCAGCTTTCCTCTCGCCCGGGCCGCACCGCCGCGACCCTCGTACCCGGTACAACGAGCGCGCGTCCGCGGAGTGACTCGTTTCGGCCGGTCAGGGCGTGTTCCGGGAGCGCGATCACCGCGACGTCGCTACGCTCGCGGCCGGTCGCCACCCGGCGGCCCGGGCGAGAGGTGACGACGGCGATGTGGGCTTTCCTGTCCAAGCGGTTGCGGATGTGGCTGATCCTGGCGGTCGCGGCGCCGGTGGTCGGCTGGCTGCTCGGCAAGGTCGGTGACCTGATCGAGAAGCGCAGGGGCCCCAACGCCGTCAGCCGGACCCTGCACCAGGGCCGGGGCTGGCTGCAGCGCCGCACCAAGGGCCCGCTCTCCGCGAAGCCGGACTCCGAACGCCCCGCGCGGTAGCGCTCTCGCCTGCCGCGCCGCTGCCGACCCCCCGGCGGGTCCTCCTGAGCGACCTTTGCCCTGCGCACACCGGCGCGCCCCCACCGGCGATCGTCATTCGCGACCCGGCTCCGGCCACGGATGGCCGCAGAGGGGTCGTCGGCGGTGATCACAAGTTCTTGAACGAACTCACGGGTGACGGTGGGCCGCACCGGTGCCGGAGTGGGACGAAACGGACAGGAGACGGCATGGACGCCGACGTCATCGTGGTCGGGGCGGGGCTCACCGGCCTCGTCGCCACCGCTGAGCTCGTCGCCGCGGGCAAGCGCGTGCTCCTCCTCGACCAGGAGCGGGAGGCGAGCCTCGGCGGCCAGGCGTTCTGGTCCTTCGGCGGCCTCTTCCTCGTCGACTCCCCCGAGCAGCGGCGCATGGGCATCAAGGACTCCCCCGAGCTCGCCCTGCAGGACTGGCTGGGCAGCGCGGAGTTCGACCGCGGCGTCGACGACCCGGCAGGCGAGGACTTCTGGGCGCGCCAGTGGGCCACCGCCTACGTCCACTTCGCCGCCGGCGAGAAGCGGAGCTGGCTGCACGGCCTGGGCGTCCGCTGGTTCCCGCTGGTCGGCTGGGCCGAGCGCGGCGGCTACCTCGCCGACGGGCACGGCAACTCCGTCCCCCGTTTCCACGTCACCTGGGGCACCGGCCCCGGCCTCGTCGAACCGTTCGCGAGGAAGGTCCGCGACGGCGAGCGCGCCGGCCTCGTCGATCTCCGGTTCCGCCATCGGGTCGATGCGCTGACCAGCACGAACGGCGTGATCGACGGGGTCACGGGCGCGGTCCTGGAGCCCAGCGCGGCCGCCCGCGGGGAGGCCGGCTCACGCACGGAGACCGGGACGTTCGAGCTGCGCGCACAGGCGGTCGTCGTCACCTCCGGCGGCATCGGCGCGAACCACGACCTCGTCCGCGCGAACTGGCCGGAGCGGCTCGGCGCCCCGCCCGAGCACATGATCACCGGTGTCCCCGCGCACGTCGACGGCCGGATGCTCGGCATCACCGAGGCCGCCGGCGGGCGGGTCGTGAACCGGGACCGGATGTGGCACTACGTCGAGGGCATCCGGAACTGGGACCCCATCTGGGAGCGGCACGGCATCCGGATCCTGCCCGGCCCGTCGTCGATCTGGCTCGACGGCGCCGGGCGCCGGCTGCCCGCCCCGAACTTCCCCGGCTTCGACACCCTCGGGACGCTGAAGACGCTGCGCCACACCGGGTTCGACCACTCCTGGTTCATCCTCACCCAGAGGATCATCGAGAAGGAGTTCGCGCTCTCCGGCTCGGAGCAGAACCCGGACCTGACCGGCAAGGACGTCCGCGCGACGCTCGGCCGGATCCGCCCCGGGGCGCCCGCCCCCGTCGAGGCGTTCAAGGAGCGCGGCGAGGACTTCGTGGTCGCCGGGACGCTCGCCGAGCTCGTCGACGGGATGAACAAGATCTCGCCCGAGGCGCCGCTGGACCTGGCGACGATCGAGCGCCAGATCGTCGCGCGGGACCGCGAGATGGACAACGCGTTCACCAAGGACCTGCAAATCATGTCCATCCACAACGCCCGGCGATACCGGGGGGACAGGCTCGGCCGCACCGCTGCCCCGCACCGGATCCTGGACCCGAAGGCTGGCCCGCTGATCGCGGTGAAACTGCACGTGCTGACCCGGAAGACCCTCGGCGGCCTGCAGACCGACCTCTCCGGCCGGGTGCTCGACGCCACCGGGACGCCGGTCCCCGGGCTGTTCGCCGCCGGAGAGGTCGCCGGGTTCGGGGGCGGAGGCGTGCACGGATACCGCTCGCTCGAGGGCACCTTCCTCGGTGGCTGCCTGTTCTCCGGACGGGCCGCGGGCCGCGGCGCCGCGCTCGCGCTCTGACGCCTGTCCTGCGTGCCGATCCGCGCGGGTCCCGGTCCTTCCGCGCGGCTCCGGCCACGCGCGGAACCGCCCGAACGCGAGCGGTCAGGCCGCCGGAAGCTCGGCCCAGAGCGTCTTCGCGGACTCGTCGCGGTCCAGGCCCCAGCTGGCCAGCGCGGCGACGAGGACGAGGCCGCGGCCGCGGTACGGACCGAGACGCGATCGGCCGACGACCGGGAGCCGGGCGGGGCTGCCGTCGTCGACCTCGATGCGGAGCACCTCCCCGCCGACGCTGACCCGCAGCCGGCGCGGCGCCGCCGCGTGCTCGATCGCGTTCGTGACGAGCTCGGTGCAGACGAGCTCGACGTCCTCGACGAGCTCCGGAGCGACGTCGGACAGGAGCTCCCGCAGTTCGGCCCGCACGAGCGGGAGGCAGCTCTCGTCGCCGATGGCCACGGCGACCCGTGCCACGGGTGCGGTGATGGCCGGATCGTGCACTCGCCCTCCCTCGGTTGGACGGGCCCGCATGCTGCCGACCGTCACCGGGCTGTACCCCGAGTGGCGGTACACGATGCACGGATCATCAATTTCGGTGAGCCGGACCGGCCGCATGATTACAGTGTTGCACTATGACGCCTCCTCCCAGCTTGATCGACTGGGCCGGCGGCCCGGCCGCCTTCCGCCGACTGATCGACGCGTTCTACGACCGGGTCGAGGCCGACGACCTGCTGAGCCCGCTCTTCCCCGGCGGCGTCCACGAGGAGCACCGCGCGCACGTCACGTCGTGGTGGGTCGAGGTGTTCGGCGGCCCGCCCGGGTACAGCGAGAAGCTCGGCGGCTACGAGCGCATGCTCGCCCATCACCGCGGCCTGAACATCACCCCCGAGCAGCGCTTCCGTTTCGCGACGCTGATGAGCCACGCCGCGGACGACGCCGGCCTCCCGGACGATCCCGAGTTCCGCGCCGCGTTCGTCGGCTACGTCGAGTGGGGCACCCGGCTCGCCCTGGCCAACTCCCGGGACGGCGCGGACGTCGTCGAGCAGGCACCCGTACCGCGCTGGGACTGGGGCGTCGCGCCGCCGTACCAGCCCTGAGCCCGACGACCCGACGTGGTGGACGGGGCTCGATCCCCGAAACCACGCCGTCGACCGTCCTGCGTCCGTCCGCCGCCGGGACGGTGCGCGGGGCCGTGAAGCCGGCGTCGGCGAGCAGGTCCAGGAGGTCGAGCTCCCAGGCCAGCGCCTCGGGCGAGCGACGGCTGCGCCGCGCGACCAGCCTGCCGTCGCCCCGGACCTCGACGATCTCGCTCCGGTGCCCGCCGGCCACCGTGCCCACGACGGCCAGGCCCGGCCACCCCCGCAGATCGACCACGTGGCCGATCAGGCCTGGTTGATCCGGATCATGTTGCCGGAGGGGTCGCGGAAGGCGCAGTCCCGCACGCCCCACGGCTGCGCCATCGGCTCCTGCAGCACCTCCGCGCCCGAGGCCCGGACCTTCTCGAAGGTGTCGTCGAGGTCGTCGGTCCGGAAGATCACCCCGTTGAGCGAGCCCTTGGTGAGGAGCCCGAGGAGGGCGTCGCCGTCGGCGGGCGAACGCCCGGCCTGCGGCTCGGCGAGGACGATCTCGATCTCCGGCTGTGACGGCGGCGAGAGCGTCACCCAGCGGAAACCCTCGTTGGCGATGTCGCTGCGCATCTGGAGGCCCAGGGCGTCGCGGTAGAAGCCCAGGGCCTTGTCGGGGTCGTGGACGAGGATGGTGGTGTGCGAGAGGGAGAGGTTCATGCCGGGAACGTTAGGGCGCACGGAGCCGCCGGGCTTCTCCGTTCCTGCTCGGTCTCGTGTGGACCTTGGCGACGCACGCGGGGACGACCGCGCCCGCGCTGTGGTCCCGCGCGCGGTAGGCCGTCGGGCTCTCGCCGACGAGTTCGGTGAACCGTGAGCTGAACGAGCCCAGCGAGGTACAGCCGACCTCCATGCAGACCTCGGTGACCGTGAGGTCGCCGCGCCGGAGCAGGGCCTTCGCCCGCTCGATCCGGCGCGTCATGAGGTAGCTGTACGGGGTCTCGCCGTACGCGGCGCGGAATCTACGGGAGAAGTGCGCGGGCGACATCAACGCGGCCCGGGCGAGGCTCGGGACGTCGAGCGGGCTCGCGTACTCGCGGTCCATGAGGTCCCGGGCACGGCGGAGGTGCGCGAGGTCCGCGAGCTCCTCCGGGGTCATCTCCGCAGCGTAACCCCGGTGCCCCCACCGATCACCCGAATACGGTGGCGGTGAGGACCGTCGACCGGCAAAGGTGACGCCGTGTTCGCCTCCACGCCCGAGCCGCCGTACGTCGCGATGATCTTCACGTCGCTCCGGTCCGACGGGGACCGCGGCTACTCCGCGATGGCCGATGCCATGGCCGCGCTGGCCCAGCAGCAGCCCGGCCACCTCGGGGTCGAGTCGGCGCGGGAGGACGTCGGCATCACGGTGTCGTACTGGCGGGACGAGCTTGCCGCCCGCGCCTGGAAGAGCGTCGCCGCGCACCTCGTGGCCCAGCGCCGCGGACGGGACGTCTGGTACTCGGACTACCGCGTCCGGGTGGCGCAGGTGCTGCGGGAGTACGGGCCGTCGACCTCGGAGCTCGACGGGTGAGCCCGGCCTACTCCTGACCTGCCAGCCGCGCGACCTCGCGGGCAGGACCCTCGCGCGTGCCTCCGGTGTGCGGGCCTTGAGCAGCGGCAGGATCACGGCGTACCGGTCGGATCGGCCCAGACGCTCGAAGGCGGCGTTCGCGAGGCCGTCCCCGGCCAGCGCGGCCGCGAGATCGGCCGGGACCGCCGCCGTGCGCTGCGACTCGTACGCCGCCGCCCACCGCCCGTCCGCCTTCGCGGCCTCGACCTCTGCGAGCCCGCGGGGCTGCATCCGTCCGGCGGCCGTGGGCGCCTCGGCCTTCGCCACGTTGACCTCCTGCGTCCGTGCATAGTCCGCGCGAGCCGTTCTTCCTGCCCACACCGAGTGTTGGTGGTGATCTCCTCGCGACGCGGGTGGAGCCCTGCCTCGGGCGTGCCGTGAGGAGATCACCACCCCGCCGCACTCCCTGATCTCCGAGCGGTGTCGGGTCCGGGCAGAGCCCGGGTTCTCGTGTGGTTCCTCTCGGTGCACGATCAGTCCTGGACCGCCGACGAGTCTGCCTGTGTGGAATGCAGTCGACCGAAGGATCTCGCAGTGACCACACGCATCGTCCGAATTGATGACCGGACCGAGCTGTACGTCGAGTCGATCGGCGACGACAGCGCACACCCGCTCCTGCTGCTCGGGGGCGCAACCTGGTCGAAGGATTGGTGGGATGACGAGCTGTGCGCGAGGTTCGTGTCCAGTGGCTATCGAGTGGTCCGTTTCGACCAACGCGACACCGGAGAGTCCACCGCGTACCCGACTGGTGAACCGGGCTACACCGGTGCGGACCTTGTCACCGACGCAGTCGCTGTCCTGGACCAGCTGGGCATCCAACGGGCGCACCTGGCCGGGCTGTCGATGGGCGGCGGCATCGCGCAGCAACTCGCCGCCCGGTATCGCGAGCGGGTCGCATCACTCACCCTGATCTCCACCAGCCCGACGGACCCTGCCATCGACGGCCTGCCCGGCCCGGCACCGGAGATCAGGCAACTGTTCACCGAGGAGGCCGCCGAACCCGACTGGACGGACCCGGCCGCGGTCATTGGCTACATCGTCGAGGGCGAACGTCCCTTCGCGGGCCCCGGCAACTTCGACGAGGATCGTCTGCACGCGATCGCTGCGCAGGTTGTCGACCGCACCGGGAACCTGCCGAGCATGATGACCAACCACTTCATCCTCGCCGACGGCGACGAAGCCCCCTACGCGCTGAGCGATCTCGCAGGCATTCCGACGCTCGTGGTCCACGGAACGGCCGATCCGATGTTCCCGCTCGACCACGGCAAGGCGCTCGCCGAGGCCATCCCCGGGGCCCGGCTCCTAGAGCTCGTCGACGTCGGCCACCAGCTCCCCCCGCCGCACACCTGGGACCGCTTGATCGCCGCGATGACAAAGCTCCGAGCGTCTGCGTAGTCGCGGGCCGCGGGACTCCTGCCCCTCGCTTGTGATCGGTCGCCACTTCGGTCGTGCCGGGCCGGGTACCCGGCCCGCGCCGCCGGAGGCGGCGCCCTTGACCCCCAGAATGGGTCTACTCGGCAGCTCCGATGACCCGTCGGCAGCGGATTCACAATGGAGCGCCGCCCAGGTCAGCATTGGGCTTCTGACCTGCAGGAACGCCGCCCACCTCGGTCCCCGGTCATGTCGGATTGCCACGCATTTGCCACAACCACCAGCGAGAGGATCTGTCGTGCCCGGTTACCGGGCCGTCTGGATCCAGTCCTGGTAGTGCGTGGGTGCCAGGTGTGCGTCCGGGCCTGCGGTGAGCACGTCGCCGGTGACGGCCGCGAACATGCCTGCATTGTCGTCGGTGATGACCGTCCGGTTGTCCTGCCGTGCCGCCAGGGTGACCCTGCCGAGTTCGTCGAGGGGGAAGACGTCCAGGCCGGCAACGTTGCGGATGCCCTGCAGTGGGGCGCCGGTGGAGACTTCGACGACCGCGTCGACGACGTCCGCGGCGGCGATCGGCTGAAGGCGGGTAGAGGGCAGGCGAACGGTGGTGTCGTCGGAGGTCTCGGACAAAGACCGCGTCCATAAACTCGAAGAACTGGGCGGCGCGCACGATGGAGTACGGCGTGGGCCCCTGGCGGAGCAGATCCTCCTGCAGGGTCTTGGCCCGGTAGTAGTCCAGCTGGGGCACCTGGTCCACGCCGACGATCGAGAGGATCACCTGGTGCAGGACACCGGCACTCTCCCCCGCGGCCAGCAGGTTGTTCACGGAGGTGCGGAAGAAGCCCACGGAGGCCTCGTCGAATGTCGGCGAGTTCGCCAGGTTGACCACGACCTCGGCGCCCTCCAGCGCCTGGTTCAGGCCCTTCCCCGTGATCAGGTCGACGCCGGTGGACAGTGCCGCGGGGACGGCCTCGTGTCCGGCTGCGGTCAGCTTCTGGACCACCTGCGAGCCGATCAGCCCGGTACCGCCGATGACTGCGAGCTTCATGGCTCTCACCTCTCACTGCATGCCACAGCCCCACCAAAAGATCACCCCGATGGGATTCGAGCCCACCGTGACCACTTTAAGGGGGGAATCGCCTTGCCCCGCCGATCACGGCCGTTGACCTGCGGTGATCGTGACGAGCGCCAATGCGCGCGACGAACTTCGGCGCGTATTCGGCGCGCAAGCCTGGCTAGGCCTGGGAGACTGCATCCAACGCGGTCCCACTGTCCGTGACCTGCGTTCACCCCCGGTAGGCCCAGCCGCAGGCTGACATGGAGGACGGCCCGCTGATCTAGTGTCATGCCAGTTCAGCGGGCCTTGGTGCCTCGAACCGCGTGACCGGAGGAGTCGATGCTGGGATGACGGCAGGGCGGCCGGTGCCCACACAGGACGACGTGCTCGGGTACTTCAGCACGCTGTCGAACTGGGGACGGTGGGGCGACGACGACGAGCTCGGCACTCTGAACCACATCACCGACGACGTCCGGCTGGCGGCGGCGCGGGCCGTGCGCCACGGCAGGAGCGTGTCGTGCGCATGGGAGGTTGCCGTACCGGAAGACATGGAGCGGTCGACGACGACGTGCCCGTGCGCCGCCGACATGCCGGGTGCCGAGGACATGCCGGTGCCCGG
>NZ_JAODNI010000108.1 GCF_025465255.1 Pseudonocardia sp.
CCGGTGCCCGGGGCGCTGCGGCTCGCGGACGCGGTCCCGGACGCCGCCGGCGCGGCCCGGGGTGCCCCGCCCTGCTTCACGGTGCACCGCCTCGGCTCCGCCGGCGCCACCGTCACCTATCCCCTGCGGCCCCCGCTCCGCGGCGCGCACCGGATCGGCCCGCTGGCCTGCCGCGCCACGGACGCGCTCGGCCTCGTCGAGCTGACGAGTGAGCTCCTGCCCGCGGACCGGCTGCTCGTGCTGCCCCGGGTCGCCGTGCTGTGCGGGGTGCCCGCGGCGCTCGGCGGCGGGGAGGGCACGCCCGGGGCCGCCGTCGCCCATCAGGGCCAGGGCTCCCCGGACGTGCTGATCCGCGGCTACCGGCAGGGTGACGAGCTGCGCCGGGTGCACTGGAAGAGCACGGCCCGGCACGACGAGCTGATGGTCCGGCTCGAGGAACGCCCGTGGCGCGGCGGCATCACGGTCCTGCTGGACCGCCGGGGCGACGCGCACCGCGGGCACGGCCCGGGGTCGAGCCTGGAGTTCGCGGTCAGCATGGCGGCGAGCATCGGCGTGCACCTGATCCGCCGCGGCGAGCCGGTCGAGCTGGTCACCGAGAACGGCACGTCGCTCAAGGCGTCGGACGGCGTCGACGCGCTGCTCGACGGGCTCGCGGTCCTGCGTCCGGTCTCGTCGCCGTCGCTGGCCGGGCCGCCGCTCGCCACGGCGGACGACCTCGTCGCGATCCTGGGCGCGCTCGCGCCGGGGGACGCGCAGACCCTCGCGGAGCGCCGGCCGGCGGGCGGCTACGCGATCCTCCTGGACGTCGCGACGTGGGACCGGGGCAGCCCGACCGCCGCCGCCTCGGCGGCGGTGCTGCGCCGGATGGGCTGGCACGTCGCCGTGGTGGCCGCGGGCACCGGCGTCGAGCGGGCGTGGGACGCGGTCGTCGCCGCGGAGCGGGTGCGGGTCTCGTGACAGCCCCCACCGCCGTCCGGCCGGACGCGCCCGCACCGCCTCCGGCACCGGGGCGGCCGGCCTGGCGCTGGATCTCGCCGGTCGGCGCCGGTGCTGCCGTGCTGCTGGCCGGGGCCCCGGTGTCCGCGGTCGTGCAGGGCGGGACGTGGCTCGGGTACGCCGTCGCCGCCGTCGGCCTGGTCGTCGTGCTCGGGACCGCGGCACAGCGGCTGGCTGGGGCCGCGGTGCTGATCGCCCAGGTCCTGGGCCTGCTCGAACTGCTCACGCTGCTCTTCACGGACAGCGCGTTCCCCGGCCCCGGCGCGTTCGCCTCGGCCGGGGACCTCCTCGCCGAGGCCGGGAGCACGATCGACACCGGCACCGCGCCCGTCGCCGGGACCCCCGGGATCCTGCTCCTGACCACCGCCGCGTTCGGCCTGCTCGCCGTCGCCGTGCACGGCATCGCCGTGTCCGCGGACGCCCCCGCCGCCGGTGGCGTGCCCCTGCTCTGCGTCTTCGCGGTCCCCACCGCGCTGGCCGACCAGCTGCTCCCCTGGTGGGCGGTGATCGCGGCCGCCGCCGGGTTCGGGGTCCTGCTCGTCGCCCGGGACGGCGGGCGTCGGCACGCGCCGGCCGGGGCGGTCGTCGTCGCGGTCGCGGCCGTGGTCGCGCTCCTGGCCGGCTCGACGGTGACGCTGGTCGGCACCGGTGGCCGCTTCACCGGCAACGGAGCCGGCGGGGGCGGCGGCTCGATCGGGCTCAACCCGTTCACGTCGCTGCGCGGGCAGCTCACCCAGTCCGACCCGGTCGAGCTGTTCCGGGTCACCGGGCTCCCCGGGGCCACCTACCTGCGCGCCCTCACGCTCCGGGAGTACGTGCCGGACACCGGCTGGCAGGCGTCGGCGCCCCAGCCGGGCGTGCCGGTCGCCGGGCCCCTCTCGCCGAACGCCCCGCCCGGGGATCCCGTGACGGTCGACGTCGAGAACCTCGGTTTCCGGGACTACTGGCTGCCGGTCTACGGGACACCGCGGTCCGTGACGGGCGTCGACGAGGACCGGTGGGCCTACGACCAGAGCAGCGGCACGGCCTACAGCTCCCGCCCCCGCGAGGAGGCCTCGTGGCAGCAGCAGGCCGTGCTGCCCAGCCCGAGCGCCGAACAGCTGCGCGCCGCGTCCGGCCCCAACGTCGTCGACCGCGCGTACCTCGACACCGCCGGGGTCGACCCCCGGGTGTCGGCGCTCGCGGCGCAGGTCACCCGCGGCGCCGGGACGGAGTTCGACAAGGCCATCTCCCTCGTCGACTTCTTCACCGGCCCGGACACCCGGTTCCGCTACAGCCTGCAGACGGCCCCCGGCAGCGGGGACGACGCACTGGTGGACTTCCTGACCGTCGGCAAGGCCGGGTACTGCGAGCAGTACGCGTCCGCGATGGCCGTCATGCTGCGGGCCGTGGACGTGCCCGCGCGCGTCGCCGTCGGGTTCACGGCCGGGACCGACACCGCCGACGGCCGCACGGTGACCACGCGGGACGCGCACGCCTGGGTCGAGGCCTGGTTCCCCGGCTACGGGTGGACGCTGTTCGACCCGACGCCGCTGACGGACGGCCGCACGGTGATCCCGCCGTACGTGCAGGAGGCGCAGGACGCCCAGAACGCCGCCGCGCAGGACGGCCAGGCCCAGGAGCTGCAGGAGGATCCGCTCCCGGCGGCGTCGGACCCGGCCCGGGCGGAACCCACGCCCCCGGTCGACACGCCGACCCCGGAGCCGACGGCCGCGCAGGACACCGGCAGCGGCACGCTGGGCGCCGTCGCGCTGACACTGCTGGTGGCGCTGATCGTCCTGGGGTTGCTGGGCGGGCCGGTGCTCGCGCGGAGGGTCCTGCGGAGACGCCGTCTCGCGGCCGTGGCCGCGGGCGGTCCGGGCGCGGCGGCCGCGGCCTGGGCCGAGATCCTGGCCGGGTCCCGGGACCGGGGCTACCCGCTCCCGCGGAGCGACACGGTGCGCACCGCGGCGCGCAGGCTGGTCCGGGAGCACGAGTTCGACGACGGCGCCCAGGACTCGTTGCGCGACGTCGTCCGTGGGGTGGAGGCGAGCTGGTACGGCGGCGCGCACCCGGATGCCGGCGAGCTGACGGACGCGGTGCGGGCCGTGTGCGCGGCGATCGGCGGGACGAGGGCGAGCCTGCGGCAGCGACTCCTCCCGGCGTCCGTCCTGGAGGGGATCAAGGAGCTGGGCGCGGCGCGGCGCGCAGGGTCGCGCGAGCGGGAGACGTCGGGCGCGGGCTGAGGGCTCGCGCTTCCGCGTGGGCTGGTGCCGCCGGGCCTCGACCCGGCGGGGACCCGCCGCCGCGGGCCGTCGGACCGGCGCGTCGGCGCACGAAAGAGCCGCGGCCCCGAGGGGGCCGCGGCTCGTCCGGTCTGTCGCTGGGTGTCTGTCGCTGGGTGCCCTCGGTCTCAGCCGTTCCGGGGCAGCCCGGTCACTCCTGCTCGAAGCGCTTGCGGAAGCGCTCCTCCATCCGGCCGGTGAAACGGTTCTTGTCCGGCTCCGCCGGGGTCTCGGAGCTCGCCGACCCCTTGTCGCCCGCGCCGCGGTAGCTGATCGCGAGCATCGTCCCGCCCAGCATCAGCAGGAAGCCGATCACGCTGACGATGGGGAACGGACCGAACTCGCGCAGCGCCGTCACGGCGACGCCGACGACGAGCAGCACCAGGCCCGCGGTGAAGACCGCGAGGCCCTGGATCCGCCGGCGCCGGCTCGGTTTGCGCAGCCGTCCACCACGCACGGTGGAGGCGAACTTGGGGTCCTCGGCGTAGAGAGCACGCTCGATCTGTTCGAGCAGGCGCTGCTCGTGCTCGGAGAGGGGCATGACGTCCTCCGGCACAACGGTCACTGTGTGCCTCGCCGTCCTTGGTGCCGGAACGACGCGACGAGCGCCCGGATTGGGCGTCTGCCACGAGGATACGAGCCGAACGCCTGGTCCACTACCCGCACGCCTGATCCCGTAGGGCTGATCTTCGAACGGCCGGTGTCGCGCGACGGCCTGACGACGCCCGGACGGAGTTCCCGCGGCGGGCGCGGACGGCCGTTCGGCGCTCGTCGATCACGTCCGGGCCGCCTTCCGGGCATCGATCCGGCACCCGGAGCAACCCGGATCGACCTCTTCGGGGTCCGCGAGGGCCGTTCGTGGCCCGCCCGGCCCGCGCTCTCGTCCGAGATCGTGATCACGTGGGCGCGGTGCGACGTGACCGGACTCACCGACGCTCCGTCCAGGTCGTCCGTGGCGCACGCCGGGGACGTCGGACGGGCGCGCCCAGGACGGCGTGCGGGACGTCCTCCTCGGCGCGCCGCACGGGACCGATGACGGTACCGACCGCCGCGCCCACCACGACCGCGGTCAGCCGCCCGCGCGCCGGGCGAGGACGTGCAGCCGGGCCGCGACCTCGCGCAGCGCGGGCACCGTCGACGCGAGGTCCTCGAGCTCGTCGACCGTCCGCTGCGTGGCCGCCCCTCCGTCCTGCACGGCGCCGGGGAGGTAGCCGGTGAGGACGTCGTCGCCCTGCAGGATCTCCACCCGGAGCTCGCCGGTCGCCTCGAGGAGCGCACCCAGGGCCGGGCCGTCGAAACGGCGGCGCAGGACGTCGTCCGGCCCGAAGCGACCGTCCGGGTCCGTGAGCACCGCCCGGGCCTCGGCCAATCGGCCCAGGAGCACCCGGCCCAGCACCGCGGAGTTGCGGGAGGCCGCGAGGATCGACACGGCGGCGCCCGGAGCGGCCACCGCGATCAGCGAGGCGACGGCGCGGGCCGGGTCGTCGACCACTTCGAGCAGCCCGTGCCCGAGCACGAGGTCCGCGTCGGGGGGCACCAGGTCGGTGAGCTGGTCCACGTCGCCCTGCATCGGCGTCACCAGCGGGTGCACGCCCGCGTCCCGCGCCCGGCGTTCGAGCGCCGCCAGCGCGTTCGGGCTGGTGTCCACCACCGTGACCGCGCAGCCGGCCGCCGCGAGCGGGACCGCCCACGAGCCGCTGCCCCCGCCCACGTCCACGACGCGGGGCGGCTGCCCGGGCCGGGCCGCCCGGACCCGGGCCACCTCGGCATCCAGGACACGGTGCACCGCGCCGCCGGTCGTTCCGGACCGTTGCTCTGCCGCCGTACTCACACGCGCAGCGTAGTGCCGGGCGGGAGAAGGTAGGTTGATCGCCGTGCAGGTCGTCGCCACTCTCAGCCTCAAGGGCGGGGTCGGGAAGACCACTGTCGCGCTCGGACTCGCCGGGGCTGCCCTGCAGAACGGGTTGCGCACCCTCGTCGTCGACCTGGATCCGCAGGCCAACGCCACCATCGCGCTCGACGCCGCGCCGACCACCGCGACCATCGCCGACGTGCTCGACGAGCCGCGGATGTCCGTCCTGCGCGAGGCGATCGTGCCCAGCGCGTGGGGCGAGGGCCTCGATGTGCTCGTCGGCGCCGAGCAGAACGAGCGGCACAACCATCCGGACCCGGGGACCAAGCAGCTCGGCCGGCTGGTGCGGGCGCTCCAACGACTCGAGGAACCCGGCTGGGGCGGCATCGACGACCTGCCCGCGGAGCCCTACCAGCTGGTGATCATCGACTGCCCGCCCTCCCTCGGGCAGCTCACCCGCAGCGCGCTCACCGCGGCGGACCGGGCCATCCTGGTCACCGACCCCACGATGTTCGCGGTCTCCGGGGTCCAGCGGGCCTTCGACGCCGTGCAGACCGAGCGGGAGCGCGGCAACCCGGAACTCCAGCCGCTCGGCGTGCTGATCAACCGGGTCCGCCCGCGCAACGCCGAGCACGACTTCCGGATCAACGAGCTGCGCGAGCTCTTCGGCGCCCTCGTGTTCACCAGCGTGCTGCCGGACCGCTCGGCCGTGCAGCAGGCCCAGGGCGCGTGCCTGCCGATCCAGGCGTGGGACACGCCCGGGGCCCGGGAGGTCGCGGCGGTCTTCACCACACTGCTGGGCCGGGTGTTGCGGGCGGGGCGGCGACGTTCCGCCGAGGAGAACGGCACCGGTGGGACGGACTCCGCCGTCGATTCGGACTCCGCCGTCGATTCAGCGTTCGCTGCCGAAGCGGACGCCGGTGCCGAAGCGGACGCCGGGGCCGACGCCTCGGCCGCCGACGCCTGACAGCCCGCCGGGCCGGCTACCGGGCCGTCACCAACTCCCGCACGATGCCGACGAACTGCTCGGCCTGCCGCAGCAGGTCGTCCGCGTCCCGCCGGCTCACCAGGCGTTCGATGCCCGCCTCGGCGGCGGCCCGGGTGCTCGAGCAGGCGGCGAAGAACGCCGCCCACTCACCCAGCTCGGGCGCCACCTCGCGGAGCAGCTGCCAGACGCTGCGCGACGCCCCGCGCCGCGGCTTCGGCCGGGCGCGGACCGCCAGCACCGAGGCCCCGGCGCGCAGGGCCGCGAGGTAGGCCGCCGGGTACCGCAGCAGCGGCTCCGGGTTCCGGTGCCCCTCGGCGATGCACTCCGACGCCTGCCGCAGCAGGCCGAGCGCCGCCGGGGGAACCGGGGCGTGCAGGGTCCGTTCGGTCGCCGTGATCGTCATCCGGATCGCTCCTCCGCTCGCTTCCCGTCCACTGCCCACTCCGTTCCGTGCCGGGCACGGCCCGTCACCCGCTCTCGGTCCGGCCCGTCACCCCGTCCGGCCCGTCACTCGGCCCGGACCAGATCCCACACGCCGGGCCCGGCCCGCATTCGCAGGACGAACTCCATCGCCGGCGCCTGCGGCTCCTCGGCCGACCGCGCCACGACCCGCCAGCACCGCAGCCGATCCCCGCCGACCGGCATCGGCGACGGGAACGGCCACGGCGACTCCTCGATCCACTGGTCGCGCACGTCCGTGACCAGGTACCGCGATCCGCGTCGCGACGGCCTGCGCTCGAACTCCACCGGCTCGCCGCTCTGCCAGCGGACCTGGACCGGCGCAGGCTCACGCGGACCGAAGACGCGGGAGAAAGCACCCACCCCGACTCACCCTCCTTCCGGTCGGCCCCGGCCCGACCGTCGTCCGGCCGCTCCGGGGTCGGGGCGCTTCCCCCACCCCGACCCCGGAACAGCCTTCATCGAACGCATGTTCGATGTCTCCAGTACAGCGTGCCCCGGCCCACTCGTCAAGTCGACGCGGCACTCGTCCGGGCTGGTGGGCGGGAACACCCGAACGGACGACGGAGGCACGGGCGGCTCCCGGGCCAGGGCATGAATCGACGGATCGTGGTGTGATGGACGGGTGACGAGCCACCCGGGCCGCCGATGACCGCCGCGCCGCCGCGGCCCCGACTGGTCGCGCTGACCGCGGCCGACCTCGCCGAACGTCTCGGCGAGGCGCTCGACGTGTACGTCTCCGCCATGGGCTACCCGCCGAGCACCGCCCGCCAGCGCCGGGCGCTCTGGCTCGAGCACGCCCGGCGGCCCGGCTGGCGCGCGGTCGGCTGGCTCGGTCCCGCGGGGATCCTGATCGGCATCGGCTACGGCTACACCGGCGGACCGGGACAGTGGTGGTTCGAGGAGGTCCGGCGCGGGCTCGCGGCCCGGGGGATGTCCCGGAGCCACTTGGAGCCGGACTGGCTCGGGGACTACTTCGAGCTCACCGAACTGCACGTCCGCCCGGACGCCCAGGGCTCCCGTCTCGGGGAGGGCCTGCTGCGCGCGCTGCTGCAGGACGTCCCACACCGCCGGGTGCTGCTCTCCACACCGGAGTACGGCCACCGCCAGCCGGGCCGGGCCTGGCGCCTCTACCGCCGTCTCGGCTTCTCGGACGTCCTGCGGGACCACCGCTTCACGGGCGACACCCGCCCCTTCGCCGTCCTCGGCCGCGAGCTCCCGCTCCCCCCGGCCTGACGCTCCCCGGCCAGGCGCCGGAGATCACCGTTCTCGGCCTCCCGGCCACGGATGACCGCGACCGGGTCGCGGACGGCGATCTTGCACATCACCGGGGCCATGATCGGGTTCCGCGGTACGGGGCGGCCACTCAAGGCCGGGATGTACCGCGGTCGGTGATCACCGAGCATCGACGCGCCCCCGGTGGTCGTCGGCGCGCCCCGTTCCCCGGCACCCACCCCCCGCCGGCGCAGCCGACGCGCCACCCCGCGACCGGCGGGTGCGCGGAACCGTCGGACCCCGATGGCACGATGTGCCCATGCTCTCCCCCGCACCGTCCAGTTCGACCCGGGCAGGTACCGGCACGGCGAGCCCGGGCCGGTCGCGGCGCAGGCGGGCCGTCGCGGTGCTGCTGCTCGCGGTGACCGTCGTCGGGCTGCTCGGCGGCTGCGCCCGGGTCCGCACCGCGCTGGCGGTGCAGCCGGACGACACCGTGACGGGCGAGATCATCATCGCCACCCCGCCGAGGAACGCCGATGACAAGGGACCTCAGATCACCGTCCCGGCGGACCTGCAGAGCGAGATCGACGTCTCGGAGTACGACCAGGACAACTACGTCGGCTCCGTCCTGCGCTTCTCCGGGTTGACGTTCGACCAGGTCGCGCAGCTGCCGCAGGTCGGGGGCGCGGCGGGCGAGCGGATGACGATCTCGATGCGCCGCGCGGGCAACCGGGTGGTCGTCGACGCCACCGCGGACCTGACCACCGTCCCGGTGGACCGCGCGGACTTCCAGCTCAAGATCAGCTTTCCGGGCGAGGTCCTGGACACCAACGGCGAGAACGACTCCGGCACCGTGAGCTGGAGCTTCACGCCCGGCGAGGTGGGGGACGCCAACGCGATCGTCGCCTACGACGACCCCGGGGCCCCGTCCGTCGCGGGCTGGACCTTCGGTCTGACCCTGCTGGTCGCCGCCGCCGTCGCCGCCGTCGCCATGCTGGCGCACCGGACCCGCAACCCGCCGGTCCGGCCCTGAGCCCACCTCGCGAAAGGCGAGGCCCACAAGGGCACGAAGGGCGTGGGTCAGGCCCCCACCCGGGACGCGACGAGCCCGAGCCGGGTGACCAGCTCCGTCGTGGCCAGGGAGCGGTTCAGCGTGTAGAAGTGCAGGTTCCGCACGCCCTCGGCGAGCAGCCGCTCACAGAGCTCGTGCGTGACGTCCAGGCCGGCGGACCGGAAGTCCTTCGGATCCGTGTACGGCTCCATCCGCTCCGCGAGCCCGGGCGGCAACGGCGCGCCGGAGAGCTCCGGCCCGCGTCGCAGGGTCTTCGCGCTGAGCAGCGGCATGATCCCCGGCAGCAGCGGGGCGTCGCAGCCCGCCGCCTCGAGCCGGTCCCGCAATCGCAGGAAGCCCTCCGGCTCCCAGAACAGCTGGGTGACGGCGAAGTCCGCGCCCGCGCGCATCTTGGCCAACAGGCGTTGGAAGTCGCTGTCGAGGTCCGCGGAACGCGGGTGCCCGTACGGGAACGCCGCGACGCCCACGCAGAACGAGCCGGAGCGCTTCACGAGCCGCACCAGGTCGTCCGCGTACTCGACGCCCTCCGGGTGCTTCGTCCACTCGCCCAGCGGGTCGCCGGGAGGGTCCCCCCGGATCACCAGGACATTGCTGATGCCCGCGGCGGCGTAGTGCCCGAGGACGTGTCGCAGCTCCGCGACCGAGTGCGAGACCGCCGTGAGGTGCGCCGTCGGGACGAGCGTGGTGTCCGTCGCGATCCGCGCCGTCGTCCGCACCGTCCGGTCCCGGCTGGAGCCGCCGGCGCCGTAGGTCACCGAGACGAAGGACGGGTCGAGCGGTTCGAGGCGGCGGACCGCACGCCAGAGCTCGGCCTCGCCGACGTCGTCCTTCGGCGGGAAGAATTCGACGGAGAACGTCGGGCGGTCGGCCGCGAGCCGCCCGATGACCGATCGGGGGGCAGCAGGAGTCGCGCTCACCCGAGCAGCGTACGGTTCCCGCTCCCCGCGCCGATACGCTGCACCGCCGATAGTCTCGGGCCGTGGTCCACCCCGCACAGCAGGCCCCGACCGGCTTTCCGACCTCCGTCCCGCACCGGGACCCCCCGCACGGTGCGACCGGTCCCGACTCGGACCTGGTCGGCCACGTGGAACGGGAGCTCGCCGACTATCTGCAGCAGCGCCGCGCGGAAGCCTCCGCGATCGGCCCCGTCTTCGGCGAGGCCACGGACGCGCTGACCCGCTTCGTCCTGCAGGGCGGCAAGCGGCTGCGCCCCACGTTCGCGTGGTGGGGCTGGCGCGGCGCGGGCGGCGAGGCCACCGGCCCGACGGCGGACGCGGTGCTCCGCGCGATCAGCGCTCTCGAGCTCGTGCAGGCCTCGGCCCTCGTCCACGACGACCTCATGGACGCCTCGGCGACGCGGCGGGGCAAGCCCACCGTGCACGTCGAGTTCGCCGCCCGGCACGCCGACGCGGGGTGGAGCGGGCGCCCGGCGCGGTTCGGTGCCGCGACCGCGATCCTGCTCGGCGACCTGGCCCTGACCTGGGCGGACGACCTCTTCCACTCCTCCGGTCTGCCCTCGGCCGCGGTCGCGCGGGCCCTGGAGCCCTGGCGCGGCATGCGCACCGAGGTCCTCGGCGGGCAGTTCCTGGACGTCCACACCCAGGCGACGGGCGACGAGTCGGTGGCCGCCGCGCTGCGGATCGACCGGTACAAGACCGCGGCCTACACGGTCGAGCGGCCGCTGCACCTGGGCGCGGCGCTCGCCGGCGCGGATCCGGACCTGGTCGCCGCCTACCGCCGCTTCGGCGCGGACATCGGCGTCGCCTTCCAGCTACGGGACGACCTGCTGGGCGTCTACGGCGACCCCGCGGTCACCGGCAAACCCGCGGGGGACGACCTGCGCGAGGGCAAGCGGACCGTCCTCGTCGCGCTGGCGCTGCAGCGGGCCACGGAACGCGGAGCCGACGCGCAGCGCGACGAGATCGTCTCCGCGCTCGGCGACCCCGAGCTCGACGAGCCACGGCTCGGCCGGGTGCGCGGGCTGCTGAACGAGCTGGGCGCGGTCCAGGCCGTCGAGCAGCGGATCGCCGCGCTCACCGGCTCCGCGCTGGACGCGCTGTCCGTCGCGCAGGTCGCCGAGCCCGCGGCCGCCGCGCTCGCGGACCTCGCCGTCCGGGCGACCAGGCGGCACTCTTGAGGCTCGGACGATCGACGCGGGGCACCGTCCCCGGCCCCACCGAACACGTGGTCGTCGTCGGCGCCGGTCTCGCCGGGCTCTCGGCCGCGCTGCACCTGCGCGGCGCCGGCCACGCCGTCACGCTCGTCGAACGGGCGGACCACCCGGGCGGCCGCGCCGGGGCGCTGGACCTGGACGTCGACGGCGGGACGTACCGGGTCGACACCGGACCCACCGTCCTCACCATGCCCGAGCTGCTCGACGACGCCCTGCGCGCCGTCGGCGACTCCCTCGCCGCACGGCTGGACCTGGTGCGGCTCGATCCCGCGTACCGCTGCACCTTCGCCGACGGCAGCTCCCTCGACGTCCACACCGACGCCGAGGCGATGGAGGCCGAGGTCCGGGACGTCTGCGGGCCCGCGGCGGCGGCCGGCTACGTCGAGCTGCGCCGCTGGCTGACCGAGCTCTACGAGACCGAGATCGACACCTTCATCGGCGCCAACTTCGACTCCCCGCTCGACCTCCTCGGCGGCGACCTCCTGCGACTGGCGAGGCTCGGCGGCTTCGGCCGGCTCGGCCCGCGGATCGCCCGCTACCTGCCGGACGAGCGGCTGCGCCGGATCTTCTCGTTCCAGGCGCTCTACGCGGGCCTGCCGCCGCAGCGCGCGCTCGGGGCGTACGGCGTCATCTCCTACATGGACACGATCGCCGGCGTGTACTTCCCGCGCGGCGGGATGCGGCAGGTCGGGCGGGCGCTGGCGGACGCGGCCTCGGACGCGGGCGTCGAGGTCCTGCTGGGCCGCGAGGTCACCGGGCTGGAACGCCGGGGCGGACGGGTCACCGCGATCCGGCACACCGCACCCGGCGACGCCCCGGACAGGGGCGCCGACACGGCCCGGCTGGCCTGTGACGCCGTCGTCCTCACCCCGGATCTCCCCCTCGTGCACCGGCTGCTGGGCCGCACCCCGAAACGGGTGGTGCCGATGCGCTGGTCCCCCAGCGCCGTCGTCCTGCACGCGGGGCTGCGGCGGCCGCGGCCGGAGCTGGCGCACCACACGATCTCCTTCGGCGAGGCCTGGGAGGACACGTTCCGCGAGATCGTCGACGACGGCGCGCTGATGAGCGACCCGTCGCTGCTGCTCACCCGGCCCACGGCGACGGACCCGGGCCTCGCCCCGCCGGACCGGGACCTGCTGTTCGTCCTCGCCCCGTGCCCCAACACCGACGCCGCGCCGTTCGACTGGCAGCGCCTGGGGCCCGCCTACCGGGACGAGCTCCTCGGCGTCCTGGAGCAGCGCGGGTACGACGGCCTGACCGGGGACATCGAGGTGTCCCGGCTCGTCACGCCCGCGGACTGGGCGGCGCAGGGCCACGCCGCCGGCACCCCGTTCTCCGCGGCGCACACGTTCGCCCAGACCGGCCCGTTCCGGCCGCGCAACACCGTCCGCGACCTGGACAACGTCGTGCTGGCCGGCTGCGGGACCACCCCCGGCGTCGGCATCCCGCCCGTCCTGATCTCCGGCCGGCTGGCCGCCGAGCGGATCACCGGCCGACACCGCCGGACGGAGGGTCCCGAAAGGACCGGAAGCCCGGCCGTGCGAGCATGGTCCCCGACATGACCGCGCAGCCCTCACCTCCGGTGCCCCGGCCGGCCACGCCCGCCCGGGACGTCCCGCGCGCCGGCACGCCGGTTCCCGACGTCAGCGACCCGGATCCCGAGCCGGGCGGGGTCGTCACCGCGACGCTGCCCGCCGAGGCCGCGGACCCGCCCGCCGAGCGCCGGCCCGGCCTGGTCGAGCGGATGGGCGCCCCGCCGCGGAAGCCGCTGTTCCTGGGGCTCACCGCATCGTTACTGCTGCTGGTCGGTGGCTTCGGTGGCGGTGGCATCCTGCGCCGGGACCCGGTCCTGACGAACTCGCCGCTCGGTTTCTGGCGCTACGGCCACGGGGCGGAGCTCGCCACCGCGCTGATGTACCTCGGCGTGATCCTGATGGCGTGGGCGTGGGTGCTGCTGGGCCGGGAGGTCCTGGCCGGCCGGATCGGCGGCCGCGCGGTGCTGAGCACGTCGCTCGTGTGGATCGTGCCGGTGCTGCTCGGCCCGCCCCTGTTCACCCGGGACGTCTACAGCTACCTGGCCCAGGGTGCGCTGCCGCTGTTCGGCCTGGACCCCTACGGCGTCGGCCCGGAGGCCATGCCGGGGGTCTTCACCGACAACGTGCACTACTTCTGGCAGGACACCCCGGCACCGTACGGCCCGCTGTTCATCCTCCTGGCCAAGTCCTGGGCCTGGGTGACGCTGCAGACCGGCGGCGACATGATCGTCGGCGTGATCGGCATGCGGCTGGTCATGTGCCTCGGCCTGGTCCTGCTGGTCTGGACGCTGCCCGAGCTCACCCGCCGGCTCGGCGGGCGCCCCGCCACCGCGCTGTGGGTCGTCGTCGCGAACCCGGTCACCGTGATCCACCTGATCGGCGGCGGGCACAACGACCTGCTGGTCGTCGGGCTGCTGGCGGTCGGGTCGCTGTTCGCGCTGCGCGGCCGGCTCGTCCTGGCGATCGTGCTGGTCACCCTGGCGATGGCGACGAAGGCCTCCGCGGCCGTCGCGCTGCCCTTCCTGGTGATGATCTGGGCCGCGCGGATGGAGGGCCCGTTCAACCGGCGCCTGCTCCGCGCCGGGATGCTCGGCGTCGGGATCTTCGTCGTGACCTTCGGGGCCGTCACCCTCGCCGCGCAGGTGGACCTGGGCTGGCTGCCCGCGCTCAGCGCGCCGTCGATGATCGTGAACTGGCTGTCGCTCCCCACCGGCGTCGGCGAGTTCGTGCACACCGCGATCGGCGGGATCGCGACGCTGCCCAAGCAGCCGTTCATCAACGTCGCCCGCGTGATCGGCGGGATCGGCCTCGCCGCGATCTTCGTCGTCCAGTGGTGGCGTTCGCGCGAGGGCGGGCCGGACGCGATCCGCCGGGCCGGCATCGTGCTCGTCGCCGTCGCCCTGCTCTCCCCCGCGACGCTGCCCTGGTACCTCAGCTGGGGCATGGCCCTGCTGGCGATGACGGCGTGGAGCGCACGGGGGCTGCAGTGGCTGGTCTTCGGCTCGCTGTGGCTGGTGATCGTCTACTACCCCAACGGCGAGGCGGGCCTCTACAACTGGGGCTACCTGGCCATCTGCGCGGTGCTGGCCGCCCTGGCCTCGGTGTCCCTGCTCCGGCCGGACCCGCTCGGGCTCGGCCGCTCGCGGGCCGTCCCGGCCGAACCCGCGCCCGCGCGTGCCGACGCGGCAGGCTGAGCTCGACGCCGCCGGGATCACGGATCCGGCGCTGCGGGCCGCATACACGACCTGCCGCGAGCTGAACTCCGCCCACGGGCGCACGTACTTCCTCGCCACCCGCCTGCTGTCCCCGGACCGCCGGCCCGCGATCCACGCGTTGTACGGCTTCGCGCGGTACGCGGACGAGATCGTCGACGACCTGTCCGACGGCCGGGACGCCGAGGCGCGGGCCGACGCGCTCGACGACCTGGGCGTCGACCTCGTGGCCGCGTTCGACGGGGTGGCCGTCGAATCCCCGGTGATCACCGCCGTCGCGGACACCGTGCGCCGCTACGGGATCGACCGGACCCTCTTCGCGGCGTTCCTGACGTCGATGCGGATGGACACGCACGTCACCGGCTACCCGACCGCCGCCCACCTGGGCCGCTACGTGTACGGCTCCGCGGCGGTGATCGGCCTGCAGGTGCTCCCGGTGCTCGGGACCGTGGTCCCCCGGACGGAGGCCGAGGGCCCCGCCGCGGCCCTCGGCGTCGCTTTCCAGATGACGAACTTCCTCCGCGACGTCGGCGAGGACCTGGACCGCGGCCGCGTCTACCTGCCGGCGGACGAACTGGCGGCGTTCGGCGTGGACCGGGAGCTGTTGCTGTGGTGCCGGCGCACCCGGCGCACGGACCGCCGCGTCCGCCGGGCGCTGGCCCACCTCGTCGCGACGACGCG
This sequence comes from Pseudonocardia sp., assembly GCF_025465255.1. Taxonomy (GTDB): domain Bacteria; phylum Actinomycetota; class Actinomycetes; order Mycobacteriales; family Pseudonocardiaceae; genus Pseudonocardia. The sequence goes on from NZ_JAODNI010000108.1 coordinate 14,948, forward strand.
GGCGACCTACCGCCGGGCCGCGCCGGGTGTCGCGATGCTGCATCCGGCGTCGCGGGACTGCGTGGCCTGCGCGTTCACCCTCTACAGCGACATCCTGGACGAGATCGTGGCGGCGGACTATGCCGTGGTGAACCGTCGCGTCGTCGTGCCGAACCGGCGGCGGGCGGCTGTGGCCCTGCCCCGGCTGGTCCGCGCCTTCGGCGCCCGTGCGCGGCAGGTCGCGCCGGAGCACCACTGACCGCGCACGAGCGGCCTTCTAGAACGCCATTGCCTGCGCGCGGCGCTTGATCTCGCGGTGCCGGCCCTCCACGAGGGCGTCGATCGGCGCGCCGGGCAGCGTGTCGTCCGCCTGGAAGAGCCAGCGCAGGATGTCCGGGTCCGAGTAGCCGCCGTCGCGCAGGACGGTGATCGTGCCCGGCAGGCCTTTCACCACCTCGGTCTCGACGAGGAACGCCGCCGGGATCACCGCGGTGTCGTCCTTCTTGAACGACAGCAGCTGGCCGTCCCGCACCAGCTGGTGGACCCGGGTCACAGGGATCCCCATCGCGGCGGCGACGTCCGACACGGGGATGGTCTCGATCTCGTCGGGCAGAACCGACGCGGATGCAGATGAAGAAACCTCACTCACACCGGACAGCCTTCCACAGCACCGTATGCGACGGGAGCCACCGGGCAGGGCGAAAACCGCGCGACGGTACCGTCGAGGGGTGAACGCCCCCACCGGTTCGGCAGGAGCGCTGCTGGACGCGCGCTACCGTCTGGGCCCGGTGATCGCCCGCGGCGGCATGTCCACCGTGTACCGCGGGACGGACACCCGGCTGGACCGCCCGGTCGCGATCAAGATCATGGATCCGCGGATGGCGGCCGATCCCGCCTTCCGCACCCGGTTCGAGCGCGAGGCCCGCTCCGCCGCCCGGATCGACCACCCCTGCGTCGTCGACGTCCACGACCAGGGCCGCTTCGAGCCCCCGGGCGCCGATCCCACGCTCTTCCTCGTCATGGAGCTCGTGGAGGGCGGCACGCTGCGGGACGTGCTGCGCCGGCGCGGCGCCCTCGGCGTCCCGGCGGCCGTGGCGGTGATGGAGCCGGTCCTCGCCGGCCTCGCCCAGGCCCACCTCCTGCACATGGTGCACCGGGACGTCAAACCGGAGAACGTGCTCATCTCGCGCGCCGGCGAGGTCAAGGTCGCGGACTTCGGGCTGGTCACCGCGGCCGCGGATGCGGGCGTGAGCCACGCGGGGATGATCCTCGGGACGATGGCCTACCTCTCGCCCGAGCAGGTCGCCGCGGGCCAGGCGGACGCCCGCAGCGACGTCTACGCCGCCGGGGTGCTGTTCTACGAGCTCCTGACGGGTGCGCCGCCCTACTCCGGGGACCACGCGCTCTCCGTCGCCTACCGGCACGTGAACGACGACGTGCCGCCGCCGTCCGCGATCGCCACCGAGGTCCCGCCCGAGCTCGACGAGCTGGTCCGCCGGGCGACGTCCCGTGACCCCGCGCAGCGGCCACCGGACGCGGGGGCGTTCCTCGCCGAGCTGGGGCATGTCCGCCGGCTGCTGGCGATCCCCCGGGTGCCCGTCCCGCAGCCGCCGCCCCCGCCCGTCGAGGAGCAGGACACCGTTCCCGCGGCGTCCCCTCCTGCCGGCCCCGGGCCGGGAGGCACCCGGGCCATGAGCCGCGAGGTGCCGGCGCCGGCCGCCACCGGGACGTCGGTCGCCCCGCGCCCCGAGGCCCTCGCCGACCACCGCATCGCGCGGCGCCGCAGCCGCCGGGTGTTCGCGATCTGGGTCGTGGTCGTACTGGTCCTCGGGCTCGCCGTCGGCACGGCCGCGTGGTGGCTCGGCAGCGGCCGCTGGACGGCCATGCCGTCGGTGATCGGGCTGGACCGGACCGCGGCCGAGCAGGTGCTCGCCGAGGCGGACCTGGTCGTCTCGGTCACCGAGGAGCACCGGGACGACGTGGCCGCGGACGTCGTCGCGGAGACCACCCCCGGCGTCGCGGCCCGGTTGCTGCGGGGCAGCGCGGTCACGCTGACCGTGTCGAGCGGACGCCCGGTGGTGCCCGCCATCGCACCCGGAGTGACCGTCGCGGCCGCCGAGCAGACCGTACGGGATGCCGAGCTCACGCCCGTCCGCTCCACCACGGCCGCCGAGTTCAGCGAGACCGTGCCCGAGGGCGCCGTCGTCCGGACGGATCCGGCGGCGGGGGCCGCGCTGCCGATCGGCGGCACGGTGACGCTCGTGGTCAGCAAGGGCGTCCCGCCGCCGCCCGAGGTGCGGGTGCCCGAGGTGACCGGCGAGCGCCTCGACGACGCCCGCGCCGCCCTCGCGGACGCGGGCCTGGACGTCGAGGTGGAGCAGCGCTTCCCGTTCGGCCGCCGCAACGGGATCGTGGTGGACCAGACCCCCGGCTCGGGGGAGTCCGTCGAGCCGGGGACCACGGTCACGCTCTCGGTCTTCTGAAGCCGGTCAGCCGCGCAGCATCTCCGCCACGAGGAACGCCAGCTCCAGGCTCTGCTGGGTGTTGAGCCGCGGGTCGCAGGCCGTCTCGTAGCGGCCCGCGAGGTCGGCGTCCGAGATCTCCTGCGCGCCGCCCAGGCACTCCGTGACGTCCTCGCCCGTGACCTCGACGTGGATGCCGCCCGGGTGCGTGCCCAGGCCGTGGTGGACCTCGAAGAAGCCCTGCACCTCGTCGACGATGCGGTCGAAGTGGCGGGTCTTGTAACCCGTCGTCGATTCGTGGGTGTTGCCGTGCATCGGGTCGCACTGCCAGATGACCTTGTGCCCGGACGCCGTGACCTTCTCGACGATCGACGGCAGCGTGTCCCGGATCTTGCCGTTGCCCATCCGGCTGATCAGCGTCAGCCGGCCCGGCTCGTTGCGCGGGTCCAGGCGCTCGACGTACTCGACGGCCTGCTCGGGCGTGGTCGTCGGGCCGATCTTGAGCCCGATCGGGTTGGAGAGCAGCTCCGCGAACGCGATGTGCGCGCCGTCGAGCTGGCGGGTGCGCTCCCCGATCCACAGGAAGTGCGACGAGAGGTCGTACAGCTTCGGCGGGGTGTCGGAGGTGCGGTCCCGGTCCAGGTCCAGGCGCAGCAGGGCCCGCTCGTAGTCCAGCAGCAGGGCCTCGTGCGAGGCGTAGAACTCGACGCTGCGCAGGTTGCTGTCCACCACGCCGCAGGCGTCCATGAAGCGGACGGCCCGGTCGATCTCCGCGGCGACGGCCTCGTACCGCTCCCCCGCCGCCGACGTGCGGACGAAGTCCTTGTTCCAGTCGTGGACCCTCGTCAGGTCCGCCATGCCGGTGGCGGTCAGGCCGCGCACCAGGTTCATCGCGGCGCTCGCGTTGGCGTAGGCACGGACCATGCGCGACGGGTCCGGGATGCGCTGCTTCGGGTCTGCGGCGAGGGCGTTGACGATGTCGCCGCGGTAGGACGGGAGCCCCAGCGCGTCGACGGGCGAGCTGCGCGGCTTGGCGTACTGCCCGGCGATCCGGCCGACCTTCACCACCGGCATCGACGCGCCGTAGGTCAGCACGACGGCCATCTGCAGCAGGGTGCGGATGGTGGCGCGGATGTGCGGCTCGGTGTTGTCGACGAAGGTCTCCGCGCAGTCCCCGCCCTGAAGCAGGAACGCCCGACCCTCGGCGACGTCGGCGAGCCGCTCCTTGAGCCGGTCGACCTCCGGCGGGAGGACGACGGGCGGGACGCTCTCGAGCACGGCACGCACGTGCGCGACCTGCTCGGCGTCCGGCCACTCGGGTTGCTGGGCTGCGGGGCGGGCGAGGGCGTCGTCCAACCGGGTGCGCATGTCCGCGGGAAGCGGCGGCAGCTCGGGAAGGACGTCCACCGGGGCGTCAACGGACCAGTTCACGAGGCCCAAGGGTATGCGGTCCGGCAACGGCGCGGTCCCTCGGCCGTTCGAGAGCCTGATTCACCCCGACTCGGCCGGTCCGAGAGCGCGACTCGCGGGGCCCCAGAGCGCGACTCACGGAAGGGTGCGCCGACGACGCCCGCGAGTCGGGGTGTGGGCACGCGCGAGTCGGGGTCTGCGGACGCGCGAGTCGGGGTGTGCGGCTACGGGGTGGGGACGCTGGACTCGATCGTCTGCCAGCGGCGGAGGTTGAGGCGGGCGTCGGCGAGGGCGTCGTGGGCGTCCGACGACGGGGGCGGGAGCGTGGGCTTGCCCGCCTCCTCCCAGCGCTGGCGCAGCTCCCGGGTGAAGCGGGGCAGCGCGCGGGGCAGGGCGGGCATCGCTCCCCAGAGCTGACACAGCGCGACGTGGTCGTAGGCGGCGATCCACGCCCACAGCTCGACCTCGCCGGGGGCGGAGGTGAGGAAGCGCAGCAGGTCCCGCTTGATCGCGTCCCGGGAACGCCAGGCCGGATCGGCGGGCGACGGCAGCTTGGGCAGCACGTTGGCGCGCACCCATGCCCCGGCCCGCCCGGGGTCGAACTCCGTGGAGACCGCGTAGAACTCGCGGCCGTCCTCGCCGACGACACCGATCGACACCAGGTCGATCGTCGTACCGTCCTCGATGAACTCGGTGTCGTAGAAGAAGCGCATGCCAACCCTTTCCGACCGGCCCGGATGCTACGACGAGCTGCGGCCGGACGGCGCACCGGGCGCGCCCATGAGTGACGCAGTCGAGCCGATCGTGGGTGATCAGCAATCCCGGGGAGCTCCGGCGCGCCCTTCGCGGCCGCGCTGGTGCAGGGCGAACGCGCAGCCCTACCCGGAGGAGGCGTCACGTTCTCGCGGCCGCGGACGACTCCTTCCACGACCCGCGCCCCGCTCCCCGAAAGGCCGCCTTGCGCAGATCCCTCCGTGCCGGTGCGGTCGTGCTCGTGGGCGTGCTGGCCCTGGTCCTGGCGGCGTGCTCCCCGGCCCCGGCCGCCACCCCGACCACGACGACGGTCACCGTGCGGCTGTGGGACGACCAGATCGCCCAGGCCTATGCCGCGTCCTTCGCCGAGTCTCCCGGCGGAACCCGGACGTCACCGTCGCCCTGGACGTCGTGCCGTACGCGGACTACTTCGCGGCCCTGCCGGACACGCTCGCCGCCGGCACCGCGGACGACGTGTCCTGGCTGAACTCCTCCTACTTCGGCGAGCTCGCGGACCGCGGTGCCCTGATGAACATCGATCGGCGCGGCCGGCGTCGATCCGACTACGTTGGCCTGGGATCCCGGGACCGGCGAAGGACACGCTGCTACCGGCCGCGCGCCGGCTCACCGCTTACACCTCGGGCCGCACGGCCGACATACCGGGCTTCGACCCCGAGGCCGTCACACATCACGGCTTCAACGCCGGGCGGGATCTGCAGGCCGTCTACTTCGACTTCGTCGGCTCCAACGGCGGCCGCTTCCAGAACCCGGACGGCACGTTCGCCTTCGCCGAGCCCCGGTCCGTCGAGGCGTTCCAGTACCCCTCGAACATGATCAACCGGGACCGGGTGGCCCCGCCCGCCGCCGAGACCGACGACAACCCGGACTTCAGCCGCGACCGGTTCATCGCGGGCCGGCTGGGCCCGTTCCAGTCCGGCACCTACAACCTGAAGAACGTGGCGGACGGCGCCGGGTTCGAGTGGGGCATCGCGCCGATGGTGGCCGGGCCCGCGGGCCGGGTCAGCGTGGTGAACAGCGTGATCGCCGCCGGCAACGCCCGCACTGCGCACCCCGAAGCGGTGGCCCGGGTCCTCGCGTGGCTGGGTTCGACGGACGGTGCGGCCCCGATCGGGACGAGCGGCGCGGCGTCGCCCGCGGTGACCGACGCCCAGCAGGGCTTCTTCGACCACTGGCAGGGCCGCGGCGTCGACACGCGCTGGTTCGGCCAGGCCGGCGGTCCCGCGACGGTCGAGGCCCGACGGGCCCGCGGTTCGGCGCCGGGGCGAAGGCGTTCCAGCCCGTGCTCAGCGAGGTCTTCGCCGGCCGGACGCCCGTCGGTCCGGGCCTGCAGGCCGCTCAGGACGCCGCCGACGCGGCGATCCGGTAGGGGCTCAGCTCGCCTTGGTGTCCGGGAGTCGCGCCGCCTGCTCCGCCTTCGCGGCCTGCTCCGCCTTCGCGGCCTTCTCCTTCACCGAGGCGGCGTAGAGGTCGACGTAGGTCTGCCCGGACAGCTCCATCAGCGAGTACATGATCTCGTCCGTCATCGACCGCTCGATGAACCGGTCCCCCGCCATGCCCTCGTAGCGGCTGAAGTCCAGCGGCTCGCCGATCTTGACGTGCACGTGGTGCGGCCGCCACATCCGGGAGCCGATCGGGTTGACCTCGTCGGTCCCGATCATCGCCACCGGGATCACCGGGACGCCGGCCTCCAGAGCCATCCGGGCCACGCCCGTCTTGCCCTTGTAGAGCCGCCCATCCGGCGAGCGCGTGCCCTCCGGGTAGATCCCGAGCAGCTTGCCCTCCTTCAGCAGCCGGATCGCGGTGTCCATCGCGGCCTGCGCCGCGGACCCCCCGGACCGGTCCACCGGGACCTGCCCGATGCCGGTGAAGAAGATCTTCTTGAGCCGGCCGAGGATCCCGGGCTCGGTGAAGTACTCCCGCTTCGCCAGGAACGTGATCCGCCGCGGCACCTGCAACGGCAGGAAGAACGAGTCCGCGACGGCGAGATGGTTGCTGGCGAAGATCGCCCCACCCTGCGCGGGGACGTGCTCGAGCCCCTCGATGGTGGGGCGGCAGTAGAGCCGGAGGAGCGGGCCCAGCAGCACGAACTTGGACCACCAGTACAGCACAGTCCGCTGCCTCCTCACCGCGTGAACAGCAAGCGTACGGACGCCGCGCCCGAAGGGACAACGGGGGCGTTCGACGGCGTGCCTTCGGCCGTCCGGCGCTGGCTCGGCCCGATTCGTGAGCAAGGTCTGCCGTGGTGTGGGCCGACGTGTCAGGATGAAAGGACGCCGTCGCCGACGGCAGTTCCCCGGGAGGATCCATGCGCCTCGACGTGGCCGCGGCAGCGCTGCCGGTTACCGGACGAGTGGGGGCTGCCGGATGAGCGCCGACGAGGAACGTCGCCCCGGCGCCGGCGAGCCAGGACTCCCCGAGGACGCGTTCGACCGGATCGTCGAGCAGTGGGTGGCCGAGGGCACGGTCCCGGACTGGCCCGCCGACGCCGCCCCGGAGGACCGGGACGCCGACGACCACGAGCTCGAGCACGAGGCCCCCGAGGACGAGCCCGAGAGCCGTTGGCAGCCCGACCGGTCGCTGGTCGAGTGGTCCACCGAGGAGCTCTTCCGCGAGGAGGAGCGCCGGCGGAACCGGCCCGAACCGGAGACCCCCGCGCCGCTGCCGCCGGTGACGCACGAGTTCGTCGTCCCGGAGCCGCCACCCCGGGCCCGCGCACCGCTGCCCGCCGAGGAGGACGACCACTTCGTCCCGCCCGAGCCGCCGCCGCTGCCCCCGATGGGCCCGCCGATCGTGATCGGGCTGGTGCTGATCGTCCTGGGTCTGCTGCTGATCGTCCGGCCGACGTGGATCGGGCTCAGCTCGATCTACGGGCTGCCGCTGGGTCTGCTGTCCCTCGCCGCCGGCCTGAGCTGGCTGGTGCTGCGGCTCTGGAACGGCGGCCGGTCCGAGGAGACCGCGGACGGCGACGGCCCGGACGACGGGGCCGTCCTCTAGTCGGACGCGCCCTAACGACGCGTCGTCCGCACCGCCGCCACCTGCTCCCGGGCCAGCTCCGCCGCCCCGACCACCGCGGCGGCGTCCCCGAGCTGCGCGGTCCGGATCCGCGCGAGCGGCCGGTTCCCGGCGCCGGTGACGATCGACGCGTAGTGCTCGCGGGCCTCGTCGAGGAACAGCGGTGACGACGCGGACACCCCGCCCCCGATCACGACCAGCTCCGGGTCGAACACGTCCGCGACCAGGGCCAGGCCCTCGCCTAACCAGCGGCCCATGTCGGCCACCGCGCGCCGGGCGAGCTTGTCCCCCTCGCGCGCCGCGGACGCGACCCGCTGCCCCGTGACCCGGCCGGGATCGAGCGCGGCGTCCCGGGCCAGCACCGAGTTCGTGGCGGCGTTGGTCCCGCTCGCCAGCATCTCCATCGCGGTCGTGGCCAGCGCGGTCCCGCTGCAGTAGCGCTCCCAGCAGCCGCGCTTGCCGCACGCGCAGGGCCGTCCGTCCGGCACCAGCCGGAGGTGACCCAGCTCGGGGGCGACGCCGTGGGCGCCGCGGTAGAGCTTGCCGTCGAGGAGCAGGGCGCCGCCGATCCCGGTGCCCAGCGCCACGAAGACGACGACCCGGCCACCGGCGGCCGCGCCGTAGCGGCGCTCGGCCAGGGCGGCGGCGTTGGCGTCGTGCTCGACGACGACCGGCGTCGCCACCCGCGCGGCGATCCGCTCGGCGACGGGCGCGTCCCGCCACGAGAGGTGCGGCGCGTACCGCACGAGCCCCCGGTCCGCGTCGATGAAGCCGGCCAGCGCGAGCCCGACGGCCGCGACGGGATGCCGGCCTGCCAGCTCGCCGATGCAGCCGACGATGGCGTCCTCGAGGGCGTCGTCGCTGTGCGGGGTGGGCGCGCGGCTGGTGTCCAGCACCTCCCCGGTGGCGTCGACGAGCCCCGCCCGCACGCTCGTCCCCCCGACATCGACCCCCACGGTCAGCACCTCACACCCGGCTTCCGGCACCCGGCGATCATGCACGGGTCACCGGGATCCGCTGCACGGTGCGTCCCGGGGGCCGCGGCGGCGCGGGCTGCTCCTCCTGCTCCAGCACCGAGCGCAGCACCGTGAGCAGCCCGGACGCGTGCTCGGCCAGCCGGACGGCGAGTTCCGGCCGCTCGCCCCGCAGGGCCGCGAGCACGACGCACACCGGGCAGGTCGCGCAGCTCGCGGCCGTTCCGCCCGTCGCGCCGTCGTCCCGCAGCTTCTCGACGACGGGCTGGAGCCGGTCCAGCACGGTCAGCGCCAGCTCGCGCAGCTCGTCGCCGAGGTCACCGGAACCGAACCCGTGACCCGGGCAGCTCTCGTCCGAGGTCATCGCATCCACACCGCGGGGTCGGGCGCGAACACGACGACCAGGTCCGTCGCGTGGCCCTCGCCCTCCAGCCGTGCGGCGGTGACCGCGCAGCGGCGCAGCACCGACGGCAGGCTCACCAGCCGTCGGGTCACCCCGACCGAGACCACGAGCTCGTCGCCCACCCGGGAGAGGTCGAGCGGACCGTCCGCGGCCCCGGGCAGGCGCAGGACCAGCTCGAACTCGGAGTCCCTGGACGTGCCCTCCCCCGCGATCCGGCGCACGGTCAGCGCGGGCGGAGCGTCCCGTCCGGGGCGGGCGACGGGGTCGACGCCCGGCGGGTACAGCGCCGCGGCCAGCTCCAGCAGCGCCGGGACGCCGGTCGGCTCGGTCGCCGCGTAGGCCACCGTCTCGACGGGCACCGTCCCCGCGCACTCGGCGCGCACCTCGGCGAGGACGGCCTGCTGCTCGGCGTGCCGCTCGCGCAGCCAGCGCGCCGTCGGGCCGCGCAGGGACGGCGGTGGCGCAGGCATGACCCGGTTGGCGACCAGGCCGTCCACGCGCAGGTCGTGCAGGGCGAGCGCGGTCAGCGTGCGGCGGGTCTCGGCCGCGACCACCCGCTCGGGCGTCGTCACGAGCCGGATGCTCGTCCGGTCGCGGTCCGCGAGCAGGGCCCGCAGCCCCGTGAGCTGCGCGGCGAGCTGGTCCAGGGCATCGATCGTGCGGTCCCAGCCGGCGGCGGCCGGGCTGCCGGGCCGACCCCCGGCGAGCCCGGCGAGCATCCCGCGGACGGCGCGGCGGTGGGCGGGGAAGAGCCGTTCGAGGTACCCGGCGAGCGCCTCGGGCAGGCCGAGCAGGCGCAGGGTCTCGGCCGTGGGGCCGCAGTCCACGACCACGACGTCCCAGAGCCCGGTCTCGGCGAGCCGGCGGATCTCGGCCAGCGCCAGAAGGTCCTCGACGCCGGGCAGCACGGTCAGCTCGTCCGCCATCAGCTCGTCGACGCCGGCGCCGGCGAGCATCGTCCGCAGGTGGCCCTGCAGATCGGTCCACGCGCCGTCGACCAGGGCCCGGGTGTCGACGTGGGCGGCGAACAGGCCGCCCTCGAGCTCGTCGGGCTCACCGTCCAGGTCCGCGCCCAGCGCGTCCCCGAGGGAGTGCGCCGGATCCGTGGAGACCACCAGGGACTTGCGGCCGGCGCGCGCGAGATGGGCAGCCGTGGCCGCGGCCAGGGTCGTCTTGCCGACGCCCCCCTTGCCGGTGAACAGCACCACGCGCACCGGCGGAGCGTAGCCGTCGGAGCCGTGCGGACGGTGCAAGGACCCGCTGGCCGGGATCAGCCGCGTTCGACCCGGCGCTTGAGCCCCTTGAGCGCGGTGTCGATGATCACCTTCTCCGCCTTGCGGCGGAGCATGCCGATCATCGGGATGTTGAGGTCGACGGCGAGGCTGTAGGTCACGGTCGTCGGGCCGGCGGCACCCGCGGACTCGAGGGTGTACGAGCCGGTCTGCGCCTTCTGGATCTGGCCCTTGACCAGGACCCAGCTCACGGAGCGGTCGTCGGCTGCCCAGTCGTAGTCCAGGGTGTAGCTGTCCTTGATCGGGCCGGCGTCCATGGAGAACCTCACGCGCTCGGCCCGGCCCTTGCCGGGCTCGACGACCTCGACGGTCTTCACCTGGTCCGCCCATTCCGGGTAGGCCTCGAAGTCCGCGATCACCGCCATCACCGCCTCCGGGGCGGCGTCGATGGTGATCGAGGAGGTCGTCGCGTCGGCCATGGGCGGGAGGTTACCGTCCGATGACGTGATCACCAGCATGGATCCACGCGGGGGTCAGAGCTCCAGCACGTAGGGCCGCTCGGTCCGGCGGAAATGACCGACGTTGACGCACTCGGTCCGCCCGAGGCGCACCCGCCGGGCCAGCGGCTGGTGCACGTGCCCGAAGAACGCCTTCCGCGGCCGGTCCCGGGCGATGACGTCCAGCAACGCGTCTGCCGCGAACTCCTGCCGGCGGGACACGACGTCGTAGGCGAGGTCCGGGACGGACGGCGGCGCGTGGCTGCAGAGCAGGTCGATCTCGGTGAGCCCGGCGACGGCGTCCGCGTAGTCCTCGGCGGCCAGCAGGTGCGGGCGCCACGGCCCGCCGCTGCGGGGTGCGACCCCGGGCGGCAGCGGGACTCCCCCGACGAACCCGACACGCAGCCCGCCGATCTCCACGACCTTGCCGTCCGGCAGGTGCACGCCGGGACGGGCGTAGTCCGGCCAGAGCTCCGGGAGGTCGACGTTGCCGGGGATCGCCCACGTGGGGTCCGGCATGACCGCGAACAGCGCGGCGTACTGCTCCCGCACGGCGTCGGTGACGACGACGGCCGGGTTCTCGAACCGCCCCCAGGCCTGCTTTGCGAACGCGATCAGCTCACCCGGGCCGCCCGAGGCGCGCAGCCGGCCGAACTCGGTGCTGACGTCCGGGCCGAGGACCCGGCCGAGGATGCCGCGGGTGGGGTCGCGGTAGTCCACGAAGTCCACGAGGTCGCCGAGCACGATCATCGCGTCGCAGCCCTCGGCCGCCCTGGCCAGGGCGTCGGCGTTGCCGTGCACGTCGGACACCACATGCACGCGCATGGCCCGCACGCTACCGGGCGATCACGTCACGTTCGCGCGGCCTCGGTCACACGCGGTGGCGGTTCGCCGGGGCCGCGGCCCGCCTCGAGCCGGTCCTTCAGGCCGAACGCGATCCGCTTGGCCGCGCGTTGCCGGCGCCGGGCCTCGGCGGCGGCGCGGCGCACGGGCCAGGCGGTGGGCAGGCCGTCGTCGCCCGCGGGGTCCGCGCGGAGGAAGTAGTGCAGCACCGTGCCGTCCAGGACCGGCTCCAGCCAGACCTCCATGCTCCCGACGAGCGCGCCCGCGATCGTCCAGCGCATGCCCTGCGGGCCCCGGTCCGTGGTCGCCTCGAGCCGCAGGTCCGGCCACAGCGCGGGCCAGCGGGCGGGGTCGGCGAACTCCGGGGCGAGGATCTCCCGCGGCACGGCGAGGAATGTCTCGTCCACCACGTCGACGGTCGGCACAGGGCCACTGTGCCACGCCCGGTACCGTGCGCCGACCAGCGGTTGCTCCGATCATCCTCCCCGCGGACCGGACCAAACGGACGTGAGACAGGCGGCACCCGGACGCGCTATCTTGACTCGTCAGTAACTTCTTACGACCTGCCCATGTCGGCCAGGAGGTCTCCACCGTGCGTGAGTTCAGCGTGCCCGCCACCGACGTCGTCGGCGCGGACGACACCCTCGTCGACGCCGTCTACGCGGCCGCGTCGGGCCACCCGGACGCGATGGCGTTCCGCCGCCGGGGCGTCGACGGCTCGTGGGGCGAGGTGACGGCCGGCGAGTTCGCCGCGCAGGTCACCGCGGTCGCCCGCGGGCTCGTCAAGGCCGGCGTCGGCCCCGGGGACCGGGTCGCCCTGCTGTCCCGGACGCGCTACGAGTGGACGCTGATCGACTACGCGATCCTCGCGGCCGGCGCGGTGACCGTGCCGATCTACGAGACCTCGTCCGCCGAACAGGTCAGCTGGATCCTGTCGAACTCCGGTGCCGTCGCGATCGTCGTCGAGAACGAGGGGCACGCCGCGCTCGTCGCCCAGGTCCGGGACGACCTCGCGGACCTGCGGCTGGTCTGGCAGATCGAGCCCGCGGCGGCCTCCCCCGGAACCCCGGGCGCCGTCGAGCAGATCACCGCGCTGGGCACGGACACCCCCGACGACGAGGTGCACGCCCGCCGCCGCGCGGTGAAGGCGGACGACCTCGCCACGCTGATCTACACCTCGGGCACCACCGGGCGGCCCAAGGGCTGCGAGCTCACCCACCGCAACCTCCTCAGCGAGATCTCGGCCACCACCGCGGTGCTCGGCCAGCTGATGACGCGCGGCGGCTCGACGCTGCTGTTCCTGCCGCTGGCGCACGTGTTCGGCAAGGTCATCCAGTGTGGGTCGCTGGCGAACGGCGTGGTGATCGGGCACACCCCGGACACCTCGACGCTGCTGCCGGACCTGCAGGAGTTCCGCCCGACCTTCCTGCTCGCGGTGCCGCGGGTGTTCGAGAAGGTCTACAACGGAGCGCGGCAGAAGGCGCACGACGGTGGCAAGGGCAAGATCTTCGACGCGGCCACCGACGTGGCGATCGCGTGGAGCCGCGCCCAGGACACCGGCGGCCCGTCGTTCGCCCTGAAGGCCAAGCACGCGCTGTTCGACAAGCTCGTCTACGGCAAGCTGCGGGAGGCCGTCGGCGGCCGGGTCGTGGCCGCGGTGTCCGGCAGCGCGCCGCTGGGCGAGCGCCTCGGCCACTACTTCCGCGGCATCGGCCTGCCGATCCTCGAGGGCTACGGCCTCACCGAGACCACCGCCGGCATCACCGTGAACGCGATCGGCGCCCAGCGGGTCGGCTCCGTCGGCCGGCCGGTCCCCGGGCACTCGGTCCGGATCGCGGACGACGGCGAGATCATGCTCCGCGGCGACATCGTCTTCTCCCGGTACTGGAAGAACCCGGACGCCACCGCGGAGGCCATCACCGACGGCTGGTTCCACAGCGGGGACATCGGCGAGCTCGACGACGCCGGCTACCTCAGCATCACCGGCCGGAAGAAGGAGATCCTGGTGACCGCGGGCGGTAAGAACGTCGCCCCCGCGGTGCTGGAGGACCGGCTGCGCGCGCACCCGCTGGTGGGGCAGTGCATGGTCGTCGGGGACGGGCAGCCGTTCATCGGCGCGCTCGTGACGATCGACCCGGACGCCCTGCCGACCTGGCGGGAGCGCCACGGCAAGCCCGCCACCGGGGACCCGAGCTCGGCGGCGGACCTCGTCGACGACCCGGAGCTGCGCGGGGAGATCGCGGCCGCGGTCGAGGACGCCAACCAGGCCGTCTCGCGGGCGGAGCGGATCCGCAAGTTCCGGATCCTGCCGCACGACTTCACCGAGGCGGGCGGGGAGATGACGCCGACGCTGAAGGTCAAGCGGAACGTCGTCGCGAAGATGTACTCGGACGACATCGCGAAGATCTACGACGGCAGCAAGCAACACGCCTGAGTCGGGAGGTCAGCACCCCGCCGCTTGAGCGGCTCGAGCGTCAACCTGCGCCGCTCGAGCCACTCAAGCGTCGGCCGGGTGCCCCGTGAGCAGGCCCTGCAGGCGCTCCACCTGGGCCTTCCAGGTCCAGTCCTGCTGCATCCACGCCCGTCCCGCGGCGCCCATCTCGCGCGCCCGGGCGGGCTCGCTCAGCAACCCCGCCAGCGCGTCGACGAGGGCGGCGCCGTCCCGGCCCCCCACGACGTGCCCCGTCCGACCCTCACGCACGGTCTCCGGCGCCCCGCCCGAGTCCCCCGCGACCACCGGCACCCCGCACGCGGACGCCTCGAGGAGCACGATCCCCAGCCCCTCGACGTCCAGTCCCCCGCCGCGGGTACGGCACGGCAGGGCGAACACGTCCCCGACGGCCTGGTGCGCCGCCAGCTCGTCCGCCGGGACCGGCCCGGTGAAGACGACGTGGTCGGCCATCCCACGGTCGGCCGCGAGCCGGTGCAGGTGCCGGCGGTACGGCCCGTCGCCGACGATCAGCAGCCGCGCACCGGGCACCCGCCGGCGCAGCGCCGGCAGCGCCTCGATCAGCGAGTCCTGTCCCTTGCGCGCCACCAGCCGGGACAGGCACGTCACGACGGGGGCGTCCGCCAGCCCGTAGCGCCGCCGCAGCGACGCGCGGGCCGCCGGGTCGGGCCGGAAGACGTCCGTGTCGATGCCGGACGGCACGTGCTCCAGCGGCGCCTGCGGGCCGAACGCGGCGGCGAACCGGCCCCGGGTGTACAGCGAGATCACGGTGAGGGCGTCCGCGTCATCCCCGATGCGACGCAGCGCCTGCCGCGCGCCGGGGAGCATGGACCACCCGACCTCGTGCCCGTGCGTGCTCGCGACGACGCGGCGGATCCCGGCGTGGCGGCGCAGCCACGGGCCGAGCAGGGCGAGCGGGGCCGCCGCTCCGAACCAGACGGTCGACGCCCCGTGCCGGCGGGCGAGCGCGGCGGCGCGCCGGGCCACGTCGGGGGTCGGGAGCATCAGCGAGGTGGGGTGCCGGTGCACGGGGTAACCGAGCTCCGCGTCGAACTCCTCCGCACCCTCCCACGCCGGGGCGTAGACGGCGAGCGCGCCCGGCGGCAACCGGTCCGCCAGGGCCCGCAGGTAGTTCTGGATCCCGCCGCGCCGGGGCGGGAAGTCGTTCGTCACCAGGAGCGTGCGGGCCACCGGCCGACGGTAACGGGGCCCCGCACACGAGCGAGCGGCGGCCGGTGCCCTGCCCGCGCGGGGCGGGGAGCACGCCGACCGCCGCTCGGCCCTGGGGAGCGGACGAGGTCCGATACTGCGGGTGGTGCTAGAGCCGCCGGGCGCCGCTGAAGGCGTCCGCGGAGACCTTCTGGTACTTCACGACGTCACCGCTCTGCGGCGCGTTGATCATCTTTCCACCGCCCGCGTAGATGCCGACATGGCTGACCGGCGAGTAGTAGAAGACCAGGTCACCGGGCTGCATGTCGCTCCAGGAGACGGACCTGCCGACGGTGGCCTGCGAGCTGCTCGAGCGCGGCAGGGTGACCCCGGCCTGCTCGAACGCCCACGAGGTGAGCCCGGAGCAGTCGAAGGAGTTCGGGCCGCTCGCACCCCAGACGTACGGCTTGCCGAGCTTGGTGGCCGCCGCACGCAGGGCCTCGACGCCGGAGCCGGTGCCGACGATGTCGAGGGGGCCGTCCTCGCCCGGACCGTTGTACTCGTCCCGTTCCTCGGGGCTGAGCCGGCCGAGGAGCTTCTCGACGTCGTCGATCCGCTTGTCCGCGTCCGCCTTGCGGGCCGCGATGTCGTCCGCGGCCTTGTGGGCGTCGTCCGCGGCCGACTGGGCGCGAGCGGTGGCGTCGTCCGCGTCCGCCCTGGTGCGGTCCGCCTGCCGGACCTTCTCCAGCAGGTCGTCGAGCTGCGTCGCGTGCTCCGCGGACAGCGACTCGAGCGCGGACATCTGGTCCAGGTAGTCCTGGGGCGAGCCGCTGGCGAGGAACGCGTTGAACTGGTCCAGCTTGCCGTTCTCGACGAAGGTCAGCGCCAGCCCGTCGATCTGGGTCCGGAAGCCCTCCTCGTCCGCGCGTGCCTGGTCCGCGGCGGCCCGCGCAGGGTCCACCGCCGCGCGGAGCCGGTCCGCCTCGGCCTGTTTCGCGGTGAAGTCGTCCGTGGCCGCGTGCCACTGCTCGGTCAGCGCCTCGGCCTCGTGCTGGGCCTGCTGCAGCTGCTCGCGGGCGTCCGCGGGCGTCGGCTGCGCGGGCTGGGCCGCCGCGGGCACCGCACCGAGTGCGACGGTCAGGGCCCCGACGACCAGCAGTGGGAGCATCCGCAGGGTGAAGCGTCGTCCCGGGCCTCCGGGCCGCCACCGCCGCGACCCGCCGTCCGTTCCACCGCCTGCACCGTCGTCTTCTGTACGAGCACTGGACTGCCGGATCGTGATCCGAGGCGCCACCACGCGGACGTGACTCCCTCCTCGCGCCCGCCCACGCAGGCACGGCGCGACGGCGCACCGTGCCGGGGAGCACGGGCGGCCGGAGGACCGACACGCTTCGGGGGCGCGCCTGTGGCCTCGGGCCCGGGGCACATCGCGTCCGGGGTCCGCGGGGAGCGGTGACCCTGCGTCGCCGCTCCGGACGAGCGGCTGTCGTTCCACAAGGTCTCGCGGAGATTACGAGGAGACGGTGACGGCGTCCACAACAGGGTTCGATCACGCGACGAACGGTCCGACACACCGAAGAGTCGCCGAGTGTGACCGATATCGGTCGGATAACGAGGAATCGTCACACAGCGTCCCGGCGCGGGCCGGGGTGCGCCCCACCTTCCGTCACGTTGAGCGAGCGAGTGGACACGAGCCGCAACCGCGGGACCAGTCCTTGATCGGCCAGCACGGCCAGGGCTTGCTGTTCCGGTGCGTCGAGCTGTACCGGTGACGCGCCGGACGGCAGGGGCTCCCCTTCGGCGCGCACCTCGGGCATGCCCAGCAGCACCCCGATCACGCAGTCCCCACAGGCGTTGCCCCGGACCGCGCAGCTGTCACAGTCGACGATCATTTCCGCTCCCTCGACGACGGGTTCTTCCCTGTCGCCGCGGACGCTAGGGACACCCACCGACAATTTCCGGATCGCCGGCCGCGGAATCCCTGGAAAACGCCGCCGACCAGCCGCGGAAAGGCGGATCAGCCGCGCAGACGGGCGAGCAGCACCGACGAGGGCAGCGCGTGCGCCCCGCTGCGCCGCACCGAGGCCACCACGGCCCGGTCCGACGTCGCGACCAGCACCGGACGCCCCTCGGGCTCGGCAGCGACCAGGGCGCGGATCACGTCGTCCGCGATCACCCCGGGGTCGCTGAACAGCACCCGGACCCCGCGGGTGCCGCGGGTGGGCGCGGAGACGACGGCGGCGCCGTCGAACACCACCGTGACCTCGACGCCGGTACGCGCGGCGAGCGCGCCGAGCTGCCCGACGAGCCGGGTGCGCTGGTCCGCCAGCGGCAGCTCCGGATAGCCCGTCTTGCTGACGTTGTACCCGTCGACCACGAGGTGGGCGGCCGGCATCGCCAGCAGCGCGTCGAGCGCCGCCAGGTTGTCCACCGGGGCCCCGCTGCGCACCGCGCCGGCGCCGCGCACCAGGTCCGCGGGCCGTGGCCCCCCGCCGCCGAGGGAGAGCTCCCGGCGCAGGCCCGACAGCGCGCCGCCGAGGGTGTCCAGCAGCAGGCCGAGGCGCACCTCGTCCCCCTGCCGGGCCTCCTTGGCCGCCTGCCGGGCCGCGGCCACCTCGGCCTGGGCCCGGGTGGCGCGGCGGTGCTCGTGCTCGGCGCGCTCCCGCTCGCGGTCCCGCTCGGCGACGATCTCCGCCAACCGCTCGTCCGCGCCGCTGCGCAGCAGGGCGACGGTGCGTTCCAGCTGGCTGCGGGCCTCGGCGGCGGACCGCAGGGCACTGCCCTGCTCGGAGACCTTGCGGCGCAGCTTCTGGTACTCGGCCTCGCGGTCGGCGAGCGTGGTGCGCGTCTGTTCCCGGGCTTCCGCCAGCTCGGCGCGCATCCGCTCGAGCTCCACGGTCAGCTTGTCCACCCGGGACAGCGCCTCGTCCCGTTCCGCCCGCAGCTCGGTGGTCTCCCCACGGCGGGCGACGGCGGCGACCGCGGCGCCGGCACCGGGCGCGCCGGTGAGCACGGCCGCGGCCGCGGCCGTCAGCGGCTCGTCCGGCCCGGCGGCCAGCTCGCCCGGCCGGTGCTCGTCCCACCAGGCGACGACGGCGGACCGGAACGCCGAGGAGTCCCGCAGCTCCGCGACGAGCACGGCGCCACCGAGGCGGCCCCGCTTGGCCGGGGTGAACCTGGAGAAGCGGCGCAGGCCGGCCGGGACGTCCGTCGCGGGCATCCCCCCGAGCGCGGCCGAGGCCACCTCGGCGAGGCGGGCGCGCACGGGGTCCGGCAGCACGTCCCAGTCCGGAGCGACCTCCGGCGCCGCGCCCCGGTCGGGCGTACACGGCGCGCCGGACGCGGGCCCCGCCAAGGCGGGATCCGCGTCCGGGGAACCGGACGCCTCGGGGTACATCCGTCAAGGCTAGCCCGACTTCGCAGACCAGCCACGACGTAGCACCGCAGACGCCCGCAACGACCGTGTCCCGGTGCCGCCGGACCACCGGCCGTGGTGGGATCGGGACATGATCCGCGCCGAGCGCACCACGCTGTGGGGCCGTGACCACCTGATCACCGCGGACGGCCGCGAGGTCACCACGTTCAGCGCCTCCTGGTGGACCTCCGGGGGCCGGTTCGCGCTCGACGGCCGCGAGTACGAGGTCCGCACGAACCTGCGGGGCCGCCGCTACGGGATGACCGAGGCCGGCTCGGACGTCCCGGTGGCGACGGCGGACGGGGTCGGCCGCCGGCACTGGACGGTCGAGGCCGGCGGACGGGCGCACGAGTTCCGGCGCACGTCGCTCTGGAGCTCCGACCAGGCCCTGGTCCTCGACGGCCGCGAGGTCGGCTCGGTCCACCGGGCGAGCGCCTGGCGGGGCGGCGCGGTCGCGGACCTGCCCGGCCTCGACGTCGCGGTGCAGGTCTTCGTGGTCGCCGTCGTCCTCACGATGTGGGCCCGGGCGAGCGCGGCGGCCGCCTCCGGTTGAGCGCCGAGCGAAGAACTGTCGGCCCCCTCCCCTAGCGTCCGCCGGCGTGACGGCATCCGCTCCCCAGCTCCCGTCGGAAACACGGCTCCCGTCGGAGACCCAGCTGTCGTTCGACGAGCTCGGCACTCCCCTGCGCGAGGTCACCTTCGTCGTGCTGGACCTCGAGACCACCGGCGGCAGCGCCGAGCGCGACTCCATCACCGAGATCGGCGCGGTGAAGGTGCGCGGCGGCGAGCGGATCGGCGAGATCGGCACGCTCGTGGACCCGGGGGTCGGCATCCCGCCGAACATCGTGGCGCTCACCGGGATCACCAGCGCGATGGTCGCCCGGGCACCGCGGCTGCCCGCCGTGCTGCCGAGCGTGCTCGAGTTCCTGTCCGGCTCGGTGCTGGTGGCCCACAACGCGCCGTTCGACGCCGGTTTCCTCCGCTCCGCGTGCGAGCGGCACGGCCAGCACTGGCCCCGCCCGCCGGTCCTGTGCACCGCACGTCTCGCCCGGGCGGTCCTGTCCCGGGCCGAGGCACCGAGCGTCCGGCTCGGCGCGCTCGCCCAGCTGTTCGCCACCCGCACCACTCCGGACCACCGGGCCCTGCACGACGCGCGCGCCACCGTCGAGGTGCTGCACCACCTGCTCGAGCGCATCGGCAACCTCGGCGTGCAGAGCTTGGAGGAGCTGCTCGCGCTTGCCCGGACGTCGTCCCCGCACCGGCCCACGCAGCGCCAGCGCCAGCAGCGGCACCTCGCCGAGCGGGTCCCGTCCGCTCCGGGCGTCTACCTCTTCCGCGGCCCGCGGGACGAGGTGCTCTACGTCGGCACCAGCGGTGACCTGCGCCGGCGGGTGCGCAGCTACTTCACCGCGGGCGAGCGGCGCAGCCGGATCCGGGACATGGTGGCCCTCGCCGAACGGGTGGACTCCGTGGTGTGCGCGCACGCGCTGGAGGCCGGCGTCCGGGAGCTGCGGCTGCTCGCCGCGCACAAGCCGAAGTACAACCGGCGCTCCCGGAACCCGGACCGGGCCTGGTGGGTCGTGCCGACGGCGGAGGCCTTCCCCCGGCTGTCCGTGGTGACGAGTGCCCGCGACGACGCCCTGGGCCCCTTCCGCTCGCACCGCTCGGCCGTCGAGGCCCTCGAGACGCTGCTGGAGGCCGTGCCGCTGCGCCGCTGCACCCAGCGGATTCCCCTCCGGAACCCGTCGGCCACCCCGTGCCTGCTACACGAGCTGGGCCGGTGTGCGGCCCCGTGCGCGGGCCTGCAGTCCGCGGACGAGTACGCCCCGGCCGTCGCGGCGCTGCGGGACCTCGTCGACGGCCGGGAGGACGCCGCGCTTCGCGCGCTGGCCGGGAGCGTGGAGGAGCTGGCCGCGAAGGAGCACTACGAGCGGGCCGCGGAGCGCCGGGACCGGCTCGCCGCCCTGATCGAGGCCCTGGAGCGCCGGCAGAGCCTCGCCGCCCTCGCCGCGCAGCCCGAGCTGGTCGGCGCCCGGCCGGACGGCCGCGGGGGCTGGGAGCTGGCGGTGATCCGCTACGGGCGGCTCGCGGCCGCGGACGTCGCGCGCCGCGGCGTCGCCCCGATGCCCGTGGTCGGGGCGCTGCGGACCGGGGCGCAGACGATCCTCCCCGCGGACGGCCCGCTGCGCGGGGCCCCGGCCGAGGAGACCCGGCTGCTCTACCGCTGGCTGACCAGCGGCGGGACCCGGCTCGTGCACTGCGACCCGCCGTGGGGCGAACCCGCGCGCGGCGCCGCGGGCTGGGGGTCGTGGGCCCGACGGGCACGGGAGGGCACGGACGCCGGCCGGACCGCGGTGGCCGAGGTGTCGCCGTCGGAACGCCCGGTACCGCGCGCCGAGCCCGTGCCGTCCACGACGAGACGGTGGCTGCACTAACGTCCACCCCGGTCCTCGCGCCCGGGGACCGAGGAGGAGGGAGCCCCCGTGATCACCGCGATCGTCCTGGTCCACACCGCCGCAGACCGCATCCCGGAGACCGCCCAGGCGATCGCGAACCTGAAGGGCGTCGACGAGGTCTACTCGTGCGCCGGGGACGTCGACCTGATCGCCGTCGTGAAGGTCCGGGAGCACGAGGAGCTGGCGGAGGTCATCGCGGGCGGGGTGAGCAAGGTCGAGGGCGTCCGCCGTACGGACACCCACATCGCCTTCCGCTCCTACTCCCGCGCGGACACGGACGCGACCTTCTCCGTCGGCCAGGACTGACCCCACCGCCGACTCTCGGACCCGCGGCCCCGCCGGACGCTCGTGTCCGGGTTCCTCCGCGCGCGTCCGGACGCGCGCGGAGGCACCCGAGCGGCTCCTAGCCCTTGAGGCGGGTCGACACGCTCGCCCAGCGTGTGAGCAGCGCCGCGGCGTCCCCGGAGTCCACCGCGGCGGCGGCGCGTTCCAGGCCCTCCCCGATCGCGGACGTCAGGTCCGCGGGCGGGCCGCCGGTGATGCCGGCGTAGGCGGCGAGGGCGCCGGCGGCGTTGAGCAGCACCGCGTCCCGCACCGCATCCTTCTTCCCCGCGAGCAGCTCGTGGACCACGGTGGCGTTGGCGGCGGCGTCCCCGCCCCGCAGGTCCTCGCGGGACGCGGCCGGGATCCCGAGGGCGGCCGGGTCGAACCGCTCCGCGCGGACCTCGCCGCCGCCGGCGACCCACACCGCGCTGGTGGTCGTGGTCGTCAGCTCGTCCAGGCCGTCGTCGCCCCGGACGACCAGCACGGACTTCCCGCGCCCGGCGAACACCTCGGCCAGCACCGGCGCCAGCCGCGCGTCCGCGCACCCGACCAGGCCGGCGGGCGGCTGGGCCGGGTTTGTCAGCGGGCCGAGCAGGTTCATCGCCGTCGGGATGCCGATCTCGCGCCGCGGCGCGCCCGCGTACCGCATCGCCGGGTGGAAGACCGGGGCGAAGCAGAAGCAGATGCCGGTCTCGGCGACGCACGCCGCGACCTGGGCCGGGGACAGGTCGATGACGATCCCGAGCGCCTCCAGCACGTCCGCCGCCCCTGACGCCGAGGACGCGGCCCGGTTGCCGTGCTTCACGACGGGCACCCCCGCGGCCGCGACGACGATCGACGCCATGGTGGAGATGTTGACGGTGTTCGCCTGGTCCCCACCGGTCCCGACGACGTCCACCGACGGCCCGACGACCGTGACCCGGTTCGCGTGCCCGAGCATCGCGTCCGCCAGGCCGGAGATCTCCGCGGACGTCTCGCCCTTGGACCGCAGCGCCACCAGGAAGCCCGCGAGCTGCGCCGGTGTCGCTTCCCCGGACAGGACGCGGTCCATCACCCAGGCGGTGTCCTCCGCGCCGAGATCCGTGCGGGCGACCAGCCGGCCCAAGACCCCGGGCCAGCTGAGGGTGTCCGCCACGGTCAACGGACGACCGGGGCGTCCGCGGCCGCGGCGGCCCGGAGCACCTCCGCAACGGTCTCCGCGGCGCCGACCGGGTCCAGCGGGTGCACCAGCACGGCGTCCGCCTGCGACCAGGTGGCGAGCCACCGGTCGTCGCGGCGGCGCACGGTCACCACGATCGGGGGGCAGTCGGTGATCTCGTTCTTGAGCTGGCGGGACAGGCCCATGCCCCCGGTCGGCTGGGCCTCGCCGTCGAGGATCGCCAAGTCGACGCGGCCGGCGTCGCAGGCGGCGAGGACCTCGGCGATGCCGCCGGCCTCCTCGAACACCACCCGGCCGAGGTCCGGCGCGGGGCGACGCCCGACGGCCATGACGATGCCCTCGCGCACCTCGGGGCGGTGGCTGAAGACGAGGACCCGCCAGGTGCGGGACGGGTCGGCGGGGCCGCTGACGCTACCTGCGCTGCTCACCCGTCGGATACTAGTCACCGGGGTCACAGCGCGGGCCAGGGCCGGGAACCCGGAGCGCCTCCCGGCCGTTGGAGGCGCGAGTGACGAACCCGAAGGCGGCCGATCGGTATCCCGACAGGCTGTAGAAGTTCGCGTGGGGTCATAATGCCCGGGTGACGACAGCGGCTCCCAACATCAGCGCGCGGATCCACTCGCTGAACCGACCGAACCTGGTCAGCATCGGCACGATCGTCTGGCTCTCCAGCGAGCTGATGTTCTTCGCCGGGCTGTTCGCGATCTACTTCACCGCGCGCGCGCAGAACGTCGGTGAGTGGCCTCCGCCACCCACCGAACTGAACGTGCCCTATGCGCTGGTCGTGACGATCGTCCTGGTCGCGTCCTCGTTCACGTGTCAGTTCGGCGTGTTCGCGGCGGAGCGGGGCGACGTCTTCGGCCTGCGCCGGTGGTACCTCCTGACCCTGGCGATGGGCACGTTCTTCGTGCTCGGCCAGGTCAACGAGTACCGGAACCTGGTGACCCACGAGGGCCTCACCCTGGCGTCGAACGCGTACGGCACCGTCTTCTACATGGCCACCGGCTTCCACGGCCTGCACGTGACGGGCGGCCTGCTGGCGTTCGTCTACCTGCTGATCCGGACGAAGCTCAGCAAGTTCACCCCGGCCCAGGCCACCGCCGCGATCGTCGTGTCCTACTACTGGCACTTCGTCGACGTCGTGTGGATCGGCCTGTTCGCCGTCATCTACTTCATCCGCTAGACCCCGTTGCTTCCCGGACTTCACCGCCACGACCGTGAGGGTTAGACGCCGACCATGACGAGTCAGACGACCGAATCCAGCCCGCCACCCGCGCCCCGGAACCGGCGGCCGCACGGCAAGTTCCGCCGCCGGTTCGCGGGCGCGCTCGCCATCGGGATCGGCCTGCTCGCCGTCGGCGTCGGCTACGACGTCGTCAAGCCGGAGCCCCAGCAGGCGGTCGCGCAGGACAATGCGGCACTCGTGGCCCAGGGCCAGCAGCTGTACTACAACAACGCGTGCATCACCTGCCACGGCGCGAACCTGCAGGGCGTGGAGAACCGCGGCCCGAGCCTCGTCGGCGTCGGTGACGCGGCCACGTACTTCCAGGTCTCCTCCGGCCGCATGCCGCTGGCCCGCCAGGAGGCCCAGGCGATGCGCAAGGCGCCGCTGCCGCAGTTCGACCCGAACACCGAGGAGGGCCGGCACAACCTCGACGCCCTCGGTGCCTTCGTCGACGCCAACGGCGGCGGCCCGCAGGTCCCGGCCCAGACCGGCGTCGCCCTGCGCGGCGACGACCCGGCCCGCGGCGGCCAGCTCTTCCGGCTCAACTGCTCGTCCTGCCACAACTTCGTCGGGGTGGGCGGCGCGCTGTCCTCGGGCAAGTACGCCCCCTCGCTCGACCCGGCGTCGGAGGAGCAGATCTACACCGCGATGCTCACCGGCCCGCAGAACATGCCGAAGTTCGCGGACCGGCAGCTCACGCCGGGCGAGAAGAAGGACATCATCGCCTACGTCAAGTCGGTGACGAACGGCAACAACAACCCGGGCGGCAACCCGCTCGGAGGCCTCGGCCCGACGTCCGAAGGAGTCATCATCTTCGTCGTCGGTCTGACCGCGGTCATCGGTTTCGCAATGTGGTTGGGAGCGAAGAATTGAGCGCCTCGAGCGACACCGGGCCCCGCACCCCCTCCCAGGAGGAACTGGATGCGATGACGCCGGAGCAGCTCGCCCGCCTGGCGGCTGAGCTCGACGACGTCGACGTCGTCCACAACGGGGACAAATGGCCCATCAAGGGCACCCGGGCGGAGAAGCGGGCCGAGCGGGCCGTCGCCGCCTGGTTCGTGCTGTCGGCGCTGGCGGGCCTCGGCTTCGTCGTCGCGTTCATCGCGTGGCCGCACCAGTACGTCAGCCCGTACGAGCCCGGCTACACGATGTACTCGCTGTACACCCCGGTCGTCGGGTTCCTGTTCGGCCTCGCCGTGCTCGCGCTGGGCATCGGCGTCGTCGCGTACGTCAAGAAGTTCTTCCCGGACGAGGTGTCGGTCCAGCAGCGGCACGACGGCCGCTCCCCCGAGGTGGACCGGCGCACCGTGATGGCGCAGATCACCGCGGCGGGCAAGGACACCGGTATCGCCCGGCGCAAGCTCATCACCCGCTCCGCGGGCGCGGCGGCCGGCCTGTTCGGCCTCGGGCTCGGCGTCGCGGCCCTGGGCCCGATGATCCGCAACCCGTGGAAGGGCGGCAACGACGCGGCGCTGTGGGTCACCCCCTGGCGGCCCGAGAACGGCGAGACCGTCTACCTGCGCCGGGACACCGGGATCCTGACCGAGATCTCCCGGGTCCGCCCCGAGGACATGGAACCGGGCTCGATGGAGACCGTGTTCCCGTACCGCGAGTCGGAGCGGGGCAACGAGGAGGCTCTGCTGCACGCACAGCGCGCCTCGGACGCCCCGGTCATGCTGATCCGCCTGCGCCCCGGCACGCCGACCGTCAAGCGGGCTGGCCAGGAGGACTTCAACTACGGGGACTTCTACGCGTTCTCGAAGATCTGTACGCACCTCGGCTGCCCGGCGTCGCTGTACCAGTCGCAGGACAACCGCATCCTGTGTCCCTGCCACCAGTCGCAGTTCCTCGCCGCCGAGTACGCCCGCCCGGTCTTCGGGCCGGCCACCCGCGCGCTCCCGCAGCTACCGATCACGGTGGACTCCCAGGGGTACTTCGTGGCGCGTAATGACTTTTCTGAAGCAGTCGGCCCGGCATTCTGGGAGCGGAGGCCATGAGCGCCCTCACCACATCCACCACGTCCTCGGGCGGGTTCGCCGGCAAGGCCGCCGTCGGACTCGACGAGCTGGACCAGCGGCTGCACCCCGCCGCCGGCCTGCGCAAGCAGTTCAACAAGGTCTTCCCGACGCACTGGTCGTTCATGCTCGGGGAGGTCGCGCTCTACAGCTTCATCATCCTGCTGGTCTCGGGCACGTACCTCGCGCTGTTCTTCGACCCCTCGATGGTCGAGGTCGTCTACGACGGCCCGTTCGACAACCTCCGCGGCGTGCACATGTCGCGGGCGTACGAGAGCGCGCTGAACATCTCCTTCGAGGTCCGCGGCGGGCTCTTCGTCCGCCAGGTGCACCACTGGGCGGCGCTGCTGTTCGTCGCCTCGATGGTCGCCCACATGTTCCGGACGTTCTTCACCGGCGCGTTCCGCAAGCCGCGCGAGACGAACTGGATCATCGGCATCCTGCTGATCTTCATGGGCATGATGGAGGGCTTCACCGGCTACTCGCTGCCGGACGACCTGCTCTCGGGCATCGGCCTGCGGATCGCCTCGGGCTTCATCCTGTCGATCCCGGTCATCGGCACCTGGGCGCACTGGCTGCTCTTCGGCGGCGAGTTCCCGGGCATGGAGATCATTCCGCGGCTCTACATCGTCCACGTGTTCCTGCTGCCGGGCATCCTGCTCGCGCTGATCGGCGTGCACCTGGGCCTGGTCTGGTACCAGAAGCACACCCAGTACCCCGGGCCCGGTCGCACCGAGAACAACGTGGTCGGCGTCCGGATCCTCCCGGCGTTCGCGGCCAAGGGCGGTGCGTTCTTCGCCGTCACCGCCGGTGTGGTCGCGATGCTGGGTGGCCTCTTCCAGATCAACGGCATCTGGAACCTCGGCCCCTACGACGCGTCGCACGTCTCGGCGGGTTCGCAGCCGGACTGGTACATGCTCTTCAGCGAGGGCATGGCGCGCATCTTCCCGCCGTGGGAGATCTACCTGTTCGGCCGCTACACGATCCCGGCGGCGTTCTGGGCCACGGTCGCGTTCCTCCCGGTGCTGTTCGTCGTCGCGGGCTTCTACCCGTCGATCGAGCGGAAGATGACCGGGGACAACGCGCTGCACAACCTGCTGCAGCGCCCGCGTGACGTCCCGGTGCGGACCTCGCTCGGCGTCATGGCCATCACCTTCTACACCTGGCTGGTGCTCTGCGGCATCAACGACTGGATCGCGTACTTCTTCCACGTCTCGCTCAACGCGACGACGTGGGCGGGCCGCATCGGGATCCTGGTGCTGCCGCCGCTCGCCTACTGGGTGACCTACCGGCTCTGCATCGGTCTGCAGAAGGCGGACCGCGCGGTCCTGGAGCACGGCATCGAGACGGGTGTCATCAAGCGGCTGCCGCACGGCGAGTTCATCGAGGTGCACCAGCCCCTCGGTGGCGTCGACGAGCACGGGCACGCGATCCCGCTCGAGTACCAGGGCGCCCCGGTGCCCAAGCGGATGAACCAGCTCGGTTCCGGCGGCACACCCGTCGTGGGCTCCCTGGTCGGGCCGGACCCGCTGGAGGAGACCGAGGCGCTGGCGAAGGCCCGCGCCGAGGCCCACCACGAGGAGCTCGAGGCGCTCAAGACGCGCCAGGAACGGCTCGAGCTGGCCGGCCGCCCGGAGGCGGGCCGCCCGAAGGACAGCACGGACTGACGCTCCCACCCGAGCGGAGAAGGGCCCCACCGGCAGCGCCGGTGGGGCCCTTCTCGTCCCGGCGCGTGCTTCCTACCCGCTGGTACCCGCTCCGGAGTGATCGCTGCTACAGTCGGACGCGTGCGACGTCGTGAGCTTCTCCTTGCGCGTGCCGGGGCGGTAGTAGCCCGGCGCGCCGGTTGAGCCAGGCCACCGTCGCGCCCGTCGCCCTCCCCGAGGCGGCCATCACCACCTTTCGAGACCTGGCTCGCGAGCCCTTTCGCACCCGAGCCCTTCTGGAGCACTCCCGCCATGAGCATCACCCTGGACCAGCCCCGCACGAGCGACATCGCCGCGCGGATCCTGCGCCGGCACACCATCATCGCCTCGGACGGCATGAACGGCGCCCTCTGCGTCGCCGCGGAGCTGCAGAGCTGCGGACACCTGGTCCGTGAGTTCGCCGTCGACGTCCGGGAGGGCGTCACCTACAGCACGGTCACCTGCACGGTCTCGATGACGGCGTTCGAGGCGGACGCGTTCGCCTCCCAGCTCCGCGCGCTCGCGCCGGTCGTCTCGGTCGACCCGTACTAGATCGTCCCCCACACCTCGGCATCCGCCGTACCCACCGGAGCCCCCGCCCGGCTCGACCTGGCGGGGGTTCCGCGTGTCCGGGTCGCTCTAGCGGACCGCAGCGCTCCGGCACGCGTCGAGCATCGCGTCGAGCCCGGCGACCTTGACCCGCTCCGCTCCCCCGCGCACCTCGCCGAGCCGGATCTCCTCCGCGTCGAGATTGAGCCAGTCGTCCCAGGTCACGGGCTCGACGCCGTACTCGGCGAACCGCTCGAAGATCGCGTCCCGGTCCGGGTACCGGGCCTCGGGCAGCTCCGCCAGGTCCTCCAGCAGCTTCTCGACGGTCTCGAGGGCGTCGTGCTTGTTGGTCCCGATCACCCCGGTCGGCCCACGCTTGATCCACCCCGTGACGTAGGACCCCGGCACCGGGACCCCGTCCCGGACGACCCGGCCGCCGTCGTTGGGCACGACCCCGTTCTCCTGGTCGAAGGGCAGGCCCGGGATGGGCTCGCCGCTGTAGCCGATGGCGCGGACGACGAGGCCGGCGTCGACCGTCTCCTGCTCGCCGGTGCCGAGGACCTTCCCGTCGCGGACCTCGTTGCGCTCCAGGACGACGTGCTCGACCCGGCCGCCCGCGCCCTCCAGCCGCACGGGCGAGCGCAGGAAGTGCAGGTGGATGCGGCGGCTCGCGGTCCCGGGCTCGTTCCCGGCCCACGCCGTCAGCATCTCCAGGTTCTGCTTCTGCCGGCGGTCCTCGGGCTCCTCGACCCCGGCCGCGAGGAGGCCGTCGTCGTGCACCAGGACGTCGACGTCGTCGAGCTCGCCGATCTGCCGGAGCTCGGCCGGGGTGAAGCGCACGTGCTGCGGGCCGCGGCGGACCACCACGTGCACGTCGCGGACGGCGCTGCGCCGGAGCGTGGCGAGCACGTGCTCGGGGACGTCCGTGGTGGCCATCTCGGCGGGCGCGCGGGCCAGCACCCGTGCGATGTCCAGGGCCACGTTGCCCGCGCCCACCACGACCACGCCCGGGCTGTCCAGCAGCGGCTCCAGCACCGTGGCGTCGGGGTGGCCGCAGTACCAGCTGACGAACGCGCCGGAGCCGTGGCTGCCCGCGAGCTCCTCCCCCGGGATGCCGAGGTCCCGGTCCAGCGAGCTCCCCGTGGCGTGGACGACCGCGTGATAGTGCTCGCGCAGGACGTCCAGCGGGATGCCGTTCTCACCCACCGCGACGTTCCCGAGGAACCGGACCCTGGACCCGTCGGCGAAGGGCCGCTGCAGCACCCGGATCACGGACTTCATCTTCACGTGGTCGGGCGCGACGCCGTAGCGGACCAGGCCGTACGGCGCGGGCAGGCGGTCGAGCACGTCGACGTCGACCGGGGTGACGTCCGAGGCGAGCAGCGCCGCGGCCGCGTAGAGGCCGGAGGGTCCCGCGCCGATCACCGCCACCCGGGGGCGTTCGGGCGGGGCGTTCGGGATCGGGGGCAGAGATGACGTCAATTGTCGCTCCTCACGTCGCGTGACGTGCGTGCCGCGAGGGCCGGCCTCAGGGGTGTCGACCTGCTTCGCGGCGGTGGTGGTGGGTGCGCGTCGGTCTGTTCTGCTGTGGTGTCTCCTGCGGGGGCGATTATCACCCGCCGATCAGTCGTTCGGGAGTACCACGACCGTTCCGGTGGCCGTGGCGGCGATCTTCCCGTCGTCGCGGACCAGCTCCGTGCGGACCGTCCGGAAGCGCCGGCCGTCCCGGACGACGGTCGAGCGACAGGTCAGCTCGCCGCTCAGCGGAACCGGGCGCAGGTAGTCGACGGTGGTCGTCAGCGGGCGGGACGGGGCCGGGTGGGCGGCCGCGAGGCGCGCCTGGGCCGCGTGGGCGATCGCCATGACCATGCCGCCGTGCACGTCGCCGCGCAGGTTCGCGATCGACGGGCTGAGCGGGAGGCGTAGCTCGGCCGGGTCCGTGCTGGTGGTGGTGCCGTCCAGGCCGGGCGGGAGGGCCGTGAGATCGAGTTTCGGAACGCCGGTGAAGTCCTTCCAGAACCCGCGGTGCTGCCCGATCGACAACGGGTCGACGACCATCGTGCCGGCGGCGTGCGCGATGAGGGTGCCGAGATCGTCCCGGACCGAGACGTGGCCGACGCCGCAGGTCCGGTCCTCGTGGACGCCGACGCCCTCGACGAGCAGGCAGCTCGCCCCGGCCGCGGGCGGCGCGTGGTGGTCGACGCGCAGTTCCACGGTGGGCCCGCCGGACCGCGTCGAGGTGAACGTGTGCACGGCGATGCCGAGCGCGGTGTCGACGGCGACCGAGGTCACCAGGGCGCTGACGCGGCCGGTCGAGTCGAGCGTGCCGGGGCCGAGCGGGACCCGGAGCAGGACCCGGCCGCGGTCGATCTCGACCGCGGACAGTCCCGTGCCGCCCTCGACGGGCGAGCGGGCGAACCGCGACGAGAGCAGCGGGACGTCGTCGAAGCCGTCGCGCGCAGAGGCGGTCGGCTCGTCGAGCGCGGCGTGAGGGGCCGGCGGCAGTGCCGTCCCGACGTCGGGTTCCATCCGGCCATCCTGCGACACCGCGCCCCACGAGCCGGGCGCGACGTGCCGCGCGTCACGCCGGGAGTGCGTCCCGTTCGTTGCTGCGGAAGGTGCGCCGGTAGCCCGCCGGCGCGACGCCGACGACCTTGCGGAAGTGGTGGCGCAGCAAGGTCGCCGAGCCGAACCCGCAGCGTGCGGCGACGGCGTCGACCCCGAGATCGGTGTCCTCCAGCAGCCGACGGGCATGCAGGACGCGCTGGCGGGTGAGCCAGCGGTGCGGCGTCGTGCCGGTCTCGGTGGTGAAGCGACGGGCGAAGGTCCGCTCGGACATCGCGGCGCGGCGGGCGAGGTCCGCGACGGAGTGCTCGACGTCGAGGTGGGTGAGCATCCAGTCCAGGACCGGGCCGAGGGAGTCCGCCGAGCACTCCGGGAGCGGGCGCTCGATGAACTGCCGCTGCCCGCCCTCGCGCTGGGGCGGGACGACCATCCTGCGGGCGATCCCGTTCACCACCGCACTGCCGAGCTCGCGGCGGACGAGGTGCAGGCACGCGTCGATACCCGCGGCCGTGCCGGCACTGGTGATCAGGTTGCCGTCGTCGACGTAGAGGACGTCCGGGTCGACGGTGACCTGCGGGTACCGGGCGCGAAGCTCCTCGACGCTGTGCCAGTGCGCAGCGCAGTTGCGGCCGTCCAGGATGCCCGCCGCGGCCAGTACGAAGACGCCGGAGCAGACCGTGAGCAGTGTCGCGCCGTCCGCCTCGGCCTGCCGCAGCGCGTCGAGGACCTCCTCGGGGAACTCGCGCATCCGGGTGGCCGGGATGGCGACGAGATCGGCCCCGCGCAGCCCGTCGAGCCCGTACTTCGGCGTGACGTCGACACCGGCCGTGGTGCCGATCGGCTCGTCGGCGACCTGCCCGCACACCCGGAAGTCCAGGACCGGGAGGCCGTCGTCCGAGCGGTCCAGGCCGAAGACCTCGCACAGCACACCGAACTCGAACACGGCGAGCTCGGGCAGGACGAGAACGGCGACGCTCCGCAGCATGGCGCCAGCATACTGGCAGCATCTTTTCGTAGAGTGACTTCTCCGCCACTTCTGGCAGGAAGTAGATGAGCAGAAACTTACTGCCATGACCGCAACAATTCTCGCCCTCGCCGCCGTCGCCCTGCTCGTCTTCCTCGCCGTCAGGGGTCACCGCACCGGTCGCCGCCCCTTCCGCCTCGACCAGTTCCGTCCAGCGGCGTCCCTCGGAGGCGTGTTCGCCGGACCGGCGCCCGTCGACATGGACCGGGAACGCCTGGTCGCGG
Organism: Pseudonocardia sp.; assembly: GCF_025465255.1. Classification (GTDB taxonomy): domain Bacteria; phylum Actinomycetota; class Actinomycetes; order Mycobacteriales; family Pseudonocardiaceae; genus Pseudonocardia. The sequence continues at coordinate 46,773 of NZ_JAODNI010000108.1, forward strand.
ACCTGCGGGCGCTGCCCGACTCGCCGGCCGACGTCGAGTACCGACTGCGCGTGTAGCCCTGTGTGCGTAAAACATCGCTAGAACGAGATCCCACGCGCACGACCCGGCGTGAGCTGCGGAGACGCGGCCAGGCCTACCCGCCCGACTGCCCGCGCGGGAGCAGCGCATGCCGGGCCGGCGCTCACGTGTCGTAGAAGGCCGTCAGGCGCTCCGCCTCCTCGTCGATTTCCCGGCGCACCGGCCCCGGGAGGTCGTCGAACGGCTCGGGCACGACCTGGCCGTCCGTGTACCGCCAGGTGCGGCCACCCGGCCGTCGACCAGGAAGGTCGGTACGGACTGCGGCATGCGGGTGTGGAAGACCTTCTCCCGGTGTTCCGCCGGCAGGATCCGGGCGCGGGTGGCGTGCCCGAGCAGGAGCGCGGCGTCGAAGGTGGACAGGAACCGGACGGGCGCCGGGGTGTCCGCCGCCGGGAGGGGGCGCGCGGCAGGTCGAGCAGCTCGCCGCCGTCCGGATCCCGGAACCGGCGCAGCGTCATCCGCTGCAGTGCGGCGCGGGGCCTCGCCGATCGTCCAGCCCGCGTACCGGGAGACGCCCTTCGCCGACACCGGCCCGAACCCGCGCAGGCAGCGGGTGACCAGCAGCTCCTGGGCCGGCTCGAGCGCGACCGGGCGCGTCAGCCGGCCACCGGCCAGCCCGTACACGTGCGCCCGCGGGAGGGGACGATCGTGCCGCCGGTCAGCGCAGCCGTGAAGTCCGCACGCCGGAAGCGGCGAGTCGGGACCACAGCCCCACGTAGCCGGACGGCGCGTACTGCGTCTGCAGCCCGCCGACCCGCTCCACGGCCTTGGCCGGCGCGAGCTCGGATCGTTCCAGCAGGAGCTGCCGGGCCAGCAGCGCCCGGTTCAGCTCGCCCCACGACAACACCCGCTCCACCACGCGGACATCCTGCCGCGTCACCACAGCCGTTCCCGCGGGATTGTGCCCCGGGCCCCCGCGAGTCGCGCCCCACGACGCCGCGAGTCGCGCTCTGCGTACGCGCGAGTCGCGCTCTACGTACGCGCGAGTCGCGCTCCAAGACCCGCGAGTCGTGCTCCAGGGCCTGCGAGTCGTGCTCCAGGGCCTGCGAGTCGCGGCCCCGTGCCCGCGAGTCCCGCTCCTGGTGCATCCGAGTCGCGGCCTACCTGCGTGGCGAGCAGCGCCGCTACAACACGCAGGTCCGGCGCGCGCCATGATCGCCACGCCGACCGAAATCAGCCGTGCACGGCTGAAATCGGTCCGCCGTGGTGATCATGTCGAGGCGATCCGGACGCGGACGTCGCGCTCCACGTGTGCACGAGTCGTGCGCTCAGCCGCACGGCGGCGTCGCTCGCCGTACCGCCCGCCGTAGCCAGCCGCGCCGCCATTTGACCACCTCCGGGCCACGGTCCGCGGCTACCGGGCGGCTCCCCGTCGGCGAGCGTCGAGGCCTCGGGTGCCGCGATCCGCGACTCGGCGAACCAGGAGCGCCGACTCGCGGGGATCAGGTGGGGTACGGGAGGGCGAGGTGGTCCCGCAGGGTGGGACCGGTGTACTCGGTGCGGTAGCTGCCGCGGTCCTGGAGCTCCGGGATCACCCTGTCCACGAACGCGTCCATGCCCGTCGGGACGAGGTGCGGGATCAGGATGAAGCCGTCGCTCGCGTCCGCCTGGACCGCCTCGTCGATCTGCTCCGCCACCTGCTTCGGCGTCCCGACGAACGAGTGCCGCGCCGTCGTCTCGACGATCAGCTCGCGGATCGAGAGGTTCTTGGACCCGGCCAGCTCCCGCCACTCCCGCGCGAGCTTCGCCGTGTCCCGCTCGTGCCGGACCCGGCCGCGGGTGATGTTCACGTTCTCCGGGTCCGGGTCGACGTCCGGGAGCGGGCCGTCCGGGTCGTAGGCCGAGAGGTCCCGGCCCCAGACCTGCTCGAGGAACGCGATCGCCGTCTGAGGGGACACCTGCTCGTGCCGGATCCGCTCGGCGTTCTCCGCGGCGTCCGCCGGGGTGTCCCCCAGCACGAACGTGGCGGCGGGCAGGATCGTCAGGTCGGTGTCGACGCGGCCGTAGCGCGGCAGCCGGTCCTTCATGTTCCGGTAGAACTCCTGGCCGGCCTCGACGGTGCTGTGCCGGGAGAAGATCGCGTCCGCGGTGGCGGCGCCGAACTCGCGGCCCTGCTCCGAGTCCCCGGACTGGATCAGCACCGGATGCCCCTGCGGGCTGCGCGGCACGGAGAACCGGCCTCGGAAGGAGAACTGGCTGCTCGCGTACCCGACGACCGGCGCCTCGCTCCCGACCTCGGGGGCGCGGCTGAGCCACAACGCCTTCGCGGCCTCGAGCATCTCCCCCGCCCGCTCGTAGCGCTGCTCGGGCTTCAGGAACCCGCCGCGGCGGAAGTTCTCCCCGGTGAACGCGTCCGAGCTGGTCACGAGGTTCCACGCGGAGCGGCCGCCGGAGAGGTGGTCCAGCGAGGCGAACTGACGGGCCAGCTCGTAGGGCTCGTTGAACGTCGTGTTGATCGTCCCGGCGAGCCCGACCCGCTCGGTGACGGCGGCGAGCGCGTTGAGCACGGTGAGCGTGTCCGGCCGCCCGACGACGTCGAGATCGTGGATCCTCCCGCGGTGCTCGCGCAGCCGGAGGCCCTCGGCGAGGAACACGAAGTCGAACAGGCCGCGTTCGGAGGCCTGCGCGAAGTGCACGAACGAGGCGAAGTCCGTCTGGCTGCCGGACGCCGGGTCGCTCCAGACGGTGGTGTTGTTGACGCCCGGGAAGTGGGCGGCGAGATGGACCTGCTTGCGGCTCATGCCCGCACCTCCCCGGCATGGCGGCCGGCCGGCCGGCGCAGCCCGAATCGTTCCCGCAGTGTGCCGGAACTCGGCGTCCCGGGCCGCGCGCCCGCCCCGACCAGCAGCGGGACCACCCCGTCGACGATCGCGTCCAGGCCGCTCGGCAGGGCCAGCGGCACGAAGGTCACGCCGTCCGCAGCGTGCGCCCGCACGACCTCCCCGATCAGCGCGGCCAGTCCCCCGGGGGTCCCGACGTGCCTGATCCCCTCCGGATCGGGCCCCGGCGTAAGCGCCTCCAGCCGGGCGAGCTCCTTCCGGGCCTCGGCGTCCGTCTCCCCGAGCAGGACCTCGACGTCCAGCAACACGGTGATCCCCGACGGGTCCCGGCCCGCCTCGGCGGCCGCGGCCTGGACGTCGAGGCGGGCGGTGGTGGCCTGCGCGATGCCCGGCGCCGAGATCCGCACGACGTCCGCGTGCCGCGCCGCGACGACCAGGGCCTCCGGATCGTCCGCCCGCACGACGACCAGCGGCTGGCCCTGCGGCGAGCGCGGCGTGATCGACGGGCCCCTCACGGAGAAGAACTCGCCCTCGAAGTCCACGTAGTGCAGCTTGTCCCGGTCCACGTAACGACCGGTGGCCGCGTCGCGGATCACCGCGTCGTCCTCCCACGAGTCCCACAGCAGCCGGACGGCCTCGATCACCTCGGCCGCCTCGAGCCACAGCTCGGACACCGGCGCGGCACTCCGGCGGCCGAACAGATCGGCCTCCTCGGGTGTCCGGGAGACGGCGACCTCCCAGCCCGCGCGGCCGGACGACACGAGGTCCAGCGTCGCGATCGCCTTCTGCACGTGGAAGGGCTCGGTGTGGGTGACCGTGACGGCCGGGACCAGCCCGATTCCCGGGACGACCGGGGCGACCCGCGCGGCGATCGCCACCGCGTCGAGCGAGTCCCCCAGCTCGTCCGGGTCCCCCGAGGGCGGGACGAACGAGTCCCTGATCGCGACCAGGTCCAGCCCGCCCCGGGCCGCCGTCCGGACGAGCCGGACGTGGGGCGCGGCGTCGACCAGGCCCGGCACGTCCGCGCCGGGCAGCCGCCACGCCCCGGGATGACGGCCCGCCCCGCCGATCTCGGCCGCGAGGTGAAGGGGGGTCTCGGGGCTGCTCACGAGCTTCCGTCGGCGGGGTGCAGGGCGCTGCGTTCGGATCCGCTCACCGAGTACCCCCGTTCGGCGTAGGGGAAGCCGTCGAGCTCGGTCGTCCCCGGACGTTGCTGATAGTAGGAGCGGATCTCGTGGATCAGCCCGTCGGAGAAGGTGAACCACTCGGCGCCGCGCGTCGCGACCCGCTCCGCGGATCCCTCGGGCCGCCAGAACATCGTCCACTCGATCACGGCCTCGGCCGGGCCGGTGAGCGCATGGTCGACCACCCATCGGGCGTCGATCCTCGCCTGGACCTTCCGCCAGTACCGGGCGAGGTGCTCGCCCCCGTGGACCGGTGCGGAGCCGAGGTTCGGCGCGAGGAACCAGTGCACGACCTCCGGATGCAGCGTGGACATCAGCAGATCGACGTCCCCGGCGCTGCAGCCGTCGTAGTACCGGATGATCACGTCCAGCTCGTTCACCGCGCCTCCAGGACCCGGTCCACCAGCTCGCCCGCGTGGTGCGGCGCCTCCGCCGGCGACGTCAACGCCAGGTTCCGCGCCATCGCGTCGGGATGCACGGCCAGCCCCTCCAGACAGACCCGCAGCCGCGAGGCCGCGCCACCGGTGGCGCGCAGCAGGTCCGTGAGCGTCTGCCACTCCGCGTGCCACGGCCCGGCGGCCCGCTGGTGCTCGTGGTCCATCGCGGCCAGCAGCGTCGCGACCAGCCCCGGCGCCCGCCGCGCGGACGCCCGCGCCGTCACCGCCGCGATCGGGTTCCGCTTGTGCGGCATGGACGACGAGTCCCCCGGCGCCGCCTCGGACACCTCCCCCAGCTCGGTCCCGGCCAGCAGCACGACGTCCGTCGCAGGCTTCGCGCACGCCCCCGCCGCGACGCCGAGCGCCCCGGCCAGCTCCCCGACCCGGGTGCGTTCGGTGTGCCACGGGACGCCCTGCCGGGCCAGGCCGAGCGCGTCCGCCAGGGAGTCCGCGACGGCCGGTCCGTGCGGGTGCAGCGCCGCGAGCGTGCCGGCGGCCCCGCCGAACTGCACCGGCAGCACGTCGACGACCGCGCGCAACCGCACCCGGGCCCGGTCCAACCCGGCGCACCACCCGGCCGCGACCAGGCCGAACGTGCTCGGCAACGCCTGCTGGCCCAGCGTGCGCGCGATCATCGGGGTGTCCCGGTGCGCGGCGGCGAGCCGGGCGGCGGCGTCGGCGGCGGCGCGGAGGTCCTCCAGCACGACCTCCGACGCCCGGCGGACGAGCAGCACCAGCGCGGTGTCCATGACGTCCTGGCTGGTGGCGCCCGGGTGCACGGCCTTCGCCACGTCCCCTCCGGTAGCGGACCGCAGGAGCCGGACCAGGGGGATCACCGGGTTCCCGCCCTCGACGGCGGCCGCGCCCAGCTCGTCGACGTCGATCTTGAGGTCCTCGGCCGCCGCGGCGATCACCTCGGCGTGCGCGGGCGGGACCACCCCGTGCCCGGCGGCGGCCCGGGACAGCGCGACCTCGACTTCGAGCAGCGCCCGGATCCAGGCCGCGTCGTCGAGGGTCCGGTCGACCCGGGCCGCACCGTAGAGCGGCCCGAAGAGGGTGGTGCTGGTCATGGAAGGACCGTACGACACCGGTCCGGCGGTCCTGTTCCGGGAGAATGCCCTCCGTGACAAGAACTGTCTTCCTCGACCTCGACGGCACCCTCGTCGACTCCGCCCCCGGCATCCTCGGCACCCTCGAGGAGTCCTTCGACGAGCTCGGCCTCACCTGGCCCGGCGACGCGATCGGCACGAAGCTCCTGGGCCCGCCCCTCTACGAGTCCCTCCCGCCGATCGTCGGCGAGGAGGCGGCCGCGCGGGTCCTGCCCGTCTACCGGCAGCGCTACCGCGAGCACGGCCTCCTGAAGTCCACCCCCTATCCCGGCATCGACGAGTTGCTCCGCGCGCTGGTCGCCGCGGGCACGCGGCTGGCGCTGGCCACCAGCAAGGCCGAGCCGGCCGCCCGCGCCATCCTCGAGAACCAGGGCTGGACCGAGCTCTTCGAGACGATCACCGGGGACACCGTGGACGCGCAGCGCCCCTCCAAGGCCGCGGTGGTCGGCGAGGCGCTGCGCCGGCTCGGCGGGGCGTCCCCCGACGCGGTGATGGTGGGCGACCGGCTGCACGACGTCGTGGGGTCCCGCGCGCACGGGCTCTCCTGCCTCGGCGCGGGCTGGGGCTACGGCGAGCCGGGTGAGCTGATCGGCGCAGGCGCGGCGGCCGTCTACGACACTCCGGGTGACCTGCGGGCTGCCCTGCTCGGGTGACACGGGGACGTCGCTCACATGGCCTCCCGTCTGGCTCACCATTCGTTGTCCCGCGCCGACCGCCCCCGTAGCCTCGGTGCGAATTCAGCCCCGGAGTGTGGAGCGGCGATGATGGACAAGGTTGTGGCGTCGGCCGCCGAGGCCGTCGCGGACATCGGCGACGGGAAGTCGCTCGCCGTCGGCGGTTTCGGCATGGTGGGTGTGCCCACGGTACTGATCGACGCGTTGATCGCGCAGGGCGCGACGGATCTCGAGACGATCAGCAACAACCTGGGCGTCGACGGGTTCGGCCTCGGCAAGCTGCTCGAGGCGGGGCGGATCCGCCGGACGATCGGCTCCTACGTGGGCAACAACAAGGAGTTCGCGCGGCAGTACTTCGCCGGCGAGATCGAGCTGGAGCTGGCGCCGCAGGGCACCCTGGCCGAGCGGCTGCGCGCCGGCGGCGCGGGCATCCCGGCCTTCTACACCCCGGCCGGCGTCGGCACGCTGATCGCGGAGGGCGGGCTCCCGTGGCGTTACGGCCCCGGCGGCGAGGTCCTCGTCGAGTCCCCGGCGAAGGAGGTACGCGAGTTCGACGGCGTGCAGTACGTCCTCGAGGCCGCGCTGACCCCGGACTACGCGCTCGTCCACGCCTGGAAGGGCGACCGGCACGGCAACCTCGTCTACCGCAGCAGCGCGCGGAACTTCAACCCCGCCTGCGCCGCCGCCGGGCGGATCACCATCGCCCAGGTCGAGCACCTGGTGGAGCCGGGCGAGATCGACCCGGACGCCGTGCACACCCCCGGTATCCACGTCCAGCGCGTCGTGCACGTCCCGGACGTCGAGAAGCCCGTCGAGTTCCGGACCGTGAAGGAGAACAAGGCGTGAGCGAGCTTGCGAGCGAACCATTGACACAGCGCCCGAGCGAAGCGTCGAGCTCGCGAAGCGAGGGAGTGCGATGAGCTTGACGCGTGATCAGCTCGCCAAGCGGGTCGCCGACGAGCTGCCCGACGGTTCCTACGTCAACCTCGGCATCGGCATGCCGACCCTGGTCCCCGGGCACATCCCGGCGGACCGCACGGTCGTCCTGCACTCCGAGAACGGCATCCTCGGCGTCGGGCCCTACCCGGACGCCGACAAGGTCGACCCGGACCTGATCAACGCCGGCAAGGAGACCGTCACGGTCCTCCCCGGCTCGAGCTACTTCGACTCCTCGGACAGCTTCGGCATGATCCGCGGCGCCCACCTGGACGTCGCTGTGCTGGGCGCGATGGAGGTCAGCGCCACTGGCGACCTGGCGAACTGGGCCATCCCCGGCAAGATGATCAAGGGGATGGGCGGCGCGATGGACCTCGTGCACGGCGCCCGCAAGGTGATCGTGATGATGGACCACGTGTCCAAGGACGGCACGCCCAAGATCGTCGAGAAGTGCTCGCTGCCGATCACGGGCCTGGGTTGCGTCACCCGGATCATCACCGACCTCGCGGTCATCGACGTGACGGAGGACGGCCTCAAGCTCGTCGAGACCGCCCCCGACGTCACCGAGGACGAGGTCCGCGAGAAGACCGGCGCGCCCCTCGCCTGAGATGGTCGATCTTCACGAACGGCACTTTCGCTCATACCTGATGAGCGAAAGTGCCGTTCGTGCGTAGGGGGGCGCCTCAGGCGCGGGGGCCCAGGTCCACCGGGAGTTGCGTCAGGCCTCGCACCAGGATGCTCGTGCGATGGGTCAGCTCCGCCGGCTCCACCGCGAGGGCCAGCTCCGGGCGCTCCGCGAGCAGCGCACCGATCGCGACCTCGCCCTCGGTCCGCGCGAGCTGGGCGCCCAGGCAGTGGTGCAGGCCGTAACCGAACGCGACGTGCCCGCCCGCGTCCCGCGTGACGTCGAGCGTGTCCGGCTCCGGGTACCTCTCCCCGTCCCGGTTCGCCGCGGACAGCCCGAGCATGACGACAGCGCCCTCGGGAATCGTCACGCCTCCGATCTCGACGTCCTCCGCCGCGAACCGCACGGGTGCGGTCTGCACGGGCGAGTCCCAGCGCAGGAACTCCTCGACGGCGTTGCCGATCAGCTCGGGCTTCTCCCGCAGCGTCGCCAGCTGGTCGGGGTGGGTGAGCAGGCCCAGGACGCCGTTGCCGATCAGGTTCACCGTGGTCTCGTGCCCGGCGATGAGCAGCAGCATCGCCATCGCGACCAGCTCCTCCTGGGAGAGCCGGTCCCCGTCGTCCTCCGCCACCTGGCTCAGGGCGCTGAGCAGCGCGTCGTCCGGCGCGACGCGCTTGCGCCCGATCAGCTCGGCGAGGTAGCCGCCGAGCTTGGCGCTCGCCTCCAGCTTGGCCTCCTGCGGGGACTCGTCGATCATGATCGAGGACCAGGCGCTGAAGTCGTCGCGGTCGGCGCTCGGGACGCCCAGCAGCTCGCAGATGACCTGCACGGGCAGCAGGAAGGCGTACCGGGACATGAGGTCGACGGTGCCGTCGTCGGGCAGCACGGCGAGCAGCTCCCGGGCGATCTCCTCGACCCGCGGCTTCAGCTCGGCCATCCGCCGCACGGTGAACGAGCGGCTGACCAGCTTGCGCAGCCGGGTGTGGTCCGGCGGGTCCATCAGCAGCATCATCGGCGTCGGCGCGGCCGGCATGGCGTCGCGCTGCTCGGCCGGCAGCGTGTAGCGCCAGTCCTTGCTCAGCCTCGGGTCGACGAACGCCGCGCGGACGTCGTCGTACCGGCTGATCAGCCACATCGGGCCGTCCGGCAGGTCGAGCCGGCGCACCGGCTCGTCGGCGCGGAGCTCCGCGTAGGCGGGATGGGGGTCGCTCCAGAACGCCCCGTCGAAGAGGTCACGGCCGGAGGTGGTGGTGGGCGCAGCCATGCCCCTCACTGTAAGCGGCTGCTTACATCTGTGCGCGCACCGGCGCGACCTGATCCGCGCTCAGCGCGATGTCCGCCGGCACGGAGGTCCCGGTGACGACGGCGGCCCCCAGCGCGGCCAGCGCCGGCGCCGACTCGACGCCCGATCCGCCTTGCCCGGCGAAGAAGTGGAATCCGGGATGCTCCGGCCACGGGCCGACGACGGGGCTGCGGTCCGGCGCGAACGTGCGCAGGCCCGCCCACGCCGTCCGGACCGACCGCAGGCCCAGCCCGGTGACCTCCTCGACGCGTTCGAGGCCCAGGGCGACGTCCAGCTCGTCCGGCTTCGGGTCGCCCGGCGCGAGCGGGGTCTCGTCCCCGGGCGAGAGCAGCAGCGTCGTCCCCTCGGGGTCCTCGTTCTTGAAGTAGAAGCGCTCGGCCGGGTCGCTGACCATGGGCAACGGGCCCGTCGGCGTCGGAACCGGGACGATCGCGATGGTGCGCCGATAGGCCTGCAGGCCGACCGGCGGCACCCCGGCCAGCCCGGCGACGACGTCCGCCCACGCGCCCGCGGCGTCGACGACGTCGGGTGCGGTGACCTCCTCGCCACCGGTCGTGCGGACCCGCCAGTCCTGGCCGGCCCGTTCGATCGCCGCGATCCGGGCGCCGGTACGGATCTCGCCCCCACGGCGCCTCAACCCCCGGACGAACGCCTGGTGCAGGCCCATCACGTCGATGTCGGCCCCGTTCTCGGTCAGCGCCCCCGCCCGGGGTTCACGCAGCACCGGGCAGAGCCGCCGGGCCTCGGCGGACGTGAGCCGGGCCGGGACGTCGGGTTCGCCCACGCGCTCGGCGAGCATCAGCTCCAGCTCGCGCTCGCCGTCGTCGTCGAACGCGGCCCAGAGCACCGCCCGCGGGCTGAGGAACCGCGGAGCGTCCAGCTCCTCCGCCAGGGCGATGAAGCGCGGGCCGCTGGCGGTGGTCAGCGCGCGGAAGGCGGCGGTGCCGTGCCCGGGGATCCAGGTCGCGGCGGACCGGGCGGTGGTGTGCATGGCCAGCGCGGACTCGGCCTCGAGCAGGACGACGGAACGGTGGGCGGCGATCTCGTAGGCGATCGAGGCGCCGGCGATGCCGCCCCCGATCACGACGACGTCGGGAGTGCGCACGGGCCCACGCTAACCGGGCCGCAGATCGCCCGCGTGGAAGACGACGCCGGCCGTTGCCGTGGCCGGGGACCCGCGAGGTGACCGACGGACGTGCCGGGCTACGCCTCGAGAAGGTTCACGAGTGTGTCGGGTCGGACCCCGTCGTGCTTCATGGCGTCTGCCGCCTCCGGGGTCTGCATGAACTGGTTGAACGCGTCCACGTCGGGGACCTCGAGAATCAGTCCGACCCGGTGTTCGTCCGTCGGGTCGACGAAGGTTCGAATCGTCAGGCCCAGCGGCCCGAAGACATCCTCCCGGCGAGACGAGCGGAGCCAGTGGCCGACGTCGTCGACCTCGTGAGTCACGATCAGCGTCGTCATCGTCGCCTCGCCTTCAGGAGGTCCACGGTGGTGTGCCAGAGAAGGTAGCGCCCCCGCGCGGAGCGTGCTAGCCCATCCTGCCCGCTCCGAGGCGGCAAATTCGGTGCCGTCGATCCGGAGCGCAACCTACCGTTCCTGCCATGAAGTTCTTCCTCTGAGACCCCGGGGCACTCGCCCCGCTCGCGGCCGCACGTTTCGGCGCCGCCGCGGTCTCGTCCGACGTCCCGTGTCCGTCCCGGCCGTCGTCGTGGTCATCCGCCCGGCTCGTCGCCGAACGACCCCCCGGCCACACACTCGGAGGTACCTCATGCGAACCACCCCTGTCGAATTCCGGGCCGATCAGGCAGCTCCGGCGAACCGCGCCGCCCGGCGGGCCGCTGCCAAGGGCAAGGACGTCCCCGGCGCCCCGGGGCTCCTCCCCCACCGGCGCACGACCGGACGCAGCAGCACCAAGCCCGCGCACGCCCGCGCGGACTTCGCGGCCCGCCGCAGCGGCTGATCCGGCGCAGGAGGGTCGTTTCCCACGGGGGAGCGACCCTCCTGCCATGTCGGGTCCGGTGTGGAAGGCTGGGCGACGTGCCGGAGTGCGAGGTCTGGTGGGCCCGACCGATCGACCCCGAGGGGGCGGCCGCGCTGGTCTCCCTCCTCGACGATCACGAGTCGGGACGGCTGCGCGCCTTCCGCAAGGAGATCGACCGCGCCCGCTACCTCGCCGCCCACGCCCTCACCCGGATCGTCCTCGGCGAGCAGGTCGGCGCCGATCCGGCGTCGCTCACGCTGGACCGGACCTGCCGCTGCGGCAAGCCCCACGGCAAACCGCGCCTCGGCGGCGGCGGCCCCGAGTTCTCGCTGACCCACTCCGGTGAGCGGGTCGGCGTCGCGGTGTCCACGGACGGGCCGGTCGGCCTGGACGTCGAGCAGCTTCGGCCGCTCGCGGACCTCGACGGCCTCGCCGGCCACGCTCTCTCCCCCGCCGAGCGCCGCGCGCATCCCCCCGCGGACGCGGCCGCCTTCCTCACCATCTGGACCCGCAAGGAGGCCCTGCTCAAGGCCACCGGCGAGGGCCTCTCCAGTCCGATGTCGTCGATCACCCTGGGCCCCGCGGACGGCCCCGCCGCGGTCCGCGAGTGGACCGGGAAGGACGCGCCGGACGGCCCGCTCTGGCTCGTCGACCTCCTTCCGGACCCCGAGCACCCCGGCGCGCTCGCCGGCTTCGGCCCCGCCGCCCCGCGCCTCCGCATGCACGACGGCGACGCGCTCCTCCGCGGCCTGATCGTCGCCCGCCCGTGAGCTCTGCCGCGCAGCGCGCCGCCGCGGACCAGACCCGGCTCGTCGCGCGGCTGGGCGTCGAGCTCGACCCGCTGGAGCTCGACGTCCCGGGCCTCGGCGTGGCCCGCGGGTTCGCCACCCGCGGCGCCGGCACGCCGCTCGTCCTCCTGCACGGCGCCACCCTCTCCGCCGCCTGGTGGCTCCCGCTCCTGCCGCACCTGACGGGCCGGACCGTCGTCGCGCTCGACGCCCCCGGTCACGGGCTCTCCGACGGCCTGCCCGGCGAAGACTTCGCCCTGCGTGAGGTCCTGGTCGCGCTGACGACGGCCGCGGTCCGCGCGACGGGCTCGGAGCGCGCGGTGCTGGTCGGCAACTCGCTGGGCGGCATGGCCGCCGCGTGGACCGCGATCGACGCGCCCGCCCTGGTCGAACGGCTGGTGCTCGTCGGCGCACCCGGCGTCGCGTTCGCCGGGGGCCGGGCGGACGCACTGCTCGGCGCCCTCGCCGTCCCCACGACCGCCCGCGCGCTGCTGACGAGCCCGACCCGGCCCGCCTGGTACGCCTCCGGCCTGCGGAGATCCCTCGCCGAACCGGCCCTGCGCGACTGGCCGGAGCTCGGCGACCTGGCCTACCACGCGTCGAGGCGGTCGGGTTTCCGGCACACGGTGCCGCGGATGCTCCAGCAACTGCTGGACTTCCGCACGCCGCGTCCGAACATGGCGCTCACCGCCCCCGAGCTGCACGCGCTGCCGCATACGACCTACCTGCACGGCCGGGACGAGGCGTTCCTCCCCTACGTCGCGGCCCGGGTCGCGCTCGCGGTGATCCCGGAGGCGGAGGGCCGGCAGGTCGACGGCGGCCACGTCCCCTGGCTCACGGACCCCACCCCCCTCGTCGCCGCGCTCTGAGCGGCCGAACCTCGCGTTGTGGAGCCACAACGCGAATTTCAGGGCCGGGCGGGCAGCGGAGATCAGTCGACGGGGCGCCACGGGCGCGGGGGCAGGACCGGGAGCCCGCTCGGCGAGCACTGGCCGCCCCGCTCCCCCGCCACCCGGAAGACCAGCCAGCCGAGGAGCGCCGCCAGGATCGAGCCGGCGAGGATGCCGATCTTCGCCTCGCTCTGCAGCAGCGGGTCCTTCAGGGCGAGCTCGGTGACGAACAGCGCCACGGTGAAGCCGATCCCGGCGAGCGTCGCACCACCCGCGAGCTGGCCCCAGCGCAGCGTGTCCGGCAACCGGCCGATCCGGGCCCGTAGCGCGATCCAGGTTCCGAGCGTCACGCCGATCGGCTTGCCGACCACGAGGCCGACGACGATCCCCCACGTGATCGGCGAGCCGAGCGCCGCCGTCAGCGTCGTCCGGTCGAGCACCACGCCGGCATTGGCCAGCACGAACATCGGGACGATCACATAGCTGCTCCACGGCTGGATCCTCAGCTGCAGCCGCTCGTTCGGCGAGACCGCCTCGGTCACGGCCGCCTGCGCCGCCAGGGCGCGCGTGGGCGTCGGGTCGACCAGGAAGCTCTTGCCCACCAACAGCGCGCGGCGCATGTCCTGCCGGCGCGGCGCGTAGGCGTTGACCAGCAGGCCGAGCGCGACGCCGACGACGCTCGGATGCACCCCGGACGCCAGGACCGCCAGCCACATCACGATGCCGATGGCCGCGTAGAACGGCGTCCGCCAGAACCGCACGAAGCGCAGACCGAGCAGCGCGGCGAACAGCACCAGCGCTCCCATGAGCGCGGCCACGTTCACCCGCTCGGTGTAGAAGAACGCGATCGCGAGGACGGCACCGATGTCGTCGACGATCGCCAGGGCCAGCAGGAACACCCGCAGCTGGTCCGGGCACCGCGGCCCGACGAGGGCGAGCACGCCGAGCAGGACGGCGGTGTCCGTGGAGATCGCGATGCCCCACGCGTTCTGGCCCTCGCCGCCGTAGTTGAACAGCAGGAAGAGCAGCGCGGGCACGCACAGGCCGCCGACCGCCGCCATCGCCGGGGTCGCGACGGCGCGGAAGCCCCGCAGCTCGCCGAGCGTCATCTCCCGGGAGATCTCCAGGCCGACGCTGAAGAAGAACAGCACCATCAGCCCGTCGTTGACCCAGTGCCGCAGGTCGAGCGCGAGCTCGGCGCCACCCAGGACCATCGCGAGCCGAGTGTGCCAGAACTCCTCGTAGGACGGACCGAGGTTCGCCCACACCAGCGCGAGCGCGGCCGCGCTGATGAGGAGCACCGCCGACCCGGATTCGGTGCGCAGGAACTGCCGCGCGGCACGGGACAGCTCCCCGCGCTCCGTTAATGTCGTCACCACGGCCACCGCGACATCCTGCCCCACCGCCGCCGGTCGCCGGGCCCGCCGACCCGACGAGTGCGAGGAGCTCACGATCAGCAGCCAGCTGGACCCGCAGATCGGGCCCTACGACCACCTGCAGGGCGAGGCGGGGGCCGAGCTCTCGCTCGTCGAGTACGGGGACTTCGAGTGCCCCTACTGCCGCGAGGCCGCACCCGTGATCGAGAAGGTGCGCGAGGAGCTGGGCGACCGGCTGATGTTCGCCTTCAGGCACTTCCCGCTGTTCGAGCTGCACCCGCACTCCCTCGCGGCGGCGTGCGCGGCCGAGGCGGCGTCGGTCTACGGGCGCTTCTGGCCGATGCACGCCCGCCTCTACGCCCCGGGCCCGCCCCGGCTGACCCAGCGGGACCTGCGCGAGCATGCCGAGGCGATCGGGTTGGACGACCCGGACAAGGCGATCTGGCCCGCCAGCCAGAACTTCGAGGACCGGGTGGAGGCGGACTTCAACTCGGGCGTGCGCAGCGGCGTGCGCGGGACGCCCACCCTGTTCGTCAACGGCGAGCAGTACCGCGGTGCCGTCTCGGTCGACGCCCTGCTGGACGCGCTCACCTCCTGAACCCGGACTGGCGGTCCCCCGGTGAAGAATGGGTCCGTGCGGTGGGTGTTGCATCTCGACATGGACGCGTTCTACGCGTCGGTCGAGCAGCTGACCCGCCCGACGCTCGCGGAGCGGCCCGTGCTCGTCGGGGGCACCGGCGGGCGCGGCGTCGTCGCCGGGGCGAGCTACCAGGCGCGGGTGTTCGGGGTGCGCTCGGCTATGCCGATGGGCCAGGCCCGGCGGCGCTGCCCGCACGCCACCGTCCTCCCGCCCCGGTTCGACCTTTACAAGACGATCTCCGGAGAGGTCATGGACGTCCTCGGCGAGGCCGCGCCGGTGCTCGAGCCGGTGTCCCTGGACGAGGCGTTCCTGGAGCCTCCCGCGCTGGTCGGGGCCTCGCCGGCGGACGTGCGGGAGTTCGGCACGGCGCTGCGGGCGGCGGTGCGGGAGCGGACCGGGCTGCCCGCCTCCGTCGGGGCGGGCTCGGGCAAGCAGGTCGCGAAGATCGCGTCCGAGCTCGCGAAGCCGGACGGGCTGCGGGTCGTCGCGGCCGAGGAGGAACGCGCGGTGCTCGACCCACTGCCGGTGCGGTCGCTCTGGGGCATCGGGCCGGTGGCCGAGGCGTCGCTGCGCAAGGTCGGTGTCGAGACGATCGGCGGCCTCGCGGCGATGGACCTGCGCGAGGTCACGGGCGTGCTCGGCACCGCGATGGGCACCGAGCTGCACCGGCTCGCCCGCGGGATCGACGAGCGGCCGGTCGCGCCGCGTGGCGCCGCCAAGCAGATCAGCGCGGAGACCACCTTCGAGCACGACCTGACGGCGATGAGCGACGTCCTGCACCACGTCGCCCGGATGACGGCGGCGGCGCACCGCAGGCTGGTCGTCGACGGGCGGGCGGCGCGCACGGTCACGGTGAAGGCCCGCAACGCGGACTTCACCACCGCCAGCCGTTCGGAGACCACGGCCTACGCCAGCACGGACCTGGGCGCGCTCACCGCCGTGGCGCAGCGGCTGGCCCAGGCCGCGGTGCCCCAGGGCGGTGTCCGGCTGGTCGGGGTGTCGCTGTCCGGGCTGGGCGACACTCCCCCGCCGACGCTGTTCGAGGCGTTCCCGGCGTTCGAGAGCCCGCCCGCGAACGACCCGGAAGAGGTCGGGGACGTGCCGGTGACGGTCGAGGAGCCCGAGGTGGCGCCCGGTGGGCGGCACGCCCCGCCGGATCCGGATGCCCCCTGGCGGGCGGGCGACGACGTGGCGCACGCCGAGCACGGGCACGGCTGGGTGCAGGGCGCCGGGCACGGCCGGGTCACCGTCCGGTTCGAGACGCGGGCCACGGGGCCGGGGCCGGCCCGGACGTTCGCGTCGGACGATCCCGCCCTGAGCAGGGCGGACCCGCACGCGAGCTGGCGGACGGACTGAGGTCCGCGGCCCGATCAGCCGCAGACCGCGGCAGCGCCCGGACCGGCGAGGCTCAGGCGGAGAGGCGCCCGTCGAGCCGTTCCCCCGCCGGCACCGCCTCGATGCTCCGCGGAACGGGCAGCGTGATCGCCGGCGTGGGCCCGGTGATCTCCGCGGCCACGGCGGCGAGCCGCGCGCCGTCGCACCAGGGTGCCCCCACCCGCAGCGTCTCGAGCGCGAGCGGCAGGCCCGAGGCCAGCGCGATCACGCCACAGCGTTCGAGCAGCTCGGCCCGCGTCCGGTCCCCGGCGCACCAGGCGGTGGCCAGGGTCCGCGCGAGCCGGACGAAGCCCTGCAGGTCCGCGGTCACGCCGGGGACGGACGAGGGCAGCAGGGAGGGCTCGCGCAGCGAGACCCGCCCGTCGCGACCGATCACGACCGCCGCGGGGCCGACGGCGCCGTGCACCGTGCCGTCGTCGTGCCGGGCCAGCAGGCCCCGGCCCACGGACCGCAGCACGACCGCGGCCTCCCCCGCACCGAGCACCGGCCCCCGGGCCAGCAGGCGCTCGAGCACCACACCGTTCATGATCGATCTCCCTCGCCGTCGAGAGGTTCTCGAACGTCCGAGGTGAAATGTTACCGGGCGGTATGGGAGGTCATGCGTCCTTGTCCGCAACGCCCGCCGCGTCGAAGGTCGCGACGTCCGCCAGCGCCCGCGCCGCGCCCTGCACGACGGGCAGCGCGAGCAGGGCTCCCGTGCCCTCGCCCAGGCGCATTCCGAGGTCGAGCAGCGGGGTGAGGCCGAGGTGCGCGGTGGCGAGCCGGTGCCCGGGCTCGGCAGACCTGTGGCCGGCGACGCAGTAGCCGGTCGAGTGCGGCGCGAGGACCGAGGCGACCAGCGCCGCGGCGCCGGCGTTGACACCGTCGAGGATCACCGGGACCCGCAGCGCCGCGCCGCCCAGGATCAGCCCGGCGAGGCCCGCGTGCTCGAGCCCGCCGAACGCCGAGAGCAGCCCTATCCCGTCGGTGGGGTCCGGGCCGTGCCGCTCCAGGGCCCGGCGCACGACGTCGGTCTTGCGGGTGAGCGTCTCGTCGTCGATCCCGGTGCCGCGGCCGGTCGCCTCGGCGGGGTCGGCGCCGGTGACCGTGCAGATCAGCGCGGCCGCGGCCGTGGTGTTCGCGATGCCCATGTCCCCGGTGACGAGGCAGCGGTTGCCCGCGGCGACGAGGTCCCGGGCGGTCTCGATCCCGGCCTCGACGGCGTGCCTGGCCTGCTCGCGGGTCAGCGCCGGGCCCGCCGTCATGTCCGCGGTGCCCCGGGCGACCTTGCGCGGCAGCAGCCCGGGCACGGGGTCCAGGTCCGCGGCCACCCCGACGTCGACGACGCAGACCTCGGCCCCGAGCTGCCGAGCGAACGCGTTCACGACGGCCCCGCCGGCCAGGAAGTTCGCCACCATCTGCCCGGTGACCTCCTGCGGCCACGGCGTGACGCCCTGCGCGTGGACGCCGTGGTCCCCGGCGAACACGGCGACGGCCGCGGGCTCCGGAACGGGCGGCGGACAGCTGCCCGCGATCCCCGCGAGGTCGACGGCCAGGTCCTCGACCCTGCCGAGCGAGCCGCGCGGCTTGGTCATCCGGTCCAGCCGGTCCCGGGCCGCCGCGCGCGCCTCGGCGTCCGGCGGGCGGATCGCGGCGACCGTCTCCTCGAGCAGGTCCACCGGCTCCTCGCCGGGCAGCGCACGGTGCCCGAAGCGCTCCGAGTGCACCGCCCAGGCCAGCGGGCGGCGCCGCGCCCAGCCGGCCGTCGCCAGCTCGGGCTCGTCCGGGAACCCGCGGACGTGCCCGAGGCACAGGTACGCGATGACGTCGAGGTGCGCCGGGATGCCGAGCAGCGCGCGCAGCTCGCCGAGCCCGGCGTCGTCGAAGAAGCTCACCCAGCCGACCCCGAGGCCCTCGGCCCGCGCGGCGAGCCACAGGTTCTGCACGGCGAGCGCCGCGGAGTACGGGCCCATCGTCGGTTGGGTGAAGCGGCCGAGGGTGTGCCGGCCGCCGCGCGTCGGGTCGCAGGTGACGACGACGTTGACCGGGGTGTCAAGGATCGCCTCGATCTTCACCGTGCGGAACGCCTCCGCGCGGGCCCGGGGCAGCGACGCGGCGTAGGCGTCGCGCTGGGCGGCGACGAGGGCGTGCACCCGCTCGCGGACGCCGCGGTCCCGGACGAGCAGGAAGTCCCAGGGCTGGGAGAAGCCGACGCTCGGCGCGGCGTGCGCGGCCTGCAGCACGCGGTGCAGGGCGGCGTCGTCCACCGGCTCGTCTGGGAGGAAACCGGTCCGGACGTCGCGGCGGCCGTTGACGACGTCGTAGAAGTTCGGCACGTCGGCGGTCACCAGGGCAGCGGGCTCAGGCGCGGGGGCACGATGGACACCCCGGGCACGGTACGGACCGCGAGCCCGGGCACCGCGACCCGCAGGCCGTCGGCGACCGCGGTGAACGCCGGATGGTCCGCCGGGTCACCGGGGACGGCGAGCACGGCCGTCGAGCCGGGGTTCAGGCGGAACCAGTCCTCGATCACCGGCACCGCCCCGGCGAGGTCCGTGATGCGCTCGACCCGCCAGGCCTCGGTGTAGAAGAACAGCGTCGACTCCGCCGGCACCCCCGGGACGAACACGACGTCCGCCGCGGCCAGCACGTCCGCGGCCTCCGGGGCGAGCGACTCGGGCTCCCCGGGTCCGACGCCCAACACCACCAACACAGCATTCACAGGACCGTCGCCGGTCATCCTGGCCTCCTCGAGGGTCCGCGCCCTCCTCCGTCGACACCGTGCGACGGCCGGAGTGTCCTGGCTCCCGGATCGGCGTCTCGTCCCCGGCCTTCCCGCCGGAGATCGGCAGTGGCCTCGCAGGTGGGGACGCACTCCCCGGTGACAGTGGCGGGACCGCCCCGGAGTCGCACCGGGTTCCTCCCTGCCGTCGCGCGTCGACATCACCACGCCGACGGGCCGGGGTCAAGCCGTCAGGCCCCCGCGGTGAGCCCCGCCACCGGCCCGATGACCACGATCGCGGGCGGGCTGATCTCATGCTCCGCGACCTGCTGCGCCACCGTGGCCAGCGTCGCCCGGACCGTCCGCTGGATGCGCGTGGTGCCGTCCTGGATCACCGCGACCGGGGTGTCCGCGGGGCGCCCGTGCTCTACCAGCGAGGCCGCGAAGAGCCCGATCCGCTCGACGGCCATCATCAGCACCACCGTGCCCTTCATCCGGCCGAGCGCGGGCCAGTCCACGAGGCTGCGCGGGTCGCCCGGGGCGACGTGCCCGGACACCACGACGATCTCGTGCGCGACACCGCGGTGGCTGACCGGGATCCCGGCGACGGCCGGCGCGGCGAACGCGCTGGTGATGCCGGGGACGACCGTGACGGGCACGCCCGCCTCGGTGCAGGCGATGACCTCCTCGAAGCCGCGGCCGTAGACGAACGGGTCCCCGCCCTTGAGCCGGACGACGAACCTCCCGGCCCTGGCGTGCTCGACCAGCAGCTCGTTGATCCGCTGCTGGGCCATCGCGCGGCCGTAGGGGATCTTGGAGGCGTCGATGACCTCGACGTGCGGGCCCAGCTCGTCGAGCAGGTCCCGCGGGCCGAGCCGGTCCGCGACGACGACGTCCGCGCGGGACAGCAGCCGACGGCCGCGGACGGTGATCAGCTCCGGATCGCCGGGGCCGCCGCCGACCAGCGCGACGCCGGGCAGCACCGGGTCCGCGGAGTCGTTCACGACCCCGGACTGCAGCGCCTCGACCAGCGCGGTCCGCACGACGGACGAGCGGCGGTGCCGGCCGCGGGCGAGGACGCCGACGGTCAGCCCGTCGAACTCGCCGGTCGCCGGGGTGACGGCGGTGCCCTTCGACCCGTCGTCCGCGCGCACGCAGAAGATCCGGTTGCGCTCGGCCTCCGCGCCGACGGCCAGGTTCACCGTCGGGTCGTTCGTGCAGGCGACGACGTACCAGGCGCCGTCGAGGTCCCCGACCTCGTAGCGGCGCTCGGTCCAGGTGAGCTCCCGGGCGGACGCCATGCCCTCGACCGCCGGGGTGACCTCGGGCGACACGACCTCGACGACGGCCCCGGCCGCGATCAGCCGGGTGACGCGGCGCTGCGCGACCTGCCCACCCCCGACCACGACGACGCGGCGTCCGGCCAGGTCGAGGCCGACGAGGTACTGGTCGTGCTCGCTCACATCAGGTCCTTCCCGGGTGTCCACGCCCGGTTCGCGGTGTCGGTGGCGTCGGCGCGGGGTCCGGCTCACGGCTCGTGGGCGAACCGGTCACGGTGGCGGGACCGCCCCGGAGTGCGCACCGGGGCTCCCTGGCGTCAACCGGACGATTCTATCGACGCAGGTCCGGTGGCCGGAACCCGAACGGCGGAGCGGAAGGAGTGAGCCCGCTGACGTGCCCCGCGCGCTCAGGATCACCGCCCCCGGGCCTGCGCTGATCATCGCCCCGCGACCGCGACGGCGACCGTCACCCCGTCGCCCCTGGTCTTGGGCACCACCAGTACGGCCCCGGCACCGGCCGTGACCAGCGCGGCGGCCTCGGCGACGCTGGGGGTCCCGACCGCCTCCTCAACCCGTCCGCTCGGCGAGGGCACGACGCAGGCGGCGAGGAGCGGCGCGGGGTGCAGCCGCAGCACGGCCGGCGCGATCGCCTCCCGGATCCCCGGCTCGTCCTTGCCCTCGACGCTCGCGAACAGCGCGTCCCGCAGGTCCAGCCCGTACTCGCCCGCGACCCGCTCCAGCACCGCCCGCACCGCCGCCGCGCTCACCCCCCGCCGCGCCCCGATCCCCACCACCTGTGCGCGGCGATTCGCGCTAGAACCCGAATCGCCGCTCACGACCCCACCTGAGCTGCGGCGACGAACCGCGCGATGGCACCGGGGGCGCCGGCGGGATGGGTGTGCAGGAACGACGCGTGGACCCCGCCGTGGACGAAGCCCTCCGGTTCGGCGCCGCGCCAGCCCCAGGCGGGCTGCTCGCCGGCGCGGGGCGTGACCGCGCAGTGGTGGAACTCGTGCCCGCTCACCCGCTCCCCCGCCGCGAACAGCGAGGACCCGGTGAGCGCGACGGCCTCGCGGTAGCCGAGCGTCAGCCGTCCGGTCATCGCGGCGGAGGCCGGCAGGACGCCGCACATCTCGACGCCGTCGAGGTCCCGGCACAGGTAGAGCAGGCCGCCGCACTCCGCATGGATCGGCGCGCCCGTCGCGGCGAGCTCGCGGATCGCGGTGCGCAGCGGGGCGTTCCCCCCGAGCGCGACGACGTGCTCCTCCGGGAACCCGCCGGGCAGGACCAGCGCGGACGTCCCGTCGGGGAGCTTCTCGTCCCGCAGCGGATCGACGAGGACGACGTCGGCCCCCGCCGCGTCCAGCAGCTCGACGTGCTCGGCGTACCCGAAGCTGAACGCCGCCCCGCCGGCCATCGCCACGACCGGGCGGCGGCCCTGCGGTTCACCGGTTCCCGGTGACCACACGTCGCCGCCCGGGAGCGGCTCGGCCACCGCGAGCACCGCGTCGAGGTCGACGTGCGCCGCCACCAGCTCTGCCATCGCGTCCACCGCCGCCGTCGCGGCGACCCCGTGCTCCGCCGCGGTCACCAGGCCCAGGTGCCGGGACGGGACCGCCAGCTCCGTGCGCCGGGGCAGCACGCCGAGGACCGGGAGCCCGACCTCGGCGCAGGCGGCACGCAGGACCTCGGCGTGCCGCTCGCTCCCGACCCGGTTCAGCACCACCCCTGCGATCCGGACGGTCGGGTCGAACGAGCGGAACCCGTGCAGCAACGCCGCGACGCTGCGGGACTGTCCCTTGCAGTCCACGACCAGCACCACCGGCGTCCCGACCATCGCCGCGACCTGCGCCGTCGAGCCGTAGCCGTCGGACACCCGGCCGTCGAAGAGCCCCATGACGCCCTCGATCACCGCGATCTCCGCCCCGCGCGCGCCGTGCCGGACGAGCGGCCCGATCCGCTGCTCCCCGACGAGCACGGGATCGAGGTTCCGCCCCGGGCGGCCGGCGGCGAGGGTGTGGTAGCCGGGGTCGATGTAGTCCGGCCCGATCTTGAACGGCGCGACGGCGGTGCCGCGGCGCGTGAGGGCGGCCATCAGCCCGGTGGCCACGGTGGTCTTCCCCGAGCCGGAGGCCGGCGCGGCGATGACCACGGCTCTCACCACTCGATCCCCCGCTGGCCCTTCTGCCCGGCGTCCATCGGGTGCTTGATCTTCGTCGTCTCCATGACGAGGTCCGCGGCCTCGACCAGCTCGGGCGCGGCGTCCCGGCCGGTGATGATCACGTGCTGGCGGCCCTCGCGGGCGTTCAGCACCGCGACGACCTCGTGCACGTCGATCCACCCCCACTTGATCGGGTAGGTGAACTCGTCGAGCACGTAGACCTCGTGGACCTGGTTCTCGATCCGCCGCCTGATCTCCGCCCAGCCCTCGACGGCCGCGGCGGCGTGGTCCTCCTCGGTGCCGGGCTTCTTCGACCAGCTCCAGCCGGCGCCCATCTTGTGCCACTCGACGGGCCCGCCCTCGCCGGTCTGCTCGTGGACGCGGCCGAGCGCGCGGAACGCCTCCTCCTCGCCGACCTTCCACTTCGCGGACTTGACGAACTGGAACACCCCGATCGACCAGCCCTGGTTCCAGCCGCGCAGCGCGAGCCCGAACGCGGCCGTGGACTTGCCCTTCATCGCACCGGTGTGGACGACGAGGAGCGGGCGGTTGCGGCGCTGACGCGTGGTCAGCCCGTCCTGCGGGACCGCGGTCACCTGGCCCTGAGGCATGACGTTCTCCCTGGTCGATGGGGGTTGTGAGGGCCTGGCCTCGCGAGAACGAGGCTAGGCACTCACAAGCGAGGTCAAATTCTCCGCGGTGAGGTCGTCGATCGTGAGCGGGAGGGTGCCCGCCGCCCGCGCGACCCTCCCGGCGAGCCCGAGCCGGACGAAGCCGGACTCACAGTCGACGACGATCGTGTGCGCCCCGTCCGCCGCGAGCAGGCCCGCGGCCCGGCACGCGTCGTCGACGGGGTCGTTGCCCGGCCTGGCCGCGACCGTCGCGCGGCCGTCGGTCAGCAGGACGACGAGCGGGCGCCGCCGGGGGTCCCGGATCCGCTCGACCGCCAGGGTGCGCCGGGCGAGCAGCAGCCCCTCCGCGAGCGGGGTGCGACCCCCGGTGCGGACGCCGGCCATCCGGACCTGCGCGGTGGGGACGCTGGTCGTCGGCGGGAGGACGAGCTCGGCGCCGGAAGCCCGGAACGTCACCAGCCCGACCTTGTCCCGCCGCTGGTAGGCGTCCCGCAGCAGGGCCAGCACCGCGCCGGACACCGCGGACATCCGCTTGCGGGCGGCCATCGAACCGGACGCGTCGACGACGAAGAGCACGAGGTTCCCCTCGCGGCCCTCGCGCAGGGCGGCGCGCAGGTCGTCGCGCTGCAGCAGCAGACCCGGACCGGTTCGGCCGCGAGCGCGTTGCGACGGCGCCGCGGCGGCGATCGTCGCGGCCAGGTGCAGGTCCGCGGCCTTGCGCGCGGTCTCGCCGGAGGGGCGGACGACCCGGCCTGCGTCGGTCCGCGCGCGGGACCGGCGGCCGGGGGCACCCGCGCCCACACCGGGGATCTCGAATCGGCGCGCGGCGACCCGGCTGAGCCTCGCGGGGCTCCCGATCGGCATCGCGGTCCCGGGGCCGTCCGCGGACGGGCGTTCCTCCCCGGGCGGCCCGTTCGGGGCGTCGCCGGGGGACGCCGAAGCGTCCGAGGCGGGCGGCTGCGCCGCCTCGGACGCGCCGTTCGACGGCTCCCGGTCCTGCCCGGTGTCCCGATCCGGCCCGGCTTCCCGGTCGGGCCCGGCTTCCTGATCCGGCCCGGTCTCCTGGTCCGGCCCGCCCTCGGACGGGTCCGTGCCACCGCCCGGGGGCTCGGGATCCGGCTCGTCGTCACCGTCGTCCAGGTCCTCCGCCGCGTCCCGCAGGGCGTCGTCGAGGTCCTTCTCGTCGATCCCCGGCTCGTCGAAGGGGTCCCGGCGGCGGCGGTGCGGCAGCGCGAGCCGGGCCGCGACCCGCACGTCCTCCTCCTCGACGGCCGGCGCACCCCGCCAGGCGGCGTGCGCGACCGCGGCCCGCGCGATCACCAGGTCCGCCCGCATGCCGTCCACGTCGAAGCGGGCGCAGACCGACGCGATCCGGCGGAGCTCCCGGTCGTCGAGCCGCACGGACCCGACCCGCTGCCGCGCCTCGGCGATCCGCGCCGCGGTCCCGGCCTCGTCGCCGGCGAAGCGCGCGGCGAAGCCGACCGGGTCGTTCTCGAACGCCATCCGCCGCCGGACGACCTCGACGCGGGTGTCCACGTCTCGCGCGGCCCGGACCTCGACGGTCAGCCCGAACCGGTCCAGCAGCTGCGGCCGGAGCTCGCCCTCCTCCGGGTTCATCGTCCCGACCAGCAGGAACCGCGCCGCGTGCGAGACGGACACCCCGTCCCGCTCGACGTTCGCGCGGCCCATCGCGGCCGCGTCCAGCAGGAGGTCGACGAGGTGGTCGTGCAGGAGGTTGACCTCGTCGACGTAGAGCACGCCGCGGTGTGCGTCCGCGAGCAGCCCCGGCTGGTAGGCCCGGACGCCCTCGGACAGCGCCCGTTCCAGGTCCAGCGAGCCGACGAGCCGGTCCTCGGTCGCGCCGACGGGCAGCTCGACGAGCCGGGCGGCCCGCGCCTCCCCGGCCGCGCCTGCGGGATGGGGACCGTCGGGGCAGGACGGATCCGGATCGGCCGGATCGCAGCCGAACCGGCAGCCCCGCACCACGTCGAGGCCGGGCAGCAGCGCCGCGAGCGCGCGGACCGCCGTCGACTTCGCGGTGCCCTTCTCCCCCCGGACCAGCACGCCGCCGACACCGGGGTGCACGGCGTTCAGGACGAGGGCGAGGCGCAGGTCGTCATGGCCGACGACCGCCGAGAAGGGGAACCGCGGGGTCGTACTCACGCGCGGGACTCTGCCAGACCCGACGCCAGGACCGGCAGCTCCGGAGACGCACCGTGGCGGATCACATGCTCGAGTGACGAGGTGTCGAGGTGCTGTTCGACGAGATCGCCGAGCAGATCGAGCTGCCGCGCCCGCTCCGCGGAGAAGGACGTCGCCGGGGCGACCCGGAAGCCCGCCCGGCCGGCCTGGGCGGCGAGCCGGGTCAGCAGGGCCCGCCGGAAGTGGTCGTTCTCGAGCAGCCCGTGCCAGTGCGTGCCGAGCACGGCACCGGCGTCCGAGCCCTCCCCTGTGTCCGATCCCTTCCCGGCGAGCAGGAACGGGTCCCCGGAGCGCACGACCTGGCCGTGGTGGATCTCGTACCCGCGCACTGGATACCCGAGGGCCGTTCCGGTCGGGTTCCCCAGGTGCTTGACGGGGTCGAACGCGACCTCCAGGTCCAGCAGGCCGAGCCCCGGCACGTCCGCCCCGCCCGGCACCTCGACGCCCGACGGGTCCACGATCCGCCGCCCGAGCATCTGGTACCCGCCGCAGATCCCGAGCACCGGCTTCCCCGCGGCGGCGTGCGCGAGCACCCCGTCCGCCAGCCCGGACGACCGCAGCCACGCCAGGTCGCTCACCGTCGCCTTCGAGCCGGGCAGCACGACCACGTCCGCGTCGAGCAGCCGCGACGGCTCGGTCACGTACCGCACGCTGACGCCCGGTTCGCAGGCCAGCGCCTCGGCGTCGGTGGCGTTGGAGATCCGCGGCGACCGGACGACCGCGATCCGCAGCCACTGCGACCCGTGCGGTGGCGACGGCCGGCCCAGCACGCCGTCCGCGACCGCGGAGAGCGAGTCCTCGGCGTCGAGCCAGAGGCCGTCGGACCAGGGCACGACGCCGAGCGTCGGCCGGCCGGTCAGCGTGCGCAGCCGGTCGAGCCCCGGCGCGAGCAGGGCCGGGTCCCCGCGGAACTTGTTGATCACGAAGCCGGCGATGCGGGCCTGGTCCGCGGGGTCCAGCACCGCGACGGTCCCGAAGAGGTGGGCGAGGACGCCGCCGCGGTCGATGTCCCCCACCACCACGACGGGCAGGTCCGCGGCCTGCGCCAGCCCCATGTTCGCGATGTCGGTGGCCCGCAGGTTGATCTCCGCCGGCGATCCGGCGCCCTCGCAGATCACCACGTCGTACCGGGAGCGCAGCTCGGCGAACGTCTCGGTGACGACCTCCAGCAACGCCGCCTTTCGCGAGCGGTAGGACATCGCCGACACCTGCCCGGACGCCTGCCCGCGCACCACGACCTGCGACGTCCGGTCGCTCCCCGGCTTGAGCAGCACCGGGTTGAAGGCGACGCTCGGCGCCAGCCCGCACGCGTGCGCCTGCATCGCCTGCGCCCGGCCGATCTCCCCGCCGTCGGCCGTCACGACCGAGTTGTTGCTCATGTTCTGTGCCTTGAACGGCGCGACGGACACCCCGCGGCGGACGAGCCAGCGGCAGATCCCGGCCACCAGGGCGCTCTTGCCGGCGTCGGACGTGGTTCCCGCCACCAGCAGGGCGCCCCGGAGATCCATCGACCCAGTATCGGGTCACCGGAGGCCGCGGAGCCCGACCGGGGTGCTCCGGATCTCGGTGTTCCGGGCGCAGGGTCCTCGGCGCGCCCGTGGCCGGGGCGCATACCGTAGGGGCATGCGTTTCCTGCTGCGTCCGGGCTGGCTGGCCTTCATCGCGGTCGTGCTCGGGTTCGTCGCCGTCTGCTACACGGTGCTGGCGCCGTGGCAGTTCAACCGGGAGGACCAGCGGGAGGCCCAGCAGGCACAGATCGACCGCGCCCTGGACGTCGCGCCGGTGCCGGTGTCCGATCTCGTCCCCGGCGCCGCGGTCGATCCGGCCGACGAGTGGCGCCAGGTCACCCTGACCGGCGAGTACCTGCCCGAGGACGAGGCGCTGGTCCGGCTCCGGGTGGTCGACGGCAGGCCGGCCTTCGAGGTCATGACCCCGCTGCGGCTCACCGACGGCCGCACCGTCGCGGTCGACCGCGGGTCGGTCGCCGCCCCGGACGGCCAGGCGATCCCGGAGTTCGCCGCCGCCCCCACCGGCACAGTCACCGTGACCGGGCGGTTGCGGGTCAACGAGACCGACACCAGCGGCCGCCCCTCCTTCGACACCGGCGGGCACCGCCAGATCTACGCCGCGGACTCGCGGGCCCTGGCCACCGCCACGGGCGTCGGGATGGTCGACGGGTACGCGCAGCTCGTCGCCGGACAGCCCGGGGTGCTCGACGTCCTGCCGGTCGTGCCGCCGGTGAGCGGCGCGCCGTTCACGAACTTCTCCTACGCGCTTCAGTGGATCACCTTCGGCGCCATCGCCGTGATCGCGCTCGGCCTGTTCATCCGGCTGGAGCTGCTCCAGCGCCGGGGAAAGCGGGAGACCAGGACGTCGATCCGGGACGCGCTGTCCGGCCGGGACGGCGGCGCCGACGGGCCCGCGGCGAAGGTCCCCGCCCGCACCGCTCCCGACGACGAGCCGGGAGCCTGAGCCGCGTCGTCAGCCGCGTCGGGCGAGCCCCGTCGCCACGACGACCGCCACCACGGCCGACGCCACCCCGACCAGCCGGGACAGCCGCGCCGCCCGGCCCAGGTCGGCCACCACGGGCGCCGGACCGCGCCCCAGCACCGGGCGTTCCTCGATGCCGTACGCGTACTCCGTGCGGCCGCCCAGCCGGACCCCGAGCGCGCCGGCCGCGGACGCCTCGACCGGCCCGGCGTTGGGGCTCGGGTGCCCGCCCGCGTCCCGCCACGCGGCCAGCGCGTCCCGCGGCCGCCCCCCGACGGCCGGCGCGGCGAGCGCGAACAGCGCAGCCGCGAGCCGGGACGGGACCAGGTTCGCGACGTCGTCGAGGCGCGCGGAGGCCCAGCCGAACCGCAGGTGCCGGGGCGAGCGGTAGCCCACCATGGCGTCGAGGGTGTTGACCGCGCGGTACCCGAGCAACCCGGGCACGCCCGCGACCGCGCCCCAGAACAGCGGGGCGACCACGGCGTCCGACGTGTTCTCGGCCACCGACTCCAGCCCCGCGCGCGCCATCCCGCCGACGTCCAGGAGCTCGGGATCGCGGGCGCAGAGGTGCGGGATCCGGGCGCGGGCGGCTGCGGCGTCCCCGGCCTCCAGGGACGCCCCGAGCGCCGCGACCTCCCGGACGAGCGACGTCCCGCCGAGGACCGCCCACGTGGCGAGCGCCGTCCCGAGCGCCCGCGGCAGCAGACGCTCGGCCGCGACCCCGAGCGCGATGGTGCCCCCCACCAGCGCCGCCGTGTACCCGACGCCGGCTGCGCGGGAGTCCGCGTAGACCCGTCGCTCCAGCGCCGAGGCCACCGAGCCGAACCCGGCGACCGGATGGAACCGGCGCGGATCCCCGAACACCGCGTCCGCGAGAACCCCCACGAGCAGCCCGTAGGCACGCGCACCCAGCACGCGCCCACCGTAACCACCCCGCTCGCGCACGGGTTCGTGTGCCGGCGCACAGGCTCCACCGTGTGTGCCGGCTCGCGAACCTGTGCGCGACCGCGCGCGGCGCGGGAGGATCACCCCATGCGCAAGGACATCGACCCCGACGAGATGGGCCACGGCCCGTTCTACAAAGTGCTGAACTCCGTGGTGGTGCCCCGCCCCATCGCCTGGGTCTCCACCCGGTCCGCGGACGGCGTCGACAACCTGGCGCCGCACTCGTTCTTCACCGTCTCGTGCGTCGACCCGCCGATGGTGCAGTTCACCTCGGTCGGCAGGAAGGACTCGCTCCGCAACGCGACGGAGACGGGCGAGTTCGTCGTCTGCCTGGCGAACGAGCCGATGTTCGAGCGGATCAACGCCACCGGCACGGACTTCCCCGCCGAGGTCAGCGAGTTCTCCGCGGTGGGCCTGACCGGCGAGAAGAGCGCGAAGGTGACGCCGTTCCGGGTCGCCGAGTCCCCCGTCGCGCTGGAGTGCACGCTCCACCAGGCTCTGGAGCTGGGCGACTCGACCGTCGTCATCGGGCGGGTGGTGCACGCCGCGATCGACGAGGACGTCTTCACCACCGACGAGCGCGGCAACAACCTCCCGGCCGTCGAGCGGCTGCGCCCGCTGGCCCGGCTGGGCCGCAACGAGTGGTCGACGATCGGCGAGGTCCTGGACATCACCCGGATCCCCTACAAGCACTGGCCCGGGCACTACACCCCGCCCGAGGCCTGAGCTCGTCCGAGCGCCGGTGTCGTCAGGGCGCCGGTCCCGTCAGAGCTTGGGGCGGCTCTGCTCGGCGGCCACCGCGCGGGCCTGGGCCGCGATCTGCGCGAGCGTGCAGGGCCAGCGCGTCCCGGAACCGCTGGCGCCGCACGCCGTGCAACGGCCCAGCCGGTCCGGGACGTGCTCCTCGAGCAGCCGACTGATCACCTCGGGCATCCCGGACATCACCATCGCCATCGGGCCCGCCCCGTACTCCCCCGCCACCGGGAGGACGTTACCCGGCCATGTGCAAGGCGTGTTCGCCCGGTCTCAGAGCGTGAACTCCCCCGACGGCGTCGCCTCCGGATCGGCGCGCAGCTCGCCCTCGCGGCCCCGCAGCTCGACCCGGCGGATCTTTCCGGAGATCGTCTTCGGCAGCTCGAAGAACTCCAGGCGCCGGATCCGCTTGTAGGGCGCGAGGTTGTCCCGCGCGAACTCCAGGATCGCCGTGGCCGTCTCTTGCGTGGGCTCGTAGCCGTCGGCCAGCACGACGTAGGCCTTCGGGACGGCCAGGCGCACCGGGTCCGGCGACGGCACGATCGCCGCCTCCGCGACGGCCGGGTGCTCGATCAGCACGCTCTCCAGCTCGAACGGGCTGATCCGGTAGTCGCTGGCCTTGAACACGTCGTCGGCGCGGCCCACGTAGGTGATGTAGCCCTCGGAGTCCCGGGCCCCGACGTCGCCCGTGTGGTAGTAGCCGCCCGCCATGGCCTCGGCGTTGCGCTCGGGGTCCCCGTGGTAGCCGACCATCAGCCCGACCGGACGCTTCGACAGGTCCAGGCAGATCTCGCCCTCGTCGGCCTTCTCCCCGGTCGCCGGGTCGATCAGCTCGACGGCGAACCCGGGCATCGGCCGGCCCATGGAGCCGGGCTTGATCGGCTGGCCGGGCGGGTTCGCGATCTGCACACTGGACTCGGTCTGCCCGAAGCCGTCCCGGATCCGCACACCCCAGGCCTTCTCGACCTGCTCGATGACCTCGGGGTTCAGCGGCTCGCCCGCGCCGACGACCTTCTGCGGCGGGGTCGCCAGCCCGGTGAGGTCGGCCTGGATCAACATGCGCCACACCGTGGGCGGGGCACAGAAGCTGGTCACCCCGCAGCGGTCCAGTACCTCGAGCAGGTTCTCGGCGGAGAACTTCGAGTAGTTCATCACCAGCACGGTCGCCTCGGCGATCCACGGGGCGAACACGTTCGACCACGCGTGCTTGGCCCAGCCGGGCGAGGAGATGTTGAGGTGGACGTCCCCCGGCTCCAGGCCGATCCAGAACATCGTCGACATGTGGCCCACCGGGTAGGACTGGTGGGTGTGCTCGACGAGCTTCGGCTTCGCCGTGGTGCCGGAGGTGAAGTAGAGCAGCAGCGTGTCGGTCGCCTTGGTGGGGGCTTCCGGCACGAAGACGGCCGACGACGAGTAGGCGTCCGTGTAGTCGTGCCAGCCCTGGGGGGCCCCGCGGACGGAGATCTTCGTGTAGTCGCCCTCGACGTCGTCGAACTTGCCGGCGTCCGCCGCCCCGACGATCACGTGCTTCGCGTTCCCGCGCTCCACGCGGTCCCGCAGGTCGTCCGCGGTGAGCAGCGTCGTCGCGGGGATGACGACCGCGCCGATCTTCATCGCCGCGAGCAGCGTCTCCCACAGCTCCAGCTGGTTGCCGAGCATCAGGATGATCCGGTCCCCACGGCCGACGCCGCGGTCCCGCAGCCAGTTCGCCACCCGGTTCGAGCGCTCGGCCATCTCGGCGAAGGTCCAGTGGGCCTCGCTGCCGTCCGACTCGACGATCCACAGCGCGCGCCGGGCACCCCGCTCGGGGTCCGCCGCGACCACGTCGAAGTGCTGCAGCGCCCAGTTGAACTCGTCGAGCTCGGGCCAGCGGAAGTCCCGCAGCGCCGTGTCGTAGTCCTCCCGGTTCGCCAGGAGGAAGTCTCGCGCGGCGTAGAACGCCGTGCTGCCTGCAGTCATCTCGCCGGACATCCGGTCCCCACTTCGAAGATCAGCCGCTCTGCTCACCGCACCCTAATGAACTCGGGCGGTTCCGCCACACGTCCGGTCGGGCAGGTGCGGCCCCCGCCGCCCGCGCGCGAGCACCCGGACGTGGCCGCGCGTCACCCTCCCCGCCGCGACCTGGGGGAACTAGCGTCTCCCTGATGAGAGGTGTGCGGGGGCACGGGTCGGTCCGCAGGACGGCGGCGGCCCTGGTGACGACGGGTGTGGCGGCGGCGGTGCTGGCCGGGTGCGGCGGCGCGGGCGCGGAGCTGACGCCGGGGCCCGCGCCGCAGAGCAGCAGCGCCTCCCCCACGCCGAGCCCCGAGACGACGACGAGCGCCGCCCCGACGACCACCGTCCCGGCGCCGACGACCCGTGCCCACCGGACGACGGCCCCGCACGCCGTGACGCCCGCGCCCGCGGCCGGCGCGCAGGCAGCCCCGGCGATGATCTGGCCCGTGACGGAGGCGGCCGCGGCGAAGCAGCTGCAGGTTGACGTGGACGGCGGCTCCCAGCCCTGGCTGCTGGACCCGCAGGAGGTCGCGCTGAGCTACACCTCCTCGGTCTACG
The DNA here is from genome assembly GCF_025465255.1 of Pseudonocardia sp. Taxonomy (GTDB): domain Bacteria; phylum Actinomycetota; class Actinomycetes; order Mycobacteriales; family Pseudonocardiaceae; genus Pseudonocardia. Next base: position 78,689 of record NZ_JAODNI010000108.1, read on the forward strand.
GCTGGACCTCGCCGGAGACCACCCCGGGCGGCGCCGGGACCGTGCAGGTCCAGGACGCGCAGGGCGGCCGCGCGACCGTGCACCTCGTCCAGCCCGTCCGCGCCGGGGCCGGCGGGATCTGGGTCGTTCGCGCCGCCGAGCGCACCTAGACCCGACGGCAGGAAGCCCACTTCCCGCCGGGATCCGGCCTTCCTGCCACCACCGCCGAGCCCTGTACCGCTCGCCGCCCGGCTCACCCGTTGTGGTGAAGACTCGCCAAGAGTGCAGCATTCCGGGGCCCGGCTCCGATGTTCCCCATGACGCTGCCGACAACGGCAGCACGCGAAGCGCCAGGGAGCGACAGTGATGACGAGCGACTCCGTCCAGCAGGACATGTTCACCGTGCTGCACGGGCAGCCGGCGCCGGTCGTGACGCGGTGGACCTACACCGCGACGGATCCGTTCGCCGTCACGCTCGCCGTCCGGACCAGGCACGACCGCTGGGTCGAGTGGCTCGTCGGACGGGACCTGGTCCTCGAGGGGCTCTCCCGGCCGACGGGTGACGGGGACATCCGGATGAGCCCGCAGCTCGTCCAGGGCTACGACATCGTCGAGATCGAGATCCGCTCGACGGACGGCCGCGCGGTCCTCGAGGTGGACCGGGATCTGCTCCGGCACTTCGTCGACTCGACCGCGGAGATGGTCGCGTTCGGTGAGGAGTCCGGCCGGATGGACCTCGACGGGATGATCGAGCGGATCAGCCAGAGCTGCGCTGAGTAGTCAGGTCTCGGGGGGTCGCTCCCCGGGCCGGTCCGGCTCCGGAGCGGGACTTCGGTACCGTTCGGCGTACCGCGCCGCGGCGGCCGCCCGCTCGCCCGCGGAACCCTCGTTGCGGACGCGCTCGGAAGTCCCCGGCGGGAAGCCCGCCTTCGTCGCCCGGTGCTCCGTGGACTCGTAGGCGTAGGCCACCGCGTACGGGATCCCCACCAGGACGCCCCCGAGGACGCCGACCAGCCGTACCCACAGCGGCACCGGCAGCACCGCGATCAGCACGATCCCCGGCAGGGCCATCTGCACCAGTGCCCGGAACAGGTGCCGTAAGAACCAGGACCGGGTGGTCAGGTCGTGCAGCACCCACTCCCGGTAGCGCGGCGGGAGCCCCCCGCCCAGCGCGTACCAGAGCCACCGGACGGGGTCCGGCCTCCTGCCTCGCACGTCAGTCACCCCAGGCGCGCAGCGGGACCGGCGTCAGCGGCCGAAGGCTCCGGGCCCGGCGTCGGTCCGGCCGTCGGCGGCCGCGGCCGCGCCCCCGGCCTCGGGCAACCCGTCGATCCGCGACGCGACGTCGCCCGGCGCCAGGTCCGCGTCCGCCGCGTCCCCGAACTCCGGGTCGTTACGGACGTCGACGGCGGCGTCCACCTCGGCCTCCCCGGGGTTGAGGTCCTCCTCCAGCGACGCGGTCACCTCCGGGTCGCCCACCGGGCCGTCGTCGACCACGGGGTCCACCGAGTTGTCGAGCTCGTGCATCGCGGCCTCCTCGGCCGACGCCGCGCCCCCGGCGGGCCCGACGTCCCGGGCCGCCCCGTCGCCGGCGATCTGGCCGTCCGGGGCCGTGTCCGCGGCCTCCAGCCGGCCGCTGCGGTTCGGGTCCGCCACCACCGCGTCCTCGGGTATCTCGCGGCGCAGCCGGGAGTCGAGCGTCTCCCCCGCACGCTGCTCGGCGGGCGTCACGCCGTGGTCCCTGACCGCCAGCGGACGGTCCGGCGGCACCCACCCGGCGTCGAGCGGGTCCGCCGCGAACGGCCCGGTCAGCGACTCCTCGGAGCTGAGCTGCAACGTCTCCGCCATGTCCGGGGCAGGGCTGTACTCATCCTGGTCGTCCGTCTCGCTCTTGCGGATCTGGGCCATCATCGCTCCTCACAGGGTCTTGCGGTACCGATCGGGGTCGGCCCCGTTCGCGTACCCCGGACGGTCCCCGGGCACACCATCTGATCTCATCTCGGCGAGGCCCGATCCGGGCCGCGACAAGGACGAGGGGGAACCATGACGGCGAGCACGGCGGTGGGGGTCGAGCGCCTCGCGGACGGGGTCGTGCTCGTCGAGCTGCGCCGGCCCCCGCACAACTACTTCGATGTCCCGCTGATCACGGCGCTCGCGGATCTCTACGCCCAGCTCGACGGGGACACCGCCGTGCGCGCGATCGTCCTCGCCAGCGAGGGCCGCAACTTCTGCGCCGGGGCGAACTTCGGCGGTGACGGGGACCGCACAGAGGCGATCACGACCGACGTCGCCGGATCGCTCTACGCCCAGGGCGTGCGGCTGTTCTCGGTCGGCACCCCGGTCGTCGCGGCCGTGCAGGGGATCGCGATCGGCGGCGGCCTCGGCCTCGCCGTGTCCGCGGACTTCCGGGTGGCCGGCCCGGCCACCCGGTTCAGCGCGAACTTCTCCCGGCTCGGGCTGCACCAGGGCTTCGGGCTGTCGGTGAGCCTGCCCCGCGTCGTCGGGCGGCAGCACGCGCTGGACATGCTCCTCACCGGGCGACGGGTCGGCGCCGAGGAGGCGCTCCGGTTCGGCCTGGCGGACCGCCTCGCCGCCACCGACGACGGGATCCGGGCGGACGCCGTCGCCCTCGCCACCGAGATCGCCGCGGCCGCACCGCTGGCCGTCCGCAGCATCCGGGCCACGCAGAAGGCCGGGCTGGCCGAGGAGGTGGCCGCGATCACCGCGCACGAGGCGGCCGAGCAGCTGTGGCTGCGCGGCACCGCGGACTTCACCGAGGGAGTGGCCGCGTCGCTGGAGCGGCGCGCGCCGCGCTTCACCGGGAGCTGAGCACGGTGACGCCCGAACAGCCCCGCCCCGACCCCGGCGGCCCCGCGGCGGCCCCTCCGCGGCCGCGGGACTCCTCGGCGACGCGGCGGTCCCTGCTCGCCGCAGCCCGCGAGCTCTTCGCGGCCGACGGCTACGACGGCACGACCGTGCGCGCCATCGCCGAGCGGGCCGGGGTGAACCAGGCGCTGCTGTTCCGGCACTTCGGCAACAAGGAGCAGCTCTTCGCCGAGGCCGTCGCGGGGCAGGCCCTGGACGTGCTGCACGACGGCCCGCCGCAGGAGGTGCTGCGCCGCACGCTGGAGGCGATGCTGGCCACCGGCCCGGACGACTCCGCCGAGTCCACGCTCTTCTTCGCCGCACTCCGCTCGCAGGGCAACACCGAGGCCGCGCGGACGGTCCGGGCGCAGCTGCGGGAGGCCTACGGCGGCGCCCTCGCCGCCCTCGTGGCCACCGACGACCCCGCGGACGCCGAGCTGCGCGCCGATCTCACGCTGGCCTGGCTGCTGGGGATCGCGTTGCTGCGCAGGGTGATCCACAGCGACGCGCTGATGGCCGCGGAGCCCGAGACGGTCATCGGGCACGTCGTCCGGGCCACCGATGCGCTCCTCGGCCCGGTTGACAGCCCGTAGGACCGTTCCTACCGTCAGTTGTAAGCAGACGCTGACAACCGGACGGACCGGACACATGAGCACCACCGACCGCGTCACCGCCGGCGCGAGCCCCACGACGGGGTGCCCCGTGGACCACGGAAGCGCCCCGACCTATCCCTTCGACGAGCCCGTGGCCCTCGACCTCGGCCCCCGCTACAAGGAGCTCCGCGCGGAGGAACCGCTCTCCCGGATCACGCTCCCCTACGGCGGCGAGGCCTGGCTGGCCGTCCGGCACGCGGACGTCAGGACGGTGCTGGCCGATCCGCGCTTCAGCCGGGCGGCCGTCGTCGGCGCGGACGTCCCGCGTGCCCGCCCGGAGATCGACACCCAGGCCGCGTCGATCCTGAACATGGACCCGCCGGAGCACACCCGGCTGCGCAAGCTCGTCGCCCGCGCCTTCACCGCGCGCCGGGTCGAGCGCCTCCGGCCGCGCGCCGAGGAGATCACCGCCGAGCTCCTCGCCGGGATGCGCGCCGCCGGGGCGCCCGCGGACCTGATGGAGCACCTGGCCGTCCCGCTGCCGGTGACCATCATCTGCGAGCTGCTCGGGGTGCCCGTCGAGGACCGGGACGTGTTCCGCGCCGGGGCCGATGCGGCGCTGTCGACGTCGTCCCGCTCACCGGAGGAGCGGCTGCAGGCGGGCCAGGACATGATCGCGTACATGGCCGGCCTCGTCGCCCGCCGCCGCGCCGAGCCGACGGAGGACCTGCTCGGCGCCCTCGTCCTCGCCCGGGACTCCGAGGACCGGCTGACCGAGGCCGAGCTGATCGGCCTGGGCATCGGCCTCCTCGTCGCGGGCCACGAGACGACGATGAACCACATCGGCAACTTCACCTACGAGCTGCTGAGGCGGCCCGGCGCCGCCGACGGGCTCCGCGCGGACCCGGACGGCGTGCCGGCCGCCGTCGAGGAGCTGCTGCGGCACACGCCGCTCGGTGCGGGAGCCGGCTTCGTCCGGATCGCGACCGAGGACGTCGAGCTCGGCGGCGTCACCGTCCGCGCGGGCGAGGGCGTGATGGTCGCGATCCACTCGGCGAACCGGGACGATGCCGTGTTCGACGACGCGGACGCGCTCCGGCTGGACCGCGCAGTCAACCCGCACATCGGCTTCGGGCACGGTCCGCACCACTGCCTCGGCGCCCAGCTCGCCCGCATGGAGCTGCAGGTGGCGATGGGTGCGCTGATGCGCGAGTTCCCGGACCTGGCGCTCGCGACGGCTCCGGAGGACGTCGAGTGGAAGTCCGGCGGCTTCGTCCGGGGCCCGGAGAAGCTGCTGCTCACCTGGTGACACCGCCCGGCGCGGCGCACCGCGCCCGTCAGGCCTCGACGGGTTCCCGCTGCGTGTTCGGCAGCGCCACGCGGAGCAGCACCCGGCTCCCCCGCGCGTCGTAGTGCACCAGGACGGTCTCGACCGTGTGCTGCATCATCCGGATGCCGCGGCCGCCGAGCGCCGGCGCGGCGCCCTGGGCGGGCACGACCGGCTCCTGCCACAGCCCGTGGTCGGTGATCTCGATGTTGAGCGCGCCGGACTCGGTCCAGAGCGTGAGCTCGACGTCGCCGCCCCCGCCCTCGGGGTAGGCGTGCTGGACGACGTTCTCCACGGCCTCCCCGACGGCGAGCACCACGTCGTGGTTGCGGTCGGGGGTCATGCCGAGCGGCTCGAGCCAGCTCAGCATCTGGTGCCGGATGAGGGAGAGCTGGCCGGGATCGGCGGGCCAGACGCGGTGGACGTACTCGACGGTCTCGAGGGGGTTCGCCATGTGGGGTCTCCGGGACGGGATGCGGGGGGCGCCGGACAGCTACGGGGTGCCTCGAACAGCCCCCGCGGCAAACACCACTGGACGTGTGGTGGACACCGTTCGCCGTGTCCGGCCACCGTTCGTGTCCGCGGTGTGGCCCAACCGCTACAGCATTCGGCCCAACGTCGTCACGGATCGGTCCTCGCCGCGGGCTCCGGAGCCGCGCCGGAGTCCGCCGCCGGCACCGCCTCAGTGGGCTCGGCCGGGTCCGCCACGTCCTCCGCGAGGACGTCCGTGGGGTCCTCGGGGTCGCCCTTCCCGGTGCGCAGGTCGCTCTCCTGGCCCATGTAGCGCAGGATCTCCGCCGCGACGGCGGCGGCCGGTACCGCGAGGAACGCCCCCGCGATGCCGTAGAGCGCACCGCCGGCCGTCACCGCGAGCAGGACGATCGCCCCGTGCAGCTTCAGGCTGCGGCTCTGCAGGATCGGCTGCAGCACGTTGCCCTCGATCTGCTGCACCGCGATGATGATCGCCAGCACGATGAGCGCCGTGGTGAAGCCCTTGGTGACCAGCGCGACCAGCACCGCGAGCGCCCCGGCGACCAGGGCCCCGATGATCGGGATGAAGCCGCCGAAGAAGGTGAGCACCACCAGCGGCAGCGCCAGCGGCACGCCGAGGATCAGCAGCCCGACCCCGATGAAGACCGCGTCCACCAGGCTGACCAGGGCCTGGGTGCGGATGAAGCCGCCGAGCGTGCGCCAGGTGCGGTCCAGCAGGGGCCGCAGATGCCGGCCGGCGCGATCGCCGGTGACGCCGACGAGCCACGGCACGAACCGCGGCCCGTCCTTGACGAAGAAGAACGCCAGGACCAGCGCGAGGACCACGTTGAGCAGCCCGGACGCGACGGCCGAGACCCCGGTGAGCACGCCTCCCGCGATGGTGGTGGCGCTGGCCTGCAGCTGGGCGACGATGCTGTTCAGCGCCGCGCCGATCTGGCCCTCGCCCAGGTTGAAGGGCGGCCCGGAGAGCAGGTTCTGGATCTGCTGCAGGCCCGCCACGGCACCCGCGGAGATCTCGTCCGCCTGCCCGGCCACGGACGGGGCGATCCCCCAGAACACGAGCGCGACGATCGCCAGCGCCCCCACGAGCACGACGCCGGCCGCGAGCGCCGGGGGCCACCCGTGCCGCACGAGCCACGCCGCCGGCGGGTACAGCACGGTCGTCAGCAGCACGCCGAGGATCACCGGCAGGACGACCGTCCAGAGGGCGCCGATGAGCGTCCCGAGCAGGACCGCGCCCAGCGCGATCAGCAGGATCCGGACGCTCCACCAGGCGAGGACCGTCACCCCGGAGCTGATCAGGGCGCCGCGCTCGCGGGGCCTCCCGTCCGGTCCGTCCCCGCCCACGATGATCCTCACCTTTCCTCCGCATTCCGCCGCAGCAGGTAGGTGTCCATGATCCAGCCCTTGCGGGCGCGGGCGCTGGCCCTGGTCGTCACGATCTCGTCCCGGACCTCGAGCAGCGGCCCGGAGCACAGCAGCTCGTCCGGCGTGCCCAGGTAGGCGCCCCAGTAGATGTCGAGGCCCGCGGCGTCGGGGAGCTCGGCGAAGGCGGTGCCGCCGTCGAGCATCACCACCACGTCGTCGACGTCCGGGGGCATGCCCTCGGCGATCCGCCTTCCCGTGGTGATCAGCACGGGCCGGCCGATCCGGTTGAGGATGAGCCGGTGCGCGGCGGCGAGGGCCTGGACGCTGGAGATCCCGGGGATCGACGTCACCTGGAAGTCCGTGCCGGTGGCGCGGATCCGCTCCAGCAGGCGCAGGGTGCCGTCGTAGAGCGCGGGGTCCCCCCACACGAGGAAGGCGCCGCACGCGCCGTCGGGCAGCTCGTCGTCGATCATCCGGGCGTAGATCTCGGCGCGCCGGTCCTGCCAGTCCACGACGGCCTCACGGTAGGCCGCCGAGCCCGCGCCCTCCCCCGACCCGGCGCCCCGGTCCCGCTCCGGGTCCCGGGCCTCGACGACCCGGTAGTTCCTCGTGGGCACGTGCGTGGCGAGGATCTGCGTCCGGAGGGCCGCGAGATCGTCCTTCACCTCGCCCTTGCCGATGAGGAAGAAGACGTCCACCTCGTTGAGGGCCCGCACCGCCTGCACGGTGAGGTGGTCCGGGTCCCCCGCGCCGATCCCGATGACGTGCACCTTTCGCATGGGCAGACCGTAACGGGCGAGGGCGGACAGTTCGGTCAGGACACTTTCTCCGGGTCGCGGACCGGGCTCACGCGGGTACTGTCGCCACCCGACGGAGTGAAGGCACACCTCGAAGATCGGCCCGGACGACGCATCGAGGAGGACGCTCGCGTGAGGGTGGCGCACCTGGTGGACACGCTCCACCCGGACGGGTCGGAGACCGGTCTCGTCGCACTGGCCGGAGCGGCGGAGCCCGCCGGCCTGGAACTGGTCGTCGTCGCGATCTCGGGCAACGCGAACACCCCGCCGGCCGAGCGGCTGCGCCGGTCCGGGGCGACGGTCGTCGAGCTGGGCGTCGCGCCCTGGGATCCGCGGGCGCTCCCTCGCGCCGCCGAGATCCTGCGCGGGCTCGACGTCGCGCTGATCCACACCCACATGCCGAACGCGGACGTCCTGGGCGGCGCCCTCGGCGCCCGGCTGCGGATCCCGGTGGTCTCGACGCTGCACCTGATCCACGACGAGCCGGCGGACCGCCTCGACCGGGTCCGCCGCACCGCCAAGGTGTTCGCGCGCAAGCGGTTCGTCACCCGCAGCATCGCGATCTCCGAGCTGCAACGGGACTGGTACGCGCGCGTCGCGGGCTCCGGGCACGGTCTCGTCGTGCTCCCCGACGGCGTCACCGACCCGGGCCCGGTGCCCCCCGAGGCGATCTCCCGCATACGCACCCGGCTCGGCGCCGCCGACGACGGGCTGCTCGCCGTCTCCGCCGCCCCGATGCGCCGGGGCAAGGGCCAGGACATGCTGCTCGACGCCGTCGCCGAGCTCCCTGCGGACAGCCCGTGGACCGTCGTCCTCACCGGGGACGGGCCGCTGCGCGCGTGGCTGGAGGCCCGCGTCTCCCGCGACGACGCCCTGCGCGACCGCCTCCTGTTCGCCCCGCACGAGGACCCGGCCGGGATGCTCGCGGCGGCGGACCTGCAGCTGCACACCACCCGCGCGGACGCGATGCCCAGCGTCGTCGTCCGCGGCCTGGCGGCCGGGGTGCCCGCGATCGTGACGCGCGTCGGGGGGCTGCCCGAGATCGTCACCCGGGACACCGGGGTCGTGGTCCCGCTGGACGCCGGCGCGATCACCGCCGCGATGATCCGCCTCGGCGGGGACGACGCGCTCCGCGCGGAGATGGGCCGCGCCGCCCGGGCCCGCTACCTCGAGCGGTTCGAGGCCGTGGGCTGGGCGAAGCGGCTCCGGGAGGTCTACGACGCGGTGCTGGACCCCGTCCCGGCCTGAACCCGGTTCCGGGTGGCGGCGAACGCCGTCTCCGCCGTCCGGCAGGCCAGCGCGACCAGCGCCAGCGTGGGCCCGACGGCGCCGGCCGTCGGGAAGACGGCGCTGCTGGCGACGAAGAGGTTGGGGCACCCGTGCACCCTGGCGTGGGTGTCGACGACACCGGTGCGCGGCGAGTCGGACATCCGCAGCAGGCCCATCTGGTGCGTCCCGTCGGTGAACGGCATGTCCAGCACCTCCTCGACGTCGGAGAGGTCGACCGAGGCGAGCCCCAGCCGCTCCAGCTCGCCGCCGATCATGCGCATGGACGCGACGATGCTCCGCCGGTCCTCCGCCGAGACCGAGTAGTCCACCCGGAGCCGGCGTTGGCCGAGCGCGTCGCGCTCGCGGTCCAGCGTCACCCGGCTCGCCGGGTCCGGGGACTGCTCGGCGTCGAAGCGGAGCCGGCAGTGCGCGCCGTCCAGCGGCATGAACGACGGCAGGATCCGGCCGCCGGTGAGCCGCGGCCGGGCCCAGGACGCGGCGAACGCGCCGACCCGCGGCAGGTCCGCCACGACGTTGCGCAGGTGCCGGGCGATCCCGGTGGTGCCGGTGTACTGGGCGTGCGTGCCGGAGGACTTGAAGCCCAGCCGGGCGCGGCCGAGACCCCAGTAGGTGAGCGCGAAGGTGGACAGCAGGCCGTCGCCGTGGGCGGGGTCCTTCGGGTCCGCGAACCAGAGCGCCGCCTTGAGGTTCCGCAGCCGGTGCGCCTCCTGGGTGCGACGGCCGAGCGCCAGCATCCGCCGGGCGTAGACGCCGTCGCCGCTGCTCACGTAGCCGAGCGCGAGGGCCCGGCCCGCGTCCGTCGGCACGATCCGGCCCACCTCGCCGACGGGGTGGGTCATGTAGTGCCGGCCGAGCTGGTCGTGCTCGTTGCCGATGCCCGCGCCGCCGGCGGTGTCCGAGGCCAGCAGGATCCGCGTCGACTCCAGCCCGCCCGCCGCGAGCACGTAGGCGCGCGCCCGGACGGTGATCTCCACCCCCGGCCGCGGCACCACGACGGCCGCGGTGACCGCGCCGCCGAGCGGATCGCGGTCGAACCGCGCCACCCCGGCGTGGAGGAACAACCGCACCTGGTCCGCCGTGGCGAGGGCGGTGATCCGCGGGGCGAGCTTCGTGGGCGGGCTCCAGCGCCAGGTGTCGTCCCAGGTCAGGACGTCCGACGCCGGGACGGGCGACTCCGGGAAGCCGGAGCGGGCCGCGGAGTACTCGCAGGACCCGGCCTGCAGGTGCCGCTGGGCACGCGGGTAGTACCGGCGCAGCTCCGCGTGCGGGATCGGCCAGCCGCTGCCCGGGACCCACTCCCGCGCGTCGAGGTCCAGGTCGTCGAGCGGCGCGCAGCGGCCGCCCCAGGTCGCACTGCTGCCGCCGAGCCGCTTCTGCCGCACCGCTTCGAGCGGGTCGTGCGCGCCGGTGCCCGCGACCCCGCGGTAGGTGTCCAGGGCCTCCCGGTCGGCGCCCTTGCCGCCACCCTCCAGGACCACGACGTCCGCGCCCCGGGAGGCGAGCTCGGCCGCCGCGGCGGCGCCCGCCGGGCCGGTGCCGATCACGCACACCTCGGCGTCGACCACGGTCCCGGGTTCGACGGTGCGGGCATCGGTGATCATTACGGAGGTCCTCCCCCAGGTGTTCGGTGGGCCCGGTGCCACGGTGCGCCGGGACGGTCGTGCCGTCGACGCTAACGACGGCGCCTGTGACGACGCTGAGGCGCCTCGGCGCGGGGCGGACCTGAGAACACTGAGAACGGTCGTCGCAGGCGGGCGTTCGCTGACCTTCCGCCGCCGTCCGTTCGTCGCACCGGGCCCTGGGCCGGTTCCGGAGGAGATCACGACGTGGTTACGGTCGCACGGCCGAACGGGAGACCCCGGGCGGCGCGCCCGGTCGACACGTTCCCCGCCTGTCCGTCGACATTCCCCCGGGCGCCCGTCAGAACGCGACAGGCGCGGACCAGGGTCCGGCTCCCCACCAGGACCCCCGCGGGACGTGCGAGGACCCCGAGCATGACCGAACAGCGTGCGCGCCACCGCGCGGGCGAGCAGTCCGATCCGTCCACCGAGCGCTCCCTCTCGGCCGCGGAGCTGCTGGCCAGGCTCGCCCCGCCCGGCACCGAGGGCCGTACCGGGCGCCCCACCCGGCACGTCGCCCCGGAGCAGGACACCCCGCCCGCGGGGCTGCCGGAGGGCTGGGTCGGCAACGCCGACCCGTCCGCGGTCACCCGCGTCATCCCGGCCCAGGGCTTCACGACGCTGCCGTTCCCGCGCTCGCCGCGGACCGCGGCCGCCGCCGTGTCCGTGACGGTGCTCGGCGCCACGGCCGTCCTCACCGCGGTGGGCGGTTCCGTCCCGGCCGGGGCCGCCGCGGCCCTGACGACCACGGGCACCGGCTCGATACGCGCCGTCCCGGAGGGCGAGAACGTCCAGCTCGTCTCGGCCTCGGCTCCGTCGGCGATGAACTCGACGCTCGGCTCGGCCGTCGGCCGGGCGAACGACGCGTTCCCCGCGGTCTTCGACCGGGCGGACGCCGCCGGGATCGCGGCGAACAACCTCGCCCTCGCGCGCGCCGCGGAGCAGAAGGCCGCCGCGGAGAAGCTCGCCCGGACCAAGGCGGCGCAAGCCCGCTCGGCGCTCTCGGCGCAGCCCGCCCGCGGCGGCGGCTCCGGCTCCGGCTCCGGGGACGTCTCCGCCCCGGCCGCCTCGACCGGCTCCGGCCCGGGTGCCAAGGCCCTCGCGCTGGCCACCGGCAAGCTCGGCAAGCCCTACGTGTGGGGCGCCGCCGGGCCGAACTCGTTCGACTGCTCCGGTCTCGTCCAGTGGGCGTTCAGCCAGGTCGGCAAGAGCCTGCCGCACTCCTCCAACGCGCAGTCCCAGCTGGGCACTCCGGTCAGCATGGCGAACCTGCAGCCCGGCGACCTGGTGTTCTTCTACTCCCCGGTCAGCCACGTCGGCATCTACGCGGGCAACGGCAAGATCCTCAACGCCAGCACGTCCGGGGAGCCGGTGAAGTACTCGGACATGGCGAACATGCCTTTCCACAACGCCGTCCGCCTGTGAGCGTGGAACCTCGCTAGAACGAGGTTCCCCACGCACGACCCCAGGTGAGCTGCGAAAACGCGATCAGACCTGCGTGCCCGCGCGCGGGCACATCCGGCGGGGTCACGCCAGCACGAGCTCCCCGACCTCGCCGGAGAGCACCGCGCGGGCCTCGTCGTCGATGCCCGTGTCGGTCACGAGCACGTCCGCCTCGGCCAGCGAGGCGATCGTCGAGATCCCGGTGACGCCCCACTTCGAGCTGTCCGCGACCACCACCAGCCGGTGGCCCGCCTCGACGAGCGCCCGGTCCGTCTCGCTCTCCATCAGGTTCGGCGTGGTGAACCCGGCGGCCGCGGACATCCCGTGCACGCCGAGGAAGACGAGATCCAGGTTCAGCGTCCGCAGCGCCGCCACCGCGACCGGCCCGACCAGCGCCTCCGAGGGAGTGCGGATGCCCCCGGTGAGGATCACCATCCGGTCCGCCCGGTCCACCCGGTGCAGCACCTCCGCCGCGGCGAGGGAGTTGGTGACGACCGTCAGTCCGGGGACGTCGACGAGCCGGCGGGCGAGCGCGTACGTCGTCGTCCCCGCGGAGAGGCCGACGACGGAACCGGGCTCGACGAGCCGGGCGGCGGCCCGCGCGATCCCCTCCTTCTCCGCGAGGTGCCGGCCGGACTTCGCGGAGAACCCGGGCTCGTCGGTCCCGGACGGCGGGTCCACGGCGGTCGCCCCACCGTGGACCTTGTCCAGTAGCCGGCGCCGGGCGAGCGCGTCGAGGTCCCGGCGGACCGTCATGTCCGAGACGCCGAGCCAGGCGGCGAGGTCGGAGACCCGGACCGAGCCCTGCGCGCGGACCCGCTCGACGATCAGCTCCCGGCGACGACGGGCGAGCAGCCCCGGCGGATCCTGCCGCTTCTCCGCGTCGTCCCCGCCCATCCGCACACAATGCAACGCGACCACACGAACGTCAACGCCAGGTCTCGACACGGATACGGGCAGCTCGGCGCGCGTCGAATCCCTCATCCGGGGTATGTTGCGCGACCCAACAGATCTACTCTGTCCGACAATGTTCAGTCGTGTCCGTACGCGGGCGGGTGCCATCCCGTCACAGCCGCCACACGGGCACCAGGCCAAGGAGTCGCAATGACGCGCAGCGTGTACCGGCGCGCGGCACGAGGAGGGACCCTCCGATGATGCTGGCGCAGGCCCAGACCGATCTCAGACTCGACGCGAACGCGATCGACTACCTGCTCGTCGCCTTCTACTTCGTCCTCGTGCTGGGGATCGGGTTCGCCGCGCGGCGCTCGGTCTCCTCCAGCCTGGACTTCCTGCTCTCCGGCCGCTCGATGCCGGCGTGGGTGACCGGACTGGCCTTCATCTCGGCCAACCTCGGTGCGCTCGAGCTGATCGGCATGGTGGCGAACGGGGCCCAGTACGGCATCCCGACCGTCCACTACTACTGGATCGGCGCCATCCCTGCGATGGTGTTCCTCGCCCTGGTGATGATGCCGTTCTACTACGGCTCCAAGGCCCGCAGCGTCCCCGAGTTCCTCTACAAGAGGTTCAACCGGACCACGCAGCGCGTGCAGGCCGTGATCTTCGCGTTCGCGTCGATCCTGATCGCGGGTGTCAACCTCTTCTCGCTCGGCCTGCTGCTCGAGGCCCTGCTCGGCTGGCCGCTCCCGCTGGCCATCCCGGTCGCGGCGCTGATCGTGCTCGCGTACACCACCCTCGGCGGCCTCTCGGCGGCGATCTACAACGAGGTGCTGCAGTTCTTCGTGATCCTGGCACTGCTCATCCCGCTGACCATCGCGGGCCTCAACCGCGTAGGCGGCTGGAGCGGCCTCAAGCAGGCCGTGACCGACGGCCCCGGCGGCGCCGAGCAGCTGAGCTCCTGGCCCGGGACGTCGCTCACCGAGATCGCGAACCCGGTGCTCTCGGTGGTGGGCCTGGTGTTCGGCCTCGGCTTCGTGCTCTCGTTCGGCTACTGGACGACGAACTTCGCCGAGGTCCAGCGCGCCCTGTCCGCGAAGAGCATGTCCGCGGCCAAGCGCACGCCGCTGATCGGGGCGTTCCCGAAGGCGCTGATCCCGCTCGTCGTCGTCATCCCCGGCATGGTCGCCGCGGTGCTGGTCCCGCAGCTCAGCGCGCTGAAGAACGGACAGCCGAGCGACGTCACCTACAACAACGCGCTGTCGCTGCTGATGAAGGAGGTCCTGCCGAACGGGATCCTCGGCGTCGCCATCGCGGGTCTGCTGGCCGCGTTCATGGCCGGCATGGCCGCGAACATCAGCTCGTTCAACACCGTCTTCACCTACGACATCTGGCAGGACTGGGTGCGGCCCGGCCGCTCGGACCGGTACTACCTGCAGGTCGGGCGCTGGGTCACGGTGATCGGCTGCGTGCTGGCGATCGGGACGGCGTTCATCGCGTCCGGCTCGTCCAACCTGATGGACTACATCCAGTCCCTGTTCAGCTTCTTCAACGCGCCGCTGTTCGCGATCTTCATTCTCGGCCTGTTCTGGCGGCGGATGACCGGCACGTCGGCCTGGATCGGGCTGCTGTCCGGCACGGCCGCGGCGGTCGTGGTGAACATCCTGGTCAGCACCGGTGTGCTGGCCCTCTCGAGCCAGGCGGGCAGCTTCGTCGGGGCGAGCGCGGCGTTCGTGGTCGGCATCATCGTGGCCGTGATCGTCTCGCAGGTCACGAAGCCGAAGACCGAGACCGAGCTCGTCGGTCTGGTGTGGAGCCTGACGCCGAAGGCCGACCGGCAGCACACCTCCGACGGCGAGGACTCCGGGTGGTACCGGCGTCCGGGCGTCCTCGGCGGCGGCGTGCTCGCGCTGACCGTCGTCCTCTACGTGATCTTCAGCTGAGGAGCGAGACCATGACCGAATCGGAAGGTGCCCGGATCGGGCACGACACCCCGGTGTCGTCGACCGCTTCCCGACTGTTCGACCTGCGCACGGTGCTCGCGGTGCTGTTCGCGGTGTACGGGCTGGTGCTGCTGATCCTGGGGCTGGCCACGACGACGGACGCGGACATCGCCAAGGCCGGCGGGTTCAACATCAACCTCGACACCGGCATCGCGATGCTGGTGGTGGCGGTGCTGTTCGGACTGTGGGTCCGGGTGCGCCCCACGAGGGCGCCCGGGGCCACCGGCGACGGTGCCGGGCCGACGGGGCACTGAGCAGATGCTCGACGGGCCGGTGCCGGGATCATCCCGGTGCCGGCCCTCGGTGCGTCAGCTGCGGGAACCGACGGGGTAGTGCGGGTTGAACGCGACGAGCGTCCACTCGTCGAGGTGGCGCACGGCGCGCCGGATGACGGTCATCACGAGGGGTCCTCCCAGAGTGCTCGACAGTGACACCCGTATCGACGTGGCGATCATCTGAATCGTTACCGAAGACGGCCGGATCGCGACCCGGCTCACTGTCCCCGTTAGCGTCACGCCCGTGCCCGGACCCCTGCGCGTGATCGCCCGCGACGGCGTCCACGAGATCGAGATCCAGCGGTCGCGGTTCCGGTGCGCCCTCGCCCGCGTGTCCGACGACGAGCAGGCCGCCGCGTTCATCGCCGGCGTCCGCCGCGAGCACTGGGACGCCACGCACAACTGCTCCGCGTTCCGGGTCGGCCCGGACGGCGGCTCCCAGCGCTCCACCGACGACGGCGAGCCCGGTGGCACCGCGGGCGTCCCGATGCTGGAGGTGCTGCTGCGCCGCGAGCTGACCGACGTCGCCGCCGTGGTGACCCGATGGTTCGGCGGGATCAAGCTTGGCGCGGGCGGGCTCGTCCGCGCGTACGGGAGGTCCGTCTCCGAAGCGGTGGACGCCCTCGGGACGCTGCGCCGGGTCCGGCACACCGAACTCCTGCTCGCCGTCGAGCACGCGGAGGCGGGCCGGGTGCAGAACGCGCTGCTCACGGCGTCGCACCGGGTGGTCGACGTGGAGTACGGCGCCGACGCCGTCCTGACCGTGCAGGTGCCGAGCGACGAGGTGGCGCCGTTCCAGGCCTGGCTCGCAGAGCTGACCGCCGGCACGGTCGAGGCCCTCCGCGTCCGCGAGGTCGACGTCGACGTGCCGGACTGAGGGTGCTCCGCTCGCGTCCCGGATCCTGCGCGAGCGGGTCCGGCCGCGAGCGGAACCACCACGACGCGCGCCTCAGGCGTTCCGGAACGACGCCCGGATGCGCCGCGCCACCCGCCGCTCGGGTTCCGACGCGCGCCGAGCAACCCGAACGCGAGCGATTCGTCAGCGGCGCTGCGCCGCGACCACCTTCAGGTCCGCGACGAGCGCGTCGAACGCCTCCTCGCGCTTCTCCGGCTCACCCCGCAGCACCGACGAGGGATGCACCGTCGGCACGAGCACCCGGCCCTCCCACTCCAGGACCTCGCCGCGATGTTCGGTGATCTTGAACTTCGGTCCGAGCAGCGCCTTCCCGGCGACGCTGCCCAGCACCCCGACCACCGGCGGGTCGACCAGCCGCAGCTCGGCGTCCAGCCACGGCCGGCAGGCGCGGATGTGCCCGACGGCCGGGGTCTTGTGGATCCGCCGCTTCCCGCGCTGCTCGAACCGGAAGTGCTTGACGGCGTTGGTGACGTACACGGCGTCCCGCTCGATCCCGGCCTGCTCCAGCGCCCGGTCCAGCAGCTTCCCCGCCGGGCCCACGAACGGCTCCCCCGCCTTGTCCTCCTGGTCCCCGGGTTGTTCCCCCACCAGCATCAGCCAGGCCCCCGCCGACCCGGCCCCGACGACCGTCGGCCCGGCGCATTCGTGCAGCTCGCAGCCGGTGCAGTTCTTCGCGGCGGCGCGCAGGGCGTCGAGGTCGGTGACCTCCGGTGCGATCGTCGCGGGATCGGTCATGGCCGGGAGGTGCCCCACTACGCCGCGCCCGAAACGGCTCCGCACGCGACGGGACGCGAGCGGAGGCGCCGAACCGCGGGCGTTCAGCTTCGCCGGTACCCGGCGCCGGGATGGTCGGCGGCCAGCAGGGGGCCCGAACTCGTTCCCAGGTTCTCCCGCAGTGTCGGCGCCGCGTAGGTCTCCTGCGCCCTCCCCCGCGCCCGCAGCTCCGGCACCACGTACCCCGCGAAGTTCTCGAAGGTCCCGGGTGTGACGGCGTAGGCGAGGTTGAAACCGTCGACGTCCGCCTCGTCGACCCAGCGCTCCAGCTCGTCCGCGACCGTCGCCCCGGAGCCGACGACCACGGGCCCGCGCCCGCCGACGCTCACGAACCTCGCCAGCTCGCCGACGGTCCAGGTCTTCGAGGGGTCGGCGACCGTGAAGGAGGCGAGCGCGGAGCGGGTGGAGTCGTTCTCCACGTAGGACAGCGCGTCGTCCGGGGACGCACCCGCCAGGTCCACCCCGGACCAGCCGCCGAACAGGGCGAGCGCGGCCTCCGGCGACGCCCATTCCAGGTAGGAGTCCCGCTTGGCCCGGGCGGCCGCGTCCGTCTCGTCGGCGATCGCCGTGAGCATCGCGAAGATCTTCACCGAACGCGGGTCCCGGCCGGAGGCGGCGGTCGCCTCACGGACGGCGTCGACCGAGCGGCGCACCACCGCCGGCGTCGGACCGCTGACGAAGACGGCCTCGGCGTGCGTGCCCGCGAACCGGATGCCGCGCGGCGAGGCGCCGGCCTGGAACAGCACCGGCGTGCGCTGCGGGGAGGGCTCGGACAGGAACGGTCCCGGGACCTCGAAGTACCTGCCCTTGTGCTCGATGTCGTGGACCTTCGCGGGGTCGGCGAACACGCCGCCCGCCCGGTCCCGCACCACCGCGTCGGACTCCCAGGAGCCCTCCCACAGCTTGTAGCAGACCTCGAGGTACTCGTCCGCGAGGTCGTAGCGCTCGTCGTGCGGGATCTGCTCGCCGCGGCCGAGGTTGCGCGCCGCGCTCGCCAGGTAGGACGTCACGATGTTCCAGCCGACGCGGCCCTTCGTCAGGTGGTCCAGCGTCGTCATCCGGCGGGCCAGCGCGTAGGGGTGCTCGTAGGCGAGCGACACCGTCACCCCGAAACCCAGCCGCGACGTCACCGCGGCCATCGCGGGCACGGCCATCACCGGGTCGTTCACCGGGACCTGGGCCGCCTGCCGGACGGCCGCGTCCCGGGAGCCGCCGTACACGTCGTAGACGCCCAGGACGTCCGCGAGGAACAGCGCGTCGAAGCCGGCGTCCTCGAGCAGCCGGGCGAGACCCGTCCAGTAGCCGAGGTCGGTGTAGCTCTCGCCGCGGTCGTCGGGATGCCGCCAGAGCCCGGCCGACTGGTGACCGACACAGGCCATGTCGAAGGCGTTCAGCAGGATGCGGCTCATGCGGTGACGCTCTCCCTCTCGTCGATCGACGCCCGGTACGTCTCCGGTGCCAGCACGGTCGCGGTGATCGTGAGGGCGGACAGCACCAGGAAGTACACCCAGATCAGCCACGGCCGGCCGCCGCCCGCGAGCAGCAGCGCCGCGGCGATCAGCGGAGCGGTGCCGCCGGAGAGCACGGACCCGAACTGGTACCCGATCGACGCCCCGCTGTACCGCACGCCCGTCGCGAACAGCTCGGTGAACCAGGCGCCCTGCGGACCGTACATCGCGTCGTGGAACAGGTTCACCGCGATCACCATGGCGAGCACGATCAACGGCGTGGACCCGGTGTCCAGCAGCAGGAAGAACACGATCAGGAAGATCGCCCCGCCGATCGCGCCCGCCAGGTAGACGGGACGGCGCCCGACCCGGTCGGACAGCACCGCCCACAACGGGGTCGTGACGAGCCCGATCGCGGACGCGACGATGACGGCGGTGAGCCCCGCGTTCGGGTCCGCGACCTCGCCCTGCACCAGGTAGGTCAGCGCGAAGGTGGTGCACAGGACGTAGAGCGCGTTCTGGGACATCCGCAGACCGATGGTCAGCCAGAGGTTGCGCTGGTGCGTCCGGACGACGTCGACGAGCGGGCGCCGCGACACCTGCTGCGTGCGCCGCACCTCCCGGTAGACCGGCGCGTCCTCCAGTCCGAGCCGGATCCAGAGCCCGACGGCGACGAGCACCAGGCTCAGCAGGAACGGGATCCGCCAGCCCCAGGAGAGGAACGCGGCCTGATCCGTGGTGCCGCGGACCAGCGCGAAGATGCCCGACGCGAGCAGCATCCCGGCGGGCGAGCCGATCTGCGGGAAGCTGCCGAAGAGCCCACGGCGCTCGCCCGCCGAGTGCTCGACGGACATCAGCACCGCGCCGCCCCACTCGGCGCCGACCGCGAGCCCCTGCACCAGCCGCAGCGCGACGAGCAGCACGGGCGCGAGCACCCCGGCCTGCGGGTACGTGGGCAGCATGCCGATCGCCGCCGTGGCGATCCCCATCAGGATCAACGACCAGACGAGTATCGGTCGCCGCCCGAACCGGTCCCCGATGTGCCCGGCGATCAACGCCCCGATCGGGCGGGCGCCGAAACCGGCGGCGTAGGTGGCGAAAGAGGCGAGCACACCGGTCGACGGGTCCGCGTCGGTGAAGAACAACGGGCCGAGGACCAGCGCGGACGCGGTGGCGTAGAGGTAGAAGTCGTACCACTCGACGGTGGTGCCGACGAGGCTGGCGGCGGCGGCGCGGCGGGTGACGCGCGCGGACGACGTCGGGCTGGCGATGTTCATGGCTGCCCCAGGCTGCTGCGACGACGGGTGCGGGCCTGCTCCGCGTGAAGGCGTGGAGCGGCTGTCGGGGCGGATCAGCAGACGGGACAGCCCGCGGCCCACACGCGGCACAGGTCGATCGCGAGACGTCGCGTCAGATCGTGGCCGGGCACGGCGCCGATCCTAGGAGAATCACCGCGGGCGGCGCGAGCGGCGCCGGTCACACCCGAGGCCCGGCCCCCACACGGGAGTCCGGGCCTCGGGGTCGTTCAGGGCTCAGCGGGGCGTGTGTCTCCCCGGCGTCGCCGACGAGAAGTGCTTCGCGATGAGCGCCGTGGCCTTCTCCCGCTGCCGGACGCTGATCGCCTCCGCGTGCTCCTCCCAGCCGAACACGCAGCTGGACACCACGCCGTCGAAGCCCACCGCGGCGAGTGCCCCGAAGACCTCGTCGAAGTCGACCTCGCCGCGGCCGATCTCGGCGTGCTGGTGCACGCGGACGGTCGAGCCGGGCGGGTTCACGATGTAGCGCAAGCCGTGCGACGCCGTGTGGTCCAGGGTGTCCGCGAGGTGCACGTAGGTGACCTTCTTCCAAGCGTCGACGATGATCCCGGCCGCGTCGTTCCCCTGGTGGAAGGTGTGCGGGGTGCAGTAGAGGAAGGAGATCCACTCCTTGTCGAGCCCGCGGACCATGGCGACGGCGGCGTGCCCGTCCTCGATGAAGTCGTCCGGGTGGGGCTCGAGGACGAGCTTCACGCCCTCCCGCTCGAACACCGGGATCAGCTCGTCCATCGAGCGCAGGAACTGGCTCTCCGCCAGCTCCGGGGCCTCCGGGCGGCCGTTGAACTCGGAGTTCATGACATCCACGCCGAGGTCGACGGCGATCTGGATGGCGCGCTTCCAGGCCCGCACCGCGGCCTGCCGCTCGTCCTCGCCGGGGCCGGACCAGCGCAGGACGGGCAGCACCGAGGCGATGGCGACGCCCGCGTCCGCGGCCCGCTTGCGCAGCGCGACGACGGTCGCGTCGTCGGCCCGCGGATAGGAGAAGAAGGGGACGAAGTCCGCCTTCGGCGAGAGCTCCATGTACTTGTAGCCCATGCGCGCCACCACGTCCGGAAGCTCCAGCACGGAGTGCGTGGCGTAGAACATCTGCGGGTCCAGTGCGAGTTTCACGGCCGCGCCTCGAGCTTCACCTCGGTGCGCCGGCCGGACCGGACGGCGTCGACACCGGCCTCGCAGATCGCAGCCGCGGCGTAGCCGTCCCAGGCGCCGGCGCCGTCGATCGTGCCCTGCGCGGCGGCGTCGACCCAGCGCTGCATCTGGGTGTCGTAGGCGGCCCCGAAGCGGACGACGAAGTCCGGGGAGATCGTCCCGCCCCAGCGACCGGCCTGCTTGACCTGCAGGTTCTGGTCCAGGCCGATGGTCGCCTGCCCGCACTCCGCGACGAGCTCGGTGCGCACCTCGTAGGCCACGCCCGTCCGCACGAAGCTCTCGACGGTCACCAGGCGGCCGGACTCGGTCTCGAACAGCACCAACATCGGGTCGCTGACCCCGGCCGGCGCGGCGGAAGTGGGCGTCCCGCGCAGCACGGTCACCGCGACGACCTCCTCGCCGAGCAGGAAGCGGGTGCAGTCCGCCTCGTGCACGACCGAGTCCGTCATCGCCATCTCGGAGGTGAAGGAGTCCGGGACCTCGGGGTTGCGGTGGGTGCAGTGCAGCACCAGCGGCGCGCCAAGCTCCCCGCTCTCGATCAGCGAACGCAGGCCCGCGTACTCGGTGTCGAAGCGCCGCATGAAGCCGACCTGAATGAGCGAGCGCCCGGTCTCGGCCTCGGCGCGGACGACCTCGTAGGACGTCGGGCCGTCCATGGTCAGCGGCTTCTCGCACAGCACCGGGATCCCCCGCTCGAGGCAGGCGAGGACCTGCTTCTCGTGTGCGAAGCCGGGGCTGGCGAGCACGACCGCGTCGACGTCGGCGGCACCGATGGCCACGAACGGGTCCGCCACGACCCGCGCCCCGATCGGGCCGGCGACCTCGGCCGCCCGCTCCGGGGAGAAGTCGCTGACCGCGACGACCTGTGCGCCGCGGGTGCGCTTCGTCAGGCTGTCGACGTGGAACGCGCCCATCTTGCCGACACCGATGACGGCGACCTTGAGATCAGACATGGTGGAGCCTCCTGCTCGCGACGACGGTGGCGGGCTCAGGCCCGCGGGGTCCCCATGGAGAGCGACCGGCCGCCGCATCCCGCCAGGTAGGTGTGGGTGCGCTGGGCGATGGGCAGCGGGTGCTCCGGCGGGCAGGGGTACATGTCCTGCTCGACGATCGCGAAGATGTCCGTGCCCAGCTCCTCGACGGCGGCCAGCAGCGACGGCATGTCCGGCACGCCCAGCGGCGGCTCGATCATGGCGCCGAGCCTCACGGCCTCGGGGAACGGCAGGTCCTCGGCCTCGACGCGGGCGATGATCGCCGGGTCGACCTGCTTGAGGTGCAGGTAGCCGATGCGCTCCGGGTACTTGCGGATCAGCTCGAGGTTGTCCCCGCCGTAGTAGGAGACGTGCCCGGTGTCCAGGCAGAGGTTGACGTACTCGGGGTTCGTGTTCTGCACGAACCGCTCGATCTCGTGCTGGTAGCCGACGTGGCTGTCCGCGTGGCTGTGGAACTGCACGTGCAGGCCGTACTCCTCGAGGATCCGGCGGCCCAGCTCGTCCATTCCGGTGGTCAGCAGGCCCCACCGCTCGTCGGAGAGGCTGCGGTCCTCCAGCGGCGCGCCGGTCTTGTGGTCCCGCCAGGTGTCCGGGATGACGACGATGTGCTTGCCGCCGACGGCCGCGGTCAGCGCGGCGACGTCGGTGACCTGCTTCCAGACGTCCTCCCACGAGTCCGGCCGGTGCAGGTGCTCGAAGACGGTGCCCGCGGAGACCTTCAGCGAGTGCTTCTCGAGCTGGTCGGCCAGCTCCGCCGCGTCCGTCGACAGGTACCCGTAGGGGCCGAGCTCGATCCACTCGTAGCCGGCCCCGGAGACCTCGGAGAGGAACCGGTCGGCCGGGGTCTGCGCGGGGTCGGAGGGGAACCAGACGCCCCAGGAATCGGGCGCCGAGCCGATCCGGATCGTCGATGATGCGGTCACGGTAGAACTCCCGGTCTAGCGGGATGCCCGCAGCTCTTCCTGAGCCGTGGACGTCCTCGTCGGTGGGGACTAGAGCGCTCTAGTAGCGCCGCGCAGAACTATGCTGCCGCCACGTTCGCATGTCAAGACATAGTGGGTGGTTCAGACGGCCGGGGAGAATGGCGGCGTGGGAAGCGCGGAAGGCCGGCGGCGGCCGACGATGGTCGACGTCGCCGCGCGCGCCGGCGTGTCCCGCGCCCTGGTCTCCCTGGTGTTCCGCGGCGCTCCCGGGGCCAGCGCGGAGAGCCGCGAGAAGGTGCTGCGCGCCGCGGAGGAGCTCGACTACCGCCCGGACAACGCCGCGCGCCTGCTCGCCCGGGGCCGTAGCCGCACCCTCGGGGTGCTGATGACGGTGCGGGAGCCGTTCGAGGCGGACCTCGTCGAGGCGATCTACCCGGAGGCGGAACGCCGCGGTTACGACGTGCTGCTCTCGGCGAGCACCCCCGGCCGGGACGAGGCCAAGGCCGTCGAGGCGCTGCTCGCGCACCGCTGCGAGGGCGTGATCCTGCTGGGCCCGGTCGTCGACGACGCCTTCCTCGACGACCTCGGCGCCCGTGCCGTCGCCGTCGTCGTGGGGCGCAGTGCGGGCGGCGCGGCGGTGGACAGCATCCGCAGCGCGGATGCCGAGGGGATGCGCCTGGCCGTCGACCATCTCGTGGGGCTCGGGCACCGACGGATCGTGCACGTCGACGGTGGCCCGAGCGGGCCGAACGCCCGCGTCCGGCGCGAGGGCTACGTCGCCGCCATGCGCGCCCACGGGCTGGACCGCGACGTGCGGATCCTCCCCGGGGCCTACCACGAGGACGCGGGGATCGCCGCCGGCCGCACACTTCTCGCCGAGGACTCGCCCCCCACCGCCGTCATCGCGGCCAACGACCGCTGCGCCATCGGCCTGCTGGACACCCTGCGTCGCGCGGGCGTCGAGGTGCCGGCCGAGATCTCGGTCGTCGGCTACAACGACGACCACCTCGCGCATCTCTCCCACGTCGACCTCACGACCGTCCGCCAGGACGCCGCGGGCCTCGCGCAGAACGCCGTCCGGGCGGCCGTCGAACGCCTGGAGGAGGAGGTCCCACCCCGCGAGGTGGTCCTCCCCCCGGCCCTGGTCGTCCGCGGCACGACCGCCCCACCCCGCGGTCAGGCGTCGTAGTCGACGGTGACCTCGTCGGAGACAGGGAGCGTCTGGCAGGTCAGCACGAAGCCGGCCTCGACCTCGTCGTCCTCCAGCGCGAAGTTGCGGCGCATCGTGACGTCCCCGGCGGTGACCTTGGCCCGGCAGGTCCCGCAGACCCCGCCCTTGCAGGCGAACGGCAGGTCTCCGCGGACCTTCTGCGCCGCGTCCAACACGGAGACGGTGCGGGGCAGCGTGAGCCGGGTCGACCGTCCGTTGAGGACGACGGTGACCTCGCTGCCGTCCGTGACCTCGGTGGGTTCGTCGCGGTGCGGCTCGGGCGGCGGCTCGTCGACGTAGAACAGCTCGCGGTGCACCCGCTTCCGGTCCACCCCGAGCTCGGTGAGCACCGCGACGGCGTCCTCGGTCATGCCGAGCGGACCGCAGAGCCACCAGTGGTCGACGCCCTCGACGTCCACCAGCGCGCCGAACAGGGTGCGCATCCGCTCCGCGTCGAGCCGGCCGTTGAAGATCTCCGCCTCGGTGGGTTCCCGGGAGAGCACGTTGAGCAGGTGGAGCCGCGGGCCGTGCGCGTTCTTGAGGTCCGCGATCTCCTCGGTGAACATCACGGTGTCCGTGCGGCGGTTGCCGTAGAGCAGCGTGACGTGGGTGTCGTCGTGCGCCGCGAGCAGGGACGCGGCGATGGACAGCACCGGGGTGATGCCCGAGCCGGCGGCGATCAGCCCGTGGTGCGTCCCCGCCTCGAGCGCCGGGGTGAACGCGCCTGCGGGCGGCCCGACCTCGACCTCGTCCCCGACCTCCAGCCGGTCCACCAGCCACTCGGAGAACAACCCGTCCGCGACGCGCCGGACGCCGACCCGTGGGGCGGCCCCGGCTGGCGCGCAGATCGAGTACGAGCGGCGCTCCTCCCCGTCCGGGGTCTCCTTGCGCAGGGTCAGGTACTGGCCGGGGCGGAAGGCGTAGGTCTCCTGCAGCGACTCCGGGACGTCGAAGGTGACGGCGACGGCGTCGTCGCAGAGGCGTTCGACGGCCGTGACCGTCAGCGTGTGGAATCCGCTGGTCCGCGGCTCGACGACCTCGGTGGTGGCGGCCGTCATCAGATCTCCTTCATGTGCTCGAAGGGCTCCCGGCACGAGGGGCAGCGGCGCAGCGCCGTGCACGCGGTCGGCCCGAAGCGGGAGAGCTCCTCGGTGGCGGGCGCCCCGCAGTTGGGGCACCGCACCGCCGACGACGGCGGGGTCAACGTCAGCGGGATCGGCCCGACTGTCTCGGCCGCCGCCCGCCCGGGAGGGGCGATGCCGGCTTCCGCGAGCTTGCGTCGCCCGTCATCGCTGATCCAGTCCGTGCTCCACGCGGGCGAGAACACCGTCCGCACCTCGACCCGGGCGTACCCGGCGGAGGTCAGCGCGACACGGAGGTCCTGGCGCATCTCCTCGATCGCGGGGCACCCGGAGTAGGTCGGCGTGATCGTCACGGTGACCGCGTCCCCGTCGACGTCGACCGACCGGACGACCCCGAGGTCGTCGAGGGTCAGCATCGGCATCTCCGGATCGACGACCCCGGCCACCACCCCCTGTGCGCGGGAAACCTCGCTAGAAGGAGGTTCCACGCGCACAGCCCCCTTTGAACTGCGAAGACCCGCGCTCACCATGTCGCCCCCGGGTGCCGGCGGGCGAGGCTCTGCATCTCCGCGAGGGCATGGCCGAGGTGCTCGGTGTGCACGCCCTGCCGGCCGCTGCGGCCGCCGATGGTCCCGATGAACGGCCTCTCCGGGCGGGTCAGCGTGGCCTTCTCCAGTACCTGGTCCAGGACCGCGTCGACCTCCTCGCGGGTGTCCGCCGGATCGATGGCGACCCCGGCTTCGACGAGCCGTCGCTCCTCGTCCGAGGTCCGGAACAGCTCGCCGATGTACGGCCAGACCGCGTCGATCGCGGCCTGCATGCGCCGGTGGGACTCCGCGGTCCCGTCGCCGAGGCGCAACGTCCAGCGGGCCGCGTAGTCCCGGTGGTAGGTGATCTCCTTGACGCCCTTGCCCGCGACCGCGGCGAGCACCGGGTCCGCCGAACCCTGGAGCCTGTGCAGGACCGCGAGCCGCCAGGAGGAGAAGACCAGCAGGCGGGCGATGCAGCGGGCGAAGTCCAGGTCGTCGGACAGCTCGGCCAGCCCGACGTTGCGGAACTCCGCGTCCGGGCGCAGGTAGGCCAGGGCGTCCTCGTCCCGGTCACGGCCCTCGACGTGCCCGGCGCGCGCCAGCAGCACCCGCGCCTGGCCGAGCAGGTCCAGCGCGGTGTTCGCCAGCGCGACCTCCTCCTCCAGCTCCGGCGCATGCGAGACCCACTCCGAGAGCCGGTGGCTGTAGATCAACGCGTCGTCGCCGAGCATCAGGCAGTACGCGGCGAGATCGCCCGGGTCGACGCCGTCGGGGACGGACGAGGTGATCTCCGCGCCGGCCTCCTCGACGATTCCCGTCCCGAACGCCCAGCGTGGGTCGTCGTGGTCGGTGGTCTCGGAGAGGGACTGGTAGGCGTTGGTGGCGTCGTGCTCCTCGACGTCCGTGTGGTGGGCGTTCATCGCACGGACTCGCTTCGCTCGGCCGGCCCGGTGGAATCGAACACAGGGCGCAGGCGCCGTGCCCATGGTTCGCTCGCAAGCTCGCTCACAGGTGCGGCACCTCCTCCGGGATCGCGTAGAACGTGGGGTGCCGGTAGACCTTGTCCCCCGCCGGCGCGAAGAACGGGTCCTTCTCCGCCGGGCTGGACGCGGTGATGTGGTCCGCCTTCACGACCCAGATCGACACGCCCTCGTTGCGCCGGGTGTAGACGTCACGGGCGTTGTGCAGGGCCATCTCGTCGTCCGCCGCGTGCAGCGAGCCGACGTGCACGTGGTTCAGCCCGCGCTTGCCGCGCACGAACACCTCGTAGAGCGGCCACGTGCGGCGCGCCGGCTTGCCCTGGCCGGTCTCCACGCCCTCGGTCGGGACGGCGCCGTGGCCACCCTCCGCCGTGAAGTCCTCACTCATGCCGTCGCCCCCGCGTGCTTGTCCGCAGCCTGCTGTTTGTCAGCGAATGCCTGCGCCGCCTCGCGCACCCAGGCCCCGTTCTCGTGTGCCCGGCGCCGGTGCGCGATCCGCTGCGCGTTGGCCGGGCCCGAGCCGGCGATGACCGCCTTGAACTCCGCCCAGTCCGGCTCGCCGTAGTCGTGCGCCTGCCGCTCGTCGTTCCACACCAGGTCCGGGTCCGGGAGCGTGACACCCAGCGCCGCGGCCTGCGGGACGGACATGTCGACGAACCGCTGGCGCAGCTCGTCGTTCGTGTGCCGCTTGATCCCCCACGCCATCGACTGCGCCGAGTTCGGCGAGTCGTCGTCCGGCGGGCCGAACATCATCAGCGACGGCCACCACCAGCGGTTCACCGACTCCTGCACCATCTCGCGCTGCGCGTCCGTCCCGTTGACCATCGCGAGCAGGAGCTCGAAGCCCTGCCGCTGGTGGAACGACTCCTCCTTGCAGATCCGGATCATGGCGCGCGCGTACGGACCGTAGGAGCAGCGGCACAGCGGGACCTGGTTGCAGATCGCCGCACCGTCGACCAGCCAGCCGATCACCCCGATGTCCGCGTACGTCAACGTGGGGTAGTTGAAGATCGAGGAGTACTTCTGCTTCGACTCGATCAGCTTCTCGGTGAGCTCCTCGCGGTCGACGCCGAGGGTCTCGGCCGCCGCGTAGAGGTACATGCCGTGCCCGGCCTCGTCCTGCACCTTCGCCAGCAGGATCGCCTTGCGGCGCAACGACGGCGCACGCAGGATCCAGTTCCCCTCCGGCTGCATCCCGATGATCTCCGAATGCGCATGCTGGGCGATCTGCCGGATCAGCGTCTTGCGGTAGGCCTCGGGCATCCAGTCCCGCGGCTCGATCCGCTGGTCCGCCGCGATGGTCGCGTCGAACCCTTCCTCGAGAGCGTGGTGGGGACGCTCGTCGGTCACGGTCATCGGGAACCTCCGTACCGAATGTTCGTTCGTCTGATAATGACGCACGGCGGCGGCCGACGCAACCCGTCGTCCACGCACAGGTCCGCGCGCCCGCGCACATGCCGGAACTGTGCGCCGGCACGTCGCCTCGTGCGTAGCGGGGCCCGTCAGGCGGGCGGGATGATGCCCTCGGACACGATGCGGACGATCTCGTCCGGCAGCCGCTCCGCGCCGGGCCGCCCGGGCCGGTACCACTCGATGATCGAGTTGACCGTGCCGGAGAGCAGCCGGGCCGCCAGCGAGGGCTCGACCTCGGCCCTGACCTCGCCGTCCGCCACCGCATCGGCCACCAGCGAGGCGATCGACGCGTCGAAGGCCCGCCGCCGGGCCAGCGCCCAGCGCTCGGTGTCCGTGTTCCCGCGGACGCGCAGCAGCAGCGTCACGTAGGGCAGCTCGGAGGTCAGGACCTCGACCTGGCGGCGGATGATGTGCCGCAGCCGCTGCAGGGCGGAGCCGTCCTGCGACGCGGGCTCCTCGAGGATCCCGAACAACCCGTCGAGCGCCCGCTCCAGAGCCGCCTTGAGCAGCTCCTCCTTGCCGCTGACGTGGTGGTAGAACGACGACTTCGTGATGCCGGCCGCGCGGGAGAGGTCCTCCATGCTTGTGGCGTCGTAGCCGCGGGTGTTGAACTCCGCGACGGACACCGCGAGCAGGGACGACGCGTCGTAGACGGGGCGGCGGGCGCCCGCCGCCCCGCGGGCCCGTCGCGTGCGGGTGGCGGGC
>NZ_JAODNI010000128.1 GCF_025465255.1 Pseudonocardia sp.
CGACCGCGTTCGACCACGTCATGTTCAACTCGAATCCCCAGGGACACGTCCCCGTCGCCCTGTTCCCCGATCCGCATTTCGACGTTCACTTCGACATGGCCGACATGGCGACGATGCAGGCCGTCAACCCGACCGACCCGAACTTCGCCACCAAGGCCGAACATACGCCCGAGGCGAGGTACGTGCCGCAGGATTACGTCGTTCCCCCCGAGCCACCCGTCGTGGCGCAGGCCGTGCCGGGCATGGGAATGCATCTGGTCGACTCCAGCGACGCCGGTCTCGTACCCGTTCCTACAACTTCGACCAGATCGTCATAGGAACTCAAACAGCCTCAGGCATTTCAGAATACGAGGTACTACCCGACCAGCTACGGCGTCCACGTCGACGAGCAGACGAAGGACCACGTCATCTCCCTCGCCGGCCTGACGATGCGCACCGCCTCGTAGGTCGAGCAGGACCCTCCTAGGCTCCGTCGGCCCGGGGGCCGCCCGACCGGCCCCGGCCGGAGTCCAGCAGGACCTTGCGGAACGCGGCGACGGGCGGCGAGGCGAGCGCGCTGTCCCGCCACACCACGCCGAGCTCCCGGACCGCCGCCTCGTCGCGTACCGCGACGGCCGGTCCGTCGCCCGCGGCGAGCCGGGGCAGCAGCGCGACGCCCATCCCGGCCCGCACCATGCCGTGCACGATGCTCAGCTGCCCGGTCTCCAGCACCACCCGCGGGAGGAAGCCGGCGTCGGTGCACAGCCGGTCGGCGAACTCGCGCAGGCCGTACCCGGGCCGCATGCCGACGAAGTCCTCGTCGGCGAGCTCGGCGAGGTCCACCCCGTCGCGGTCGTGCAGCGGGTGGTCCGGGGGCACGAGCAGCACCACCGGCTCCCGGACCAGCACCTCGGCGGCCAGGCCGCGCAGCGTCGTCGGCAACCGGGTCATGGCCAGGTCCAGCTCGCCGGAGCGGACGAGCTCCTCGAACTCCCGGGACACGTCGTGCTCGACCACCCGCACGGTGACGCCCGGGTGCGCCTCGCGGAACGCGGCCAGCACGTCGGGCAGGAGCCGGGCGCCGATGCTGGGCAGCACGCCCACCGAGACGCGGCCGCCACGCAGCCCGTTGACCTCCTCGACGCGCTCCCGGCCACGGTCGAGCTCGCCGAGTGCGCGGACGGCGTGCTCCAGCAGCACGTCGCCGGCGGCGGTGAGCACGACCCGGCGCCCGGTCCGCTCGAACAACCGGGCGCCGACGTCCTGCTCGAGCTTGCGGATCTGCACCGACAGCGAGGGCTGGGCGAGGAACAGCCGGGAGGCGGCCCGGGTGAAGCTGCGTTCCTCGGCGACGGCGACGAAGTAGCGCAACTGGTGCAACTCCATCCCCATCATCTCCTCCATACCATCCGTTTCGGACCGTATCGAGAGGCTACCCGGGTATCAGGTCGATCGGAACCTCCACCAGCCTGCTGCGCAGGTACTCGCCCAGGCCCTTCGCCTGCGGGTCGGGCCGGGTCGACGACGCGACGCCCTCGCCGAGGATCCCGTGCACGACGACATTGAGGGCCCGCAGGTCGGGCAGCTGGTGGACGTCGATCCGCAGGTCCGCTGCCTCGGGCCCCAGGAGCTCCCGGGCCCGATCGACGGTCAGGAACTCCCGCAGCCAACCGTAGGCCTCGTCCGTGCGGGTCCAGAGCCCGATGTTCGCGTTCCCGCCCTTGTCCCCGGACCGCGCCCCGCACACCGCGCCCAGCGGAACCCGCCTGCTCACCGCCCCCTGTGCGCGTGAAACCTCGCTAGAACGAGGTTTCACGCGCACAGGCGGCGAAGCCGCAGACGGCGGATCCGCGATCGTGCGGCGCTCGCCGTCCGGCAACACGACGGTCTGTGTGACGGCGGAGCGCGGGACCGCTGCGGGGCGGTAGACGCCGTAGGCGGACTCCGCGGTCGGCGGCGTCGTCGTGTGGAAGCCCGCGTACCCGCCGAGCGCCAGCTCCATCGTCGCGTTGGAGAACGCGCGGCCGACCTTGCGCGGGTCCGGGTCCTTCACCGTGACCCGCAGGTGCGCGGTGGCCCGCTCGTTCGACGGGGCGTCGGGGGTGTCGAACCGCAACAGCCGGACGTCCACCTCGGCGAACCGGTCCCGCCCGCCGAGGACCTCGAAGAGCAGCTGCTCGGCGTGGGCGGCCTTGGCCTCGATGTCGAGCCCGGTGAGCACGAGCGTCATCGTGTTCCGGTAGCCGCCGGCGTCGTTCAGCGCGACCTTCAGCGTCTCCGGCGGCGGGCTCCCCCGCACCCCGGAGATCGACACTCGGTGCTCGCCCTGCTGCGCCAGGGTGATCGTGTCGAAGTGGGTCGTGCAGTCCGGGCCGAGGTAGGCGGGGTCCGCGATCTCGTAGAGCAGCTGGGCGGTGACGGTCCCGACGGACACCAGCCCGCCCGTCCCGTCGTGCTTGGTGATCACCGACGAGCCGTCGGCCGCGACCTCGGCGATCGGGAAGCCCGGGTACCGGCGGTCGGTGATCTCGTCGAGGAACGGGTAGTTGCCGCCGGTGGCCTGGGGCCCGCACTCGATCACGTGCCCGGCGACGACGGCGCCCGCCAGTGCGTCCCAGTTCGTCGCCTCCCAGCCGTGCCACCACGCGGCCGGCCCGACGACGAGCGACGCGTCCGTCACCCGCCCGGTCACGACGACGTCCGCACCGGCGGCGAGGGCCTGCGCGATTCCCCACCCGCCGAGGTAGGCGTTGGCGGACACCGGCTTACCGACCACCTCGGGGGTGATCGCGGAGAGCGACCCGCGCAGGTCGTCGCCCTCGACGTGCGCGACCTTCGCGTCCAGACCCAGCTTCTCCGCGACGGCCCGGATCGCGTCGGCGAGCCCGGCGGGGTTCAGCCCACCCGCGTTCGCGACGATCCGGATGCCCTTCTCCAGGCAGCTGCCGAGCACGTCCTCGACCTGGGTCAGGAACGTCTTCGCGTAGCCCACCGACGGGTCCTTGGCCTGCGCCTTCGCGAGGATGAGCATGGTCAGCTCGGCGAGGTAGTCCCCGCAGAGGACGTCGATGTCGCCGCCGTCGACCATCTCCCGGGCCGCGGAGATCCGGTCGCCGTAGAACCCCGAGCAGTTGCCGATCCTGATCGGGCGGGTCATGCGGTCCCTCCGGAGAACTGTCCCGGCTTGCGCCCACCTCCGGCGTCACCGGCGAAGGCCTGCGCGATGGTCATCCACTCGGTCGCCCGCGGACCGGTGATCGTGAGGGCCAGGTCGTCCTGGTGCCGGCGCTGGGTGACGGCGAGGGCGAAGTCCAGCGCGGTGCCCGTCACCCGGTCCTCGGCGTCCTCCGGCCCCCAGGTCCAGAGCCCGCCGCCCGGGGCGTCGAGCTCCACCCGGATCGGCTCCGGGGGCAGGTCCCTTCCGCGGACGGCGTAGCTGAAGGCCCGCGCGCCGACGCCGATGTGCGCGACGTGGCGCAGCCGGTCCGTCGGCTCGCGCAGCACTCCGACGGCGTCGGCGACGTCCTGCCCGTGGGCCCAGGTCTCCATGATCCGCGCGGTCAGCGACGACGCCGCGCTCATCGCCGGGCCGAACCACGGCACCCGGGTCGACGGGTCGAGCCTCCGGAACGTGCTGGCCAGGCGCTCCCGGGACAGGTCGAACCAGTGCAGCATCTCCGCGCCCGACAGGCCGCGGTACCGGGCGGCGATCGAGTCCGGGTTCACCCCGCCCTCGGCGTCCAGCCGTTCCAGCTCCGCGTTGAACGCGTCCGGGTCCGTCGCGGACTGCACCGCGACGTCGTCGAAGTAGGCCAGGTGCGAGACCTGGTCGGCGATCGTCCAGCCTTCCGCGGGTGTCTCCCGGCGCCAGCCGGCCTCGTCGAGATCGGCCAGTAGCGCCCGCAGCACCGCGGACTCGGCAACGAGGTCGTCGGCGAGCGCGTCCATCGAGACGGGCATGAGCTATCTCCCCTTCCAGACCGGTGCGCGCTTGTCCCGGAACGCCGCCGGGCCCTCCTGCGCGTCGGCCGAGCGATACACCGGCGCCCAGATCTCCTCGGCGCGGTCGTACGCGTCGACGAGATCGTGATGCGCGGACAGGTAGGCGGTCTGCTTGGCGGCGCGGACCGAGAGCGGCGCGTTGGCGGCGATCCGCCGGGCGAGCGACTGCGTGTGGTCGCGCAGGTCGCAGGCGTGGACGACGTGGTTGACCAGCCCGTACGCCTTCGCCCGGGCCGCGTCCAGCGGGTCCCCGGTCAACAGGATCTCCAACGCGACCCGCGGCGGCACGAGCCAGGACAGCGGCGCGGCCCACGGCGACCCCCGCCCGACCTTGACCTCGCTGATCGCGAACCGCGCGTGGTCCGACGCGACGACGAGGTCGCACTGCTGGGCGAGCAGGAACCCGCCCGCATAGGCGACGCCGTTGACGGCCGCGATCGTCGGCTTCGGCACGTCGATGTTGCGGCCGAACTGGGGCAGGAAGTCCGGCGGCGGGACCTCCAGGGAGGTCTCGGCCATCTCCTTGAGGTCCCCGCCCGCGCAGAACGCCTTGTCCCCGGCGCCGGTGACGACGAGGACCGCGGCGTCGTCGTCGGCGACGAACCGGCGGGTGCCCGCCCAGAGCCCGTCCCGGACGTCCTTGCTGAGCGCGTTACGGGCCTCGGGGCGGTCGATCGTCAGCCAGGCGACCCCGTCGGTCACCTCGTAGCGCACCACGTCACTCACGGGAACATCCTCCGCAGCTCGGGCCGGTTCAGCTTGCCGCTCCCGGTGCGCGGCAACGCGTCCACGACCTCGATCCGGCGGGGCCGATGCATCCCGCGCAGGTTCGGGTTGGTCGCGCACCACTCGGCCACCTCGTCCGGGGTGAGCCCCGCCCGGGTCGGCACGACGACGGCGGTCACCTGCTCGACCCAGCGTTCGTGCGGCGTGCCGATCACGGCGACCTCGGCCAGGTCCGGGTGGCCCGCGAGGTGCTCCTCGACCATCTGCGGGAAGATGTTCTCCCCGCCCGAGACGATCATGTCGTCGATCCGGTCGACGTAGTACAGGTAGCCGTCGGCGTCCCGGGACATCAGGTCACCGGTGCGGAACCAGCCGTCCACCCACTTCTCCGGCACGTCGAGGTGCCAGTACCCGGGGGTGACGGCGTCGCCCTGCACCCACAGCTCGCCGACCTCGGTCGATCCGGGTTCCAGGTCGTCACCGCCGTCCGGCGGCACGAGCCGCGTGCTCACGACCTGCTCCAGCGGCTTCCCCATCGAGCCCGGTCGCCGCGGGTCCCCGACGCCGTAGGACACGACGAGCCCGCTCTGCTCGGTCTGCCCGTAGATCTCGACGCCCTCGATCCCGGTCCCCGCGGCCAGCCGCTCGATCGCCGCGGTGGGCGTCCGGGAACCGCCGAACATGCAGACCCGGAACGAGTCGAGCACGACCGGCGACCCGACCGTCCGGTTCCCGACGTCGATCATCATCGTGGAGATGAGGCCGCCGTAGGTCGGCCGCAGGCGCTTCGCGAGATCCAGCCAGCGCAGCGGGTCCCATCTCGGCATGAACGTGATCTGCCCGCCACGCAGCAGGACCGGCAGGCTCGCCAGCTGCAGCCCGCCGACGTGGAAGAGCGGCATGCAGTTCAGCACGTGGTCGGCCGCGGTGATCTCGTAGAGGTCGACGACGCCGTCGACCTGCGCGGTGATGTTCCGGTGGGTCTGCCGGACGCCCTTGGGCACGCCGGTGGAGCCGGAGGTGTACATCAGCAGGGCGTCGTCCCGGTCCAGCCGCGGGGCGACGTCGCGCCGCGGATCGTGGGCGGCGATCGCCTGCTCGAACCCCCCGCCCGGTCCGGTCGTGAGGATCTCCACCGCAGCTCCGTCGAGCACCGACTCCAGTCGCGCCGCGTCGCCCGGCGACGCGAGCACGTACCGCGCACCGGAGTCCAGGATCGCGTGCCTCAGCGGGCCGTCCGGGAAGAGGTGGTTCAGCGGTACGCCGACAGCGCCGGCCTGCCAGGCGCCGAGCAGGCCGGGCAGGTACTCGAGGGAGTTGGGCAGGAAGAACCCGATCCGGTCCCCCGGCGCGACGCCCTCGGCGATCAGGTGGGCGGCGAACCGGCCGCCGATGTCCGCGAAGTGGCCGTAACCGATCTCGGTGTCGTCCAGGCGCAGCGCGACCTGTCCCGCGTGGTCCGCGGCACTGCGCCGCAGGAGGTTCGCGATGTTCATAGCTGGCTACCGCCCACCGTGTGATCGTCCCCGGCCCGGCCTCGTCGCCGGAACGCCTCGAACCCTGCCACCGCCGGCGCCGAGCGCAAGGCTGCCGACGGCGGCCCGCTCACTCTTCCGGCTCCTCCACCACGGCGAGCACCTGGCCGGTGTCGACCTGGTCCCCCGGCCCGACGTTCACCTCGGCCACCGTCCCGTCGACGGGCGCGGTCACCGTGTGCTCCATCTTCATCGCCTCCAGGACGACGAGCGCCTGCCCCGCGGTGACGGCCGCACCGGCCTCGGCCAGCACCCGGACCACCGACCCCGGCATCGGGGCCAGCAGCGATCCCGCATGGGCGACGGCGTTCGGGTCGGCGAAGCGCGGAACCTCGGCGAGCGCCGCGGACCCGTCCGGGCCGTCCACGAAGGACCAGCCCGCGGTGCGGTGCACCGCGTAGGCCCGGCGCACGCCGTCGATCTCGAGCTCGACGGCGTCGGGGCTCGCGGACAGCAGCGCGACGGATCCGCCGATCGACTCGCCGTCGACCCGCAGGTCCAGGCCGCGGCCGTGGAGGTTGAGCCGGTAGGCGACCTCGAGGGTCCGCTCCCCCAGCGTGTAGCTCGTTCGCTGCGGCGCCCCGCCGACGTTGCGCCAGCCCGACGGGAGCCCGCCGAGGACGCGCGCCGACGCCCGGTTGCCGGCCTGGGCGGCGAGCGCGGCCGCGGCGGCCTGCCGGATGCCACCCCCGGCCGTCGCGCCCAGTTCGGCCGGGTCGTGCCGGGTGAGGTAGCCCGTGTCCGTCTTCCCCGCGAGGAACTCCTCCTCGCGCAGAACCCCGACGAGCAGGTCCCGGTTCGTCGTGACGCCGTGCAGCTCGGCCTGCCGCAGCGCGCGGGCCAGGGTCCGGGCGGCGTCGAGCCGGGTGCGGCCGTGCGCGATCACCTTCGCCAGCATGGGGTCGTAGTGGGTCCCGACCACCGACGCGTCGACGACGCCGCTGTCGACGCGGACACCGGGGAGGTCCGGGATCCGGAAGCGGTGCAGCGTCCCGGTCGCGGGCAGGAAGCCCGCCGGGACGTCTTCCGCGTAGAGCCGGACCTCGATCGCGTGACCGGAGATCTCCGCCCCGGTGACGGACTCCGGCAGCGGTTCACCCTCGGCCATCCGCAGCTGCAGCTCCACCAGGTCCAGCCCCGTGACCAGCTCGGTGACCGGGTGCTCGACCTGCAGCCGCGTGTTGACCTCGAGGAAGAAGAACTTCCCGTCCTGGTCCAGCACGAACTCGACGGTCCCGGCGCCGGAGTAGGCGATCGCCCTGCCCGCGGCGACGGCGGCCTCGCCCAGCTCGGCCCGCAGCGCGTCGTCGACGACCGGGGACGGGCTCTCCTCGACGATCTTCTGGTACCGCCGCTGGATCGAGCACTCGCGTTCGAACAGGTGCGCGACGTTGCCGTGGGCGTCGCCGAGGATCTGCACCTCGATGTGCCGCGGGTCGACGACGAACCGCTCGAGGAAGACCGTCCCGTCGCCGAAGGCGGACGCGGCCTCGCGCCGGGCGCCGTCGACGGCGTCGGCCAGCTCGGCGGGCGTGTGCACGACCCGCATGCCGCGCCCGCCACCCCCGAACGCGGCCTTGACCAGCACCGGGAACCCGATCCCCGCAGCGACGGCCCCGAGGTCCGTCTCCTCGGTCACGGTCGCTCCCGGCAGCACCGGGACCCCGGCCTTCTCCATGAGCGCCTTGGCCTCCAGCTTGGAGCCCATGGACGCGATGGCCTCCGGCGACGGCCCGACGAACGTCAGCCCCGCCTCGGCGCAGTCCCGCGCGAACTGCGCGTTCTCGGAGAGGAACCCGTACCCGGGGTGCACCGCGTCCGCACCCGTCGCCTTCGCGGCGGCGATCACGAGGTCGGCCCGGAGGTAGGTGTCCGTCGGGGCGGCACCGGGCAGCCGCACCGCCTCGTCGGCAGCCTTCACGAACGGGGCGTCGGCGTCGGGGTCGGAGAAGACGGCGACGGTCGAGATCCCGAGGGCGTGCGCGGTGCGCATGACGCGGGCGGCGATCTCCCCGCGGTTCGCGACCAGCAGTTTGTGGATCACGGTCCTCACATCCGGAAGACGCCGAAGCCGCGGCGGCCGGCGACGGTGGTCGAGTGGACGGCCGACAGCGACATCCCCAGCACGGTGCGGGTGTCCCGGGGATCGATGATCCCGTCGTCGTAGAGCCGGGCGGTGACGTAGAACGAGTGCGACTCCGCCTCGATCTGCGCCTCGATCTGCGCGGTCCGCCGCGCGTCCGCCTCGTCGTCGAAGGGCTTGCCCTGCGACGCCGCGGAGGCCTTCCCGACGATCGACATGACGCCGGCGAGCTGGGCCGCGCCCATCACCGCGAGCTTGGCGCCGGGCCAGGCGAACATGAGCCGCGGGTCGTAGGCGCGCCCGGACATGCCGTAGTTGCCCGCCCCGAACGACGACGCCATGTTGATCGTCAGGTGCGGGACCTGGCTGTTCGTGACGGCATTGATCATCTTCGCGCCGTCCTTGATGATCCCGCCCTGCTCGTAGTCCGTGCCGACCATGTAGCCGGTGGTGTTCTGCAGGAAGATCAGCGGCGTGTCCGTCTGGTTCGCCAGCAGGATGAACTCGGACGCCTTCTTGGCCTCCTCGCTGAACAGCACCCCGCGGTGGTTGGCGAGCACACCGACCGGATAGCCGTGGATCTGCGCCCAGCCGGTGACCAGCGACGTCCCGTAGAGCGGCTTGTACTCGTCGAAGTCCGAGCCGTCGACGGTGCGGGCCAGGATCTCCCGCGGGTCGAACGGGACCTTCGTGTCCGTGGGGACGATGCCGAGGATCTCGTCCGGGTCGTAGAGCGGCGGCGCCGGGTCGGCCACCGGCGCGGGCCCGAGCTTGTGCCAGTTGATCCGGGACATGATCTCCCGGCCCAGCCGGATGGCGTCGTGCTCGTCCGCGGCGAAGTAGTCGCTCAGCCCGGACACGCGGGAGTGCATCTCCGCCCCGCCGAGGGACTCGTCGTCCGCGTCCTCGCCGGTGGCCATCTTGACCAGCGGCGGGCCGCCGAGGAACACCTTGGCCTGCTTGTCCACGAGCACCGCGTAGTCGCACATGCCCGGGACGTACGCGCCGCCGGCCGTCGAGTTGCCGAACACCAGGGCAACGGTCGGGATCGCCATCGAGGACAGCTCGGTGAGCTCGTGGAAGATCCGCCCGGCGGGGACGAACAGGTCCGCCTGGGTGGGCAGGTCCGCGCCGCCGGACTCCACGAGGTTGATCACCGGGAGCCGGTTGATCCGGGCGATCTCCAACGCGCGCAGCGTCTTCTTCAACGAGTACGGGTTCATCGCCCCGCCGCGGACCGTGGGGTCGTGCGCGATGAGCACGCACTCCACCCCGGACACGACGCCGATCCCGGTGATCTCGCTGGCGCCCACGGCGAACTCGGTGCCCCAGGCGGCCAGCGGGGAGAGCTCCAGGAACGGGCTGTCCGGGTCCAGCAGCAGCTCGATGCGCTCGCGCGCGGGCAGCTTGCCGCGGTCCCGGTGCCGCTTCATGTAGCGCTCGCCGCCGCCGGCGACGGCCAGCTCGAGCTGCTCGTCGAGCTGGTCGAGCACCGCGAGCTGGTTCTTCCGGTTGCCCGCGTACGTCTCGGAGGAGAGATCGAGCAGGGACTTCAGGACCGGCATGTCAGGAGCTCCCGTAGTGCGCCGCGTTGGCCTCGCGGACCAGGTTCTTCTGGATCTTCCCGGTGGAGGTCCGCGGGAGGTCGTCGGTGACGATCACGGACTTCGGGACCTTGTAGCCGTCGAGCCGCTGCTTGAGCGCCGCGACCAGCGCGTCCGGGTCGACGGTCTCCCCCGGCTTCGGCACGACGACGGCGGTGATCGCCTCGCTCCAGCGCTCGTGCGGCAGCCCGACCACCACGACCTCCGCCACGGACGGGTCCGCCGCGTAGACCGCCTTCTCGACCTCGATCGACGCCACGTTCTCGCCACCGGTCTTGATCACGTCCT
The DNA here is from genome assembly GCF_025465255.1 of Pseudonocardia sp. Classification (GTDB taxonomy): domain Bacteria; phylum Actinomycetota; class Actinomycetes; order Mycobacteriales; family Pseudonocardiaceae; genus Pseudonocardia. The sequence goes on from NZ_JAODNI010000128.1 coordinate 10,218, forward strand.
TGTAGCGGTCCGCGAACCAGAGCACGCCGTCCGCGTCGAACCGGCCGACGTCCCCGGAGTGGAACCAGCCGTGGGCGAACGCCGCCGCGGTGGCGTCGGAGTTGCGCAGGTACCCCTGCATGGTCGACGGGCCGCGGTAGACGATCTCGCCCTGCTCGCCCTGCGGGAGCAGCCGCCCGTCCGGGGCCATGATCCCGACCTGCACCCCGGTGATCGGCGTGCCGACCGCGCCGATGTGCGTGAGCTGGTGCTCGGGGCGGAACAGCGTGGTCACCGGGCTCATCTCGGTCTGACCGAAGAGCAGCGCGAAGTCGCAGCCGAAGCCCTCCAGACAAGCCCGGATCAAGGCGTCGGGCATCGGCGCCATCGCGTAGACCGCCCGCTTGAGCGACGAGAGGTCCCGGCCCGTGAACGACGGGTGGTCCAGCGCCGCGCGGAACATCATCGGCAGCCCGAAGACCTGGGTGATCCGCTCCCGCTCGATCGTGTCCAGGAAGACCTGCGGATCGAAGCCGCGGAGCACGTGGATCGTCGCGCCGACCATGACCGCGGGCGTGCAGAACGCGTTGAGCTGGGCGGTGTGGAACATCGGCATCATCGCCGTGAACCGGTCCGCCGCGCTCCAGCCGCCCTCCAGCGCCCCGGACATCGAGCCCAGGTAGATCGCCTTGTGCGTGCCGACGACGCCCTTCGGGAACGACGTGGTGCCGGACGTGTAGAGGTAGCTGAGCCCGTCGGTGTCGTCGACGACGCACTCGGGTTCCGACGCGTCGTCGGCCAGCAGTTCGTCGGTGGTGGACCAGTGCCGGTCGGCGGGTTCCGCCGGGTACTCCGCGTGCGTCCCCGGCGCGACGATCACGTCCTCGACGTCCGAGACCTTCGCGACGGCCTCGCTCAGCGCCGGGACGAGCTGGCTCTCCACGACCATCCCGCGGGCCTCGGAGTGCCCGAGCACGTAGGCCACCTCGTCCGGCCGCCAGCCGAGGTTGATCGGCACGCAGACGACCCCGAGCTTGGCGCACGCGTAGTAGACGGCGAGGAACTCGGCGCTGTTCGCCGAGGCCAGCGCCAGGGCGTCCCCACGGGAGTAGCCGCGCCCGGCGAGTCCGTGCGCGAGCCGGTTGACCCAGGTGTTGAACTCGCCGTAGGTCCAGCTCCGGTCCCCGTCGACCACCGCGAGCTGCGCGGGCCGGACGGCGGCGGTGCGGGTCAGCGAGTCCCCGATGTTGATCCGCTGGATGAGGTTCTCGGTGAGGTCCATGACGGTCTCCGTCTCAGTAGGACCGCGGGAGGCCCAGGCTGTGCTGGGCGACGAAGTTGAGGATCATCTCGCGGCTCACCGGCGCGATCCGGAGCAGCCGGGCCAGCCCCCAGTACGGCAGCAGGCCGAACTCGGCGGCCACGCCGTTGCCGCCGTGGGTCTGTATCGCGGCGTCGATCGCGGCGACCGCGGCCTCGGCGGCCGCGTACTTCGCCATGTTGGACGCCTCGCCCGCCGGGAGCCCCTGATCGTGCAGCCAGGCGGCCTTCCGCGTCATCAGCGCGGCCAGCTCGGTCTCGACCTTGGCCTTCGCCAGCGGGTGCGAGATCCCCTGGTGGGCGCCGATCGGGCGGTCCCAGACCTGGCGGTCGTTCGCGTACCGGGAGGCCCTGGTGAGCGCGTAGCGGGCGATGCCGACGCACAGCGCCGCACCGGTGATCCGCTCCGGGTTCAGGCCGTGGAACACCTGGCGGAACCCGGCGCCCTCCTCGCCGACGAGTGCGGAGGCGGGGAGCCGGACGTCGTCGAAGTGCAGGGTGAACTGCTTCTCGGGGAGCATCACGTCGACGGGCAGACGGGTCTTCTGCAGGCCCGGCACGTCCGTCGGGACGAGGAACAGGGAGAGCTTGGCGTTGCCGTTCGCGTCCTTGCCGCTGCGCGCGACGAGCAGCAGCGCCTCCGCCTCGTCGACCCCGGAGATGTAGTACTTCTCGCCGTTGACCACCCACTCGTCGCCGGAGCGGGTGGCGGTGGTGGAGAGCTGATGGGTGTTGGAGCCGGCGTTCGGCTCGGTGATCGCGAAGACGACCTTCGTCCGGCCGCTCGCGAGCCCGGGCAGCCAGTCCTTGCGCTGCTCGTCGCTGCCGAACTCCTCGATCACCTCGGCCGAGATCGCCGCCGAGACCAGGAGCAGCAGGATCGGCGCACCCTGGGCCGCGATCTCCTCGCAGACCAGCGCGAGCTCGACCAGGCCGCCGCCGCCCCCGCCGTACTCCTCGCCCACGTTGACGCCGACGAACCCGGCGTCCCCGAGGTCCTTCCAGAGCTCGGCGCACGGTTCCCCTGCGCGGGCGTGCTCGGCGTAGTAGCTCCCGCCGTACGGCGCGGCGATGCTCCCGACCGCGGCGCGCAGGTCGCGGTGCTCGTCGCTCTCGACGAAGTCCACGGTGACTCCTGATCTCGGTGGTGCCCTGATCCAGGTGATGCCTGATCCAGCTGACGCTCTGCTCCCGGTCGCGCTCACCTGCTTCGCGACCCGCGAGTGATTCGCGGTTCACTCATGGCGACCTTAGCGCGTCCCTGCCATGATGACCAGATGACCGCCTCCGCCCCCTCCGGGGCCCGACGCCGGCGCGATCCCGGCCGGCGGGAACGGATCCTCGCCGCGGCGGCCGAGCTCGCCGCGCGCCGGGGGTTCCACACCGTCGGCATGGCGGACATCGGCGCCGAGGCCGGGATCGTCGGCTCCGGGATCTATCGTCACTTCGACAGCAAGGACGCGATCCTCATTGCCCTGCTGGACGGGGTGATGAGCCGGCTGCAGGCCGGCGCCGGGGAGATCCTGACCAGCGGCGCGGACGATCGAACCGCCCTGTCCGCCCTGATCAGGGACCACATCCGGGTCGCAATCCAGGACCGCACCGTGCTCGCCGTCTACCACCGGGAGATCCACAACCTGCCCGAGGACGAGCGCCGCCGGCTGCGCCGCGCGCAGCGCCACTACATCGAGGAGTGGGTCCACGTGCTCGCCCCGCTGCGCCGGGACCTGGCGGACGGGGAGCTGCGGCTGGCGGTGCACGCGGCCGTCGGGGCGATCCAGTCCACCCTGTTCTTCCGCAGCGGGCTGGCCCCGGAGCGGCTCGCCGAACTGCTCGACGAGATGGCGCACGCCTGCCTCGGGGTCACCGCCCCGGCAGCGCTCGCGAGTGAACCTGCGGTGACTTAGCTCTTGCCGACGTGGCCGGGGTCACGCCATGCTGACCGCCAGGCCACCAGCAAGGGAGCTGAACGGGCATGAGCGTCACCAGCAGCGACACCACCGGACTGCCCTTCGCACCGCACGGATCCGACCTCCCGGACGACTCGCGGATCGATGTGGAGACCCTGCGCGGGCGGCGCGCGGTGAACCGCTGGGAACGCACCGCCCTCGGCGACGTCTTCGAGCGGCTGACCTGGAGCTACCCGGACCAGGTCGCGGTCGCCGGGCGCCCCGGGGCGTACGGGGACGAGCGCTTCGCCGCCGTCACCTACCGCGAGGCGGACGAGACCGCGAACCGGCTCGCGCACGCGCTCGCGGCGGCGGGGCTGGAGCCCGGGGACCGGGTGCTGCTGATCTGCGAGAACTCGATCGAGGCCTACCTGGCGAAGTTCGGCATCGCCAAGGCCGGGATGGTCGCGGTGCCGCTGAACCCGAACCTGGCCCCGGATGTCCTCGAGCACCTGATCCGGCTCACCGAACCCCGGTTCGCCCTCGTCGACGCCGAGCTGTGGCCCCGCGCCGAGGCGCCCTTCGCCGCCACCGGCCTCACCGTCGGCGCCACGATCACCGTCGGCGGCGGTGCCGTCGCGGGCAGCCGGACCTTCACCGAACTCCTGGACGGGCAGCCCACGACCGAGCCCGACGTCGAGATCCACGGCGACGACATCTTCCAGCTGCTGTTCACCTCGGGCACCACGGCCATGCCCAAGGGCGTGATGCTCTCCCACACCTACGCCCACCTGGCGGGGATGAACTTCGCGCTGTCGCTCAGCCGCGGCCTGCCGCACGAGGCGGACCTGCGGCTCGTCACGTTCCTGCCGCTGATCTACCACATCGGGGACGTGCTGTTCCCGCTCGGCGCGATGCTCGCCGGCGGCACGGTGATCATCGGGCGCAGGCCCGCGCCGGGACCGGTCGCCGAGGCCCTGGCCGAGGAGCGGGCGACGGCGTTGTGGGCCGGTTCGCCCCAGTTCGTCGCGGCGCTGACCGACGAGCTGGAGCGTCGTCCGGAGCTGGACGTCACGACCCTCACCACGCTCGTCTACGGCTGGGGCGCGCTCTCCCCCGGCCTGCTCGAGAACCTTGACGCGCGGGTCGGGCGCAAGCTCGTCACGCTCGGGATCTTCGGCCAGACCGAGGCGATCGCCTGCCACCGGTTCTGGCCCACGAGGTGGCCGGAGGTGCACCGGCGCAGCGCCCCGGCCGTCAACTACGTGGGGGTGCCCAGCCCGCTGCTCGCCTCCGACGTCGTCGACGAGCTGGGCGAGCCCGTGCGCGGCGAACCCGGCGAGGCCGTCTACCGCTCGCCCATCATGACCGCCGGCTACTACCGCAACCCCGAGGCCACGGCCGAGGCGTTCCGCGGCGGCTGGTTCCACTCGGGCGACAGCGCGACGGTCGACGGGGACGGCCTGCGGATCATGGTCGACCGCTACAAGGACATCGTGAAGTCCGGCGGCGAGAACGTGTCGAGCATGCGGGTCGAGGCGGTGCTGCACGAGCATCCGGACGTGCTGCGGGCCGCGGTGATCGGGCTCGCGCACGACCGCTGGGGCGAGGCCGTCACCGCCGTCGTCGTGCCCCGACCCGGCACGACGCCCGTCGAGGCGGACGTCATGGCGTTCTGCAAGGAGCGTCTCGCCGGCTTCGAGACGCCGAAGGCGATCGTCTTCGCGGACGCGCTGCCGGAGACGGTGGGCGGCAAGGTCCTCAAGTACAAGCTCAGGGCCGCCCACGTGGACCACTACACGAGCTGACGGCGGGCCTTCGCGCCGAACAGGGCGTAGAGCACCGCGGCGAGGACGAAGCCGACCTCGAAGGTCAGGTCGCCGATGCCGGGGAACGCCGCGGCCACCGGACCCGTGTACAGGGTCTGGGCGCAGAACAGCACGATCGAGGCGACCATCGCGATCAGCATCGCGGCGAACCCGCCCCACGGGTTGTGGGTCCTGTCGAACAGCAGGCCGGCCAGGGCGGCCTCGTCCTGGCGGCGGCGCAGGTACCAGTCCGTGAGGTAGACGCCGAGCCAGGGCCCGATCCAGTAGGCGATGATCAGCAGGAACGCCTCGTACTTCTCCCCGGCGTCCTCCAGGCCCGTGAGCGCCAGGACGAACCCGATCACCCCGAACACGCCCGCGACGATCGCCCGGCGCAGGGTCAGCGGCAGCTCGATACCGAGCGCGAGGAAGGACATCGCGCCCGAGTACACGTTGATCACGTTGGCGGAGATCGCGCCGATCGCGATGGCCAGCAGCGTGAGGCCCGCGACGAACAACGGCAGGTGTCCCGTGAACGCGGCGGTCGGGTTCTCCTGCGTGGTCGCGATCGTCGCCGAGGCCGCGCCGACGATCTCCAGGATCGTGCAGGAGACGAAGACCCCGAGCCCGGCGAACAGACCGGCCCGCTTCGCGTTCGCCGTCGTCGGCAGGTAGCGCGTGTAGTCCGTCGCGTAGGGGTTCCACCCGGCGGCGTAGCCGAAGGCCGCGCCGACCGTCAACAGGAAGCCGCCGACACCGCCGGTGTTGCCCGCGACCGCACCGGGGGTCGCCGCGGTGAACGTGAAGATCGTGGCGAGCAGGAACGCCACGGCGAGCAGGGGCAGCGCCCACCGCTCGAAGACGTGCACGAGGTTGTGCCCGAAGAACGCGATGCCCACCTGCACCAGCACGATGATCACCAGGCAGAGCGGCGCGGGCATCCCGGTCAGCACGGACAGGGCCAGCGTCCCGCTGACGCTGTTGACGGCGAACCAGCCGATCCCGGCGATGACCGCGTTCAACCCGGCCGGCAGCGCGTTGCCCCGGAAGCCGAACGCGATCCGGCTGAGCACCATCTGCGGCACGCCCATGCCGGGGCCGCGGGCGGAGAGCACGCCGTGGGTGAGGGACCCGAGCGCCGTGCCCACGACGATGGCCGCGATCGCCTCGCCGAAGGTCTGCCGGAAGTAGAGGACGGAGATGACGCCCACGAAGACCGTCGCGAACTCGAGGTTCGGCGACATCCAGGTCCACAGCAGGTTGAGCGGCCGCCCGTGTCTCTCCCCCGGCGGGATGAACTCGGCGCCGCCGGGCTCGACGGCGACCACCTTCGTCCCGTAGTCGCCCTCGCGGACCTCGCCGGCGGTCACCGTCACATCGCACCCCTCACGTCGCCCGCTGCTGCGGTGACGGTAGGAAGGCCCGGCTACGCCCGGGTGTCCCGGTGATGACCAGCCGGTTTCCCACCAGGACGAACCGCCGCCCGCCTCGGCGGCTCGGTACGTGCGGGACGCCCGGGTTGACAGCGGCTACCCCGTCTGGTCGAGTCGTGTCGTGGCCAGGACTCCCTTGACGCGCAGACGTCATGTGGATCAGCTGCGTGTCGTCTCCTGCGCGTGTCGATAGCTCTGCGCACCTCACGACCACCTCGCCGTACCTGACCCCCCTTTCCACAGGAGAACTCTGTGTCCGTCACGCCCTCGACCGAGCCCCTGAAGTTCGCCTACTGGGTACCCAACGTCAGCGGTGGCCTCGTCACCAGCACCATCGAGCAGCGCACCGACTGGGGCTACGAGTACAACAAGAAGCTGGCCCGGACCGCCGAGGACAACGGCTTCGAGTACGCGCTGTCCCAGGTCCGCTACATGGCCAGCTACGGCGCGGACCACCAGCACGAGTCCACCAGCTTCTCCCTCGCCCTGCTGCTCGCCACCGAGCGGTTGAAGGTGATCGCCGCCGTCCACCCCGGGCTCTGGCAGCCCGCGGTGCTCGCGAAGTGGGTCGCCACCGCGGACCACCTCTCGGGCGGCCGCGTCGCCGTCAACGTGGTCAGCGGCTGGCTCAAGGACGAGTTCACCGCCCTCGGCGAGCCGTGGCTCGAGCACGACGAGCGCTACCGCCGGTCCGAGGAGTTCATCCGGGTCCTGCGTGAGATCTGGACCAGCGACAGTGCGGAGTTCCGGGGCGACTTCTACCGGATCCACGGCTACGACCTGAAGCCCAAGCCGCTCGCGGTCCCCGGCCGGGCGCACCCCGAGATCTTCCAGGGCGGGAACTCCACCGCGGCCCGGCGCAACGGCGGGCGCGTGTCCGACTGGTACTTCAGCAACGGCGAGGACTACGAGGGCTTCTCCGAGCAGGTCGCCGAGGTGAACGCGCACGCCGCCGAGGTGGGCCGCACGCCGAGGTTCGGGCTCAACGGCTTCATGATCGCCCGTGACTCCGAGAAGGAGGCGCGCGAGACCCTCCGCGAGATCATCGCCAAGGCGAACACCCCCGCCGTCGAGGGCTTCCGGGCGGCCGTGCAGCAGGCCGGGAACTCCACCGGGGACAAGCGCGGCATGTGGGCGGACTCCTCGTTCGCCGACCTCGTCCAGTACAACGACGGCTTCCGCACGCAGCTCATCGGCACGCCCGAGCAGATCGCGGACCGCGCGATCGAGTACAAGCGGCGCGGCGCGAACCTGCTGCTGCTCGGCTACCTCCACTTCCAGGAGGAGGTCGAGTACTTCGGCCGCCACGTCCTGCCGATCATCCGCGAGAAGGAGGCCGCGCTCGGCGGGCGCGAGCTGGTCACCGCCGCGCGCTGAGCCACCCGCCCCGGCACAAGCACTTCCCGCGACGGCCGGTGGGCAATTCCCACCGGCCGTCACCCCTTTCTTGCACTTGACATTACCCCCGTTCTTCACGAGAGTAGAGATCGTGGTTACGCAGGAACTCACCCGTCGACGTCACGTCGATCTGTTTCGTGTGGTGTCCACCGCCTGTCGGTAGTACCGATCGCGGGACCTGCACCCTCGCGCGCCACATCTTCGCAGCTCGGTGACGTCTTCCTGAGCTGAACTCCTCTCCGAACTCCGGTCGCCGGTGTCGTCCTCCCGACCGCCGGAACGAATTCTCCACCCCTTTCTCCGGCTTTTCGCGACGTGCGCGAAAAGCCTCTTCTCGCCTGCCGAAATCACCCCGGAAGGCACGTGAACCGTGACGACGATCGAGAACGATCGGACGGCCGCCCCCCGGCTGGGCCACCCGCCCCGCACCCACCTCCGCCGACGGGTGGATCGCCCGGGCCCGCGAGGTGCGCGAGATCCTGGAGGCCGACGCCGTCGCCCGCGACCGAGCCGGCGCCACCCTCTACGACGAGGTCGCGCTGCTCAAGGGCTCCGGCCTCGTCACCCTGCTCGGCCCCACCGCGCACGGCGGCGCGGGCCAGGAGTGGCCGCTGGCCCACCGGGTCGTCCGCGGGGTCGCCCGCCGGGGACGGCTCCATCGGCCAGCTCCTCGGCTACCACTACCTCTGGTTCCGGGCCGCGCGCCTGGCCGGCACGCCCGAGCAGATCGCCGGCCACCCGCAACCGCTGGTTCTTCGGCGGCGCGGTCAACCCCCGGGACGCGGACGTGGTGATCCGGGACGCGGGCGACCACCTCGTCTACAACGGCCGGAAGTCCTTCTCCACGGGCAGCAAGGTCTCCGATGTGACCGTGCTCGAGGGCGTCCTGGAGGAGACGGACACGCACGTCTTCGCGATCGTGCCCGGCGATCAGCCCGGCATCGCGTTCACCGGCGAGCATCTTCACCACCCCGGCCAGACCCGGGAACAGACCGTTGGACACCGGGAGGTTCGGCAGGGGAACGCGTACGGAGGCGGCCAGCACGAAGACGAGGGAGGCGCCGGTCCCGGTCGCGGCCCCGTTGCCGCTCTGGTCCCCGACGAGCCGCACGAAGTCCCGGGCCAGGCGGACAGCACCGAGAAAGACCTCCTCGAATCCGGAGCGCCAGGCATCGTCGGTCGTGTCCAGACCGGTTCCGGACGGCGTCCCGCCCACGCTGACCAGTGCGCCGTCCAATCGACCGAAACGGTCCTGTGCCGCCTCCACCAGCCGGGCAGCCGCCGCGGGCTCGCCGTTGTCCGCAGCAATCCAGGCGGCATTCCCGGCCGCAGTGGAGCTCTCTGCCAGGCGGGTCGCGGCCGCTGCCACCGACGCCTCGTTCCGGGAGCTGAGCACCACCTGGGCACCTTCGGAGACGAGCGCCTGGGCGGCAGCGAACCCCAGGCCGCGGCTGCCACCGGTCACCAGCGACGGGTGCTGGCGGGTGGTCCACACCCGGTGTGACGACCTACCAGGGCACCACGCCGTGGCGGTCGAAGAAGCCGCCGGTGGGCCCGTCCGGGTCGATCGTGGCCATCGCCACGATGGCCTCGGCGCCTTCCTCGACGGACTGGGTGCCGCCGTGCCCGTTGAGGTCGGTGGCGGTGTAGCCGGGGTCGACGGCGTTGATCCGGATCTGCGGGAAGTTCTTGGCGTACTGGCTGGTGAGCATGTTCAGCGCAGCCTTCGAGGACGGGTAGGCGAGCCCC
>NZ_JAODNI010000137.1 GCF_025465255.1 Pseudonocardia sp.
TCTCTCTCTGAAGCACGGACGCGTCCACTACGAGGTGGCCGGGGCGAAGGGAGGAGGGCTACCTCGCGGGCGGTGGCACCGGGCCCCGGTCCTTGCCGGTGGTGGGCGACGGGACGGCCGCGTCCGCGCGAACGTCGACCTCCAACCTGCCTCCGAGCCCGGACAGGTTCAGCACGACGGTGTCGCCTGCCGCCAGCGGCCCGACGCCGGCGGGCGTACCCGTGGCGATCACGTCACCGGGGTGCAGGGTTGTGACCGAGGAGGCATAGGACACCAGCTGTGCGACGTCCCAGATCAGGTTGCGGGTGTTGGCCTTCTGCCGCTGTTCACCGCCCACCCAGCATTCGAGGTCGACCTCGCCGGGGGCCCCGAACTCGTCGGCGGTGACGATCCACGGGCCCAGCGGGGTGAAGGTCTCGAACGACTTGCGGGTGGAGCGGTCCTCACCGCCGCGCATCGTGATGTCCATCAGCCCCGTGTAGCCGAAGACGTGGTCCAGTGCCTCGGCCGGGGTGAGCGACCGCGCCCGCCTGCCGATGATGCACGCGAGCTCGCCCTCCTGGTCGAACCGGCGGTCGTCGTAGGGCAGCTGGATCGTCCCGCCCGGTCGCAACAGTGAGGACGGCGCCTTCAGGAAGAATCCGAGCGCGCTGACGTGCGCGTCGACGTTCATCTCGGACTGGTGATCGGCGTAGTTCACCGGGGCTGCGATGATCTTCGTCGGGTCGGGGACCGGAGGCTGCAGTTCGATGTCGGCCAGCCGGGCGGGCGACGAGCGGTCGGCGGCAGCGGAGACGGCTGTCGAGTCGAGGGTGGGCCACGCCTCGATCAACCGCCGCATCCGGCTGCCGCTGCCGCCGTCGTCGACCAGCGCGCTGACGTCGTGCACCGCGTCGCCGTGCACGACGCCGATCCGGTCGTCGCCGAAGGTCGCCAGACGCATGGGGGTCTCTCCTCGCTATGCAGACACGGTGTCGGTCACGGCCTGTCGGTGGGGCAGGGTCTCGGTGCGGGCCAGTCCGACGGCCTCGATGACCGGACCGTCGGAGAGCAGGAAGAGATCGGCCCGGTCCGTCGCCTCGTGGTCGACCGCCGTCCAGGACGGCGTGACGAGGATGTCGCCTGCGCCCCACTCGTATCGCACCCCGTTGACGACCGAAGCGCCCGTGCCGCGGTGGACGACCCAGATCCCGCTGCCGACGGTGCGTGTGGTCGGCGTGCGGTGCCCGGGCAGCAGGCGGTGCATCTCGCCCCGCAGCGTCGGCATCATGTCCCGGCCGGTGAGGGGATCGACGTAGCGCATCGCGGCGGCGCGCGCTCCGGTGGCCGCGAGCATCGTGTCGAGGGCCCGATCGGTGTCGACCCACCGGTAGGTCATCAGCGGGGAGTGCCGATGCTCGCCCGGCTGCTGCGCGAGGGACGGATCCGTGTGCAGCGGACGCAGTCCCGCGGTCCCGTGGAGCTGCTCGGAGCGGGAGACCGGGACCTCGTCGTAGGCCGTGAGCTCGTCCGACCCGTTCTCGAAGAACACCGCGTCGAGGTTGCCGATCAGCGGCAGATCCAGGCCGTCGAACCAGATCATCGGCTCGTCGCCCGGATTGTGGTGCTCGTGCCAGGCGTAGCTGGGCGTCAGCACGAGATCGCCCGGCTCCATCCGCACCGGGTCGCCGTTGACCAACGTGAACACGCCCGAGCCCTCGAGGACGAAGCGGACCGCGGACGGGCTGTGCCGGTGGGCCGGCGCGAGCTCACCCGGTCCGAGGTACTGCACCGCGCCCCACAACGTGCGCGTCGCGAACGGCAGCCCACCCAGGTCCGGGTGGGCCAAGCCCAGCACGCGCCGGTCGCCGCCGCGGTCGATGCCCACGAGATCACCGGCACGCTCGGCCAGATGGCGAAGGGTCTTCGCGCGCCACACGTGCGGTCGCATCGCATTGGGCTGCTCGGGCAACAAACCCTTCAACAACCACAGCGGCTGCAGGTCGGCCTCGGCGACGTCCTGGTACAGGGCGTCCAGGTCACCGTCGTCATCGGCAGTGAATCGGGTCGTCACCATTCATCTCACCTCGTCGTGGCTGTCCTGGCCGGGAGTTTTCCACAGGGTGTCACAGTAGGACGGATACGGACCGAAACGCCGCCCGAACGTACCTGAAGTCATGGCGAGGAGCCAGCCTTTGGCCTGCTGATATGGGGCTTGACCTGCCTTCGGACTGGCACTAGCGTCCGCCGAAATCACTCCGCATACGTACCAATGTCGGTCGATCGTGGAGGGGGCGGATCTGGATCTCGTCAGCTTTCCCGGGGGACCGACACGATCCGCGGCGTCGCCTCGGGCATTCCGTTCGGGATGCCGGCGGCACTGCCGGGCTTGATCGCCTTTCAGAATGGGCAGCGTGACCTGCGGATCATCGGGGGCGCCGTCCGGGAGCCGCTGGTCAACTTCCTCGTGCCCGCCGATTCGGAGATCCGGAGCATCGGTGACCTGCGGGGCAAGCGGATCGCGGTCAGTCAGCCCGGCTCCATCACCACGTACTTCGCGACCCGGATCGTCAAGGAGCAGGGTCTCGTGCCCGGTCAGACGGTCGAGATCCTCAACGTCGGGGGGCCGCCGGACGCCTGGCGGCGGCGCAACAGGGGGTCGCCGAGGTGGCGTGATCGGCGTTGCCGATCTCGCAGCGACTGATCGACGAGGGCAAGGCGCGCCTGCTCTTCGAGTGCAAGGACCACGCACGAGCCGGGCCGGCACGAGAAGGTCGCGCTGAACCCGCCGCCGGGCGTCGAGATCGCCTCCATCCCCGAGGGTCGAACGCTGGCCGACATGCTGGTGACCGGGGAGATCGACCCGCTCTACAGCGCCCGCACCCCCAGGCCCTTCGCCGAGGGCTCGCCCGAGGTGCGCCACCTGTTCCCCCGCCCGCACGAGCCGAGGCCGAGTACTTCCGCAGGACCGGGATCTTCGCGATCATGCACACCCTCGCGCTGCGCCGGGAGCTCTACCGGGCGCACCCATGGCTCGCACGGTCGCTGATGAAGGCTTTCGGGAGGCCAAGGTGCTGGCCGCCGCGGACATGGACGAGACCGCCGCGCTGCGCTACATGCTGCCGTGGCTGGCCGAGGAGGTCCGCCGGACCCGCGAGGTGATGGGCGAGGACTACTGGCCCTATGGGATCCGGGACAACGAGCACACGCTGCGTGCCTTCCTCCGGTACTCCCGCGAGCAGGGGCTCGCGCACCGCTCGTGGGAGCCGCGGGACCTCTTCGCCAAGGAGTGCCACGACCAGGTCGTGGTCTGACCGGGGCCGCACCCACTAGGGGACCAGAAGGGCCGAGGCAAAGGAGCCTGAGATGAGTCCGCACGACACGATCCTCAACCGACGGCAGGTCCTGACAGCGTTCGCGTGGGGCGCCGGCGGGGCGGTCCTCCTCGGCGCGGCGAGCGCGTGCGGCGGGTCGGGCGGTGGCGGTGCCGGCTCCCCCTACCGGGGCGAGGTGGCCGTCACCCACATGGAGACCAACATCTCCGCCGTCCCGTTCCTGGTGGCTGCGGAGCTGGGTACTACCGGGACGAGGGGCTGGAGCTGGACCTGGTCAGCTTCCCCGGCGGAACCGACACCGTCCGCGGGGGTGAGCACGATGGGGTTCTCCGGCGACCCGGAGACGGCTGCACCCGCGTACGCGCCGAGGCGGGATCTCCCTCGAGGTCGCGCGTTCGGTGCTGCGGCAGGCGGCCGACGGACTCGACCTGGCCATCGACAGGGCCGCCGTCGACGAGGTGATCCGAGCCGGCGGCGAGCTCGGCCAGCTCGATCCGGCCGCCGTCGACCTCGACTCCGTCATCGTCGCCGACTTCGTGCCGACTTCGTGGAGGGTGTCTGAACCGTTAGGTCGGTGAGCGGGGCCGACCTGCTCTTGACCGTTCCTCGGAGGAGCTTCTAAGCTCAGATAGTCAGTATACGGAGCAGTTTCCCTGCCGTCGCCCATCCGGGTGTTCATGGACGGGACGTCCCCGAAAGGCCTCGATGCCGATGACTGATCTCGTGAAGGCGCCGTTCCTGGTCGCCGGGGGTGGCATCGGTGGTCTCGCCGCCGCCCTGGCGCTGTCCGGGCACGGCTACCGGGTGCACGTGCTGGAGCGCGCGGAGGCGTTCGGTGAGATCGGCGCAGGCCTCCAGCTGGCCCCCAACGCCTCGCACATGCTCGAACGGCTCGGCGTGCTGGAACAGGTCACCGCGGACGCGTTCTTCCCGGGACGTCTCGTGCTCATGGACGCCCTGTCCGGCGAGCAGATCACCGCGCTGGAGACGGGCGAGGCGTTCGCCCAGCGGTACGGCCACCGCTACTTCGTCACGCACCGGGCCGATCTGCTGCAGGCCCTCTTCGACGCGTGCAAGGCGTCCGACAACGTCACCCTGGAGTCCTCCAAGGAGGTCGTGGACGTCCAGAAGCTGCCCCGGGGAGCGCGCGTGAGCTGCGCGGACGGGACCGTTTACGAGTGCGGCGCCTTGATCGGAGCCGACGGTCTCCGGTCGGTAGTGCGCGAACGCCTGGTGGGCGACGCGGAACCGGTCTGTTCCGGCTACGTCGCCTACCGCGCCACGGTCCCGATGGCGGACATGCAGGAGAAAGCGGGCCTGGACCGGCTGGACGACATGGTCATCTGGGCGGGGCCGGGGCTGCACCTGGTGCAGTACCCCGTCCGCCGGGGCGAGCTGTGCAACCAGGTCGCGGTCTTCCGCAGTCCCGCCTACGCGGCGGGCCTTCCGGTGTGGGGCACCGAGGAGGAGCTCGAGGCGGCGTTCGCCGCTGTGTGCCCCGAGGTCGCCGGCGGGATCGCGATGATCGACCGGTCGCGGCGGTGGCCGATGTTCGACCGGCCGCCGCTGGAGGGCTGGACCCATGACCACGTCACGCTGCTCGGGGACGCTGCTCATCCGATGCTCCAGTACATCGCCCAGGGCGCCTGCCAGGCGCTCGAGGACGCGGTCGTGCTGGCCGACAGCGTGCGCGCCCACTGCGGTGAGGTGGCCCCGGCGTTCTCGGCCTACGCGGCGCAGCGGGCGCCCCGCACGGGCCGCGTGCAGACCACTGCCCGGCTCTTCGGCGACGTGCTGCACATCGACGGCCTGGGGGCCAGCATGCGCAGCGCCCTGCTGCGACAGCGCGCGCACGACGACTTCCGCGACACCGATTGGATCTACGCCTACCCGGGCCCCGGTGCCCCCGGGAAGGAGGCGCAGCCGGCCGCGTCGGGAACTCCTTGACCCGGGGCGGGGGTGCAACGATAATTCTATCGTCCGTATACGGAAGGATGCGCACCCACGGGGCGCGTCCCGGTCCTGCTCAACACCGTCGAGGGCGTGCGGTCGCTGGAAGAGGTGCTGGACGACACCGCCCGGTGCTTCCGGATGCGCAGGCGCTCGCGGCTCGTGCACCTCGTGCTGCGTGGCAGCGTCGAGGCGCTGCGGGACCTGACGTTCGGCGTCGCCGTCGGCGAGCTCGTCTGCATCGTCGGTCCCTCCGGGGCAGGCAAGAGCACGTTGCTGCGCTGCATCTCCGGCCTGCTGGAACCGACCTCCGGCGAGGTCGTGCTGCAGGGCGAGCAGGTGACGGGTCCGCCGCGGGGGATGGCCGTGGTCTTCCAGGAGTACGGCCGCAGCCTGTTCCCGTGGATGACCGTGCGCCAGAACGTCGAGCTGCCGCTGAAGGAGAAGAAGGTCCCGCGCGCCGAGCGCCGGCGCCTCGTGGAGGAGGCACTCGAGGCCGTCGGCCTCGCCGACGTGCACACCGCGCACCCCTGGCAGCTCCCCGGCGGCATGCAGCAGCGGGTGGCCATCGCCCGTGCGCTCGCCTACGAACCGCAGGTGCTGCTCATGGACGAGCCCTTAGCCGCCGTCGACGCGCAGACGCGCGCCGATCTGGAGGACCTCGTGCGCGCGCTCTGGAAGCGGCTCGGCGTCACCGTCCTGTTCGTCACGCACGACATCGACGAGGCCGTCTACCTGGGCCAGCGGGTGCTGGTGCTGTCCACCTCGCCCACCGTCGTTCTCGAGGACGTCGTCATCGACCTGCCGGCCGAGCGCGACCAGCTCACCATCCGCTCGCTGCCCCGCTTCGCCGAGCTGCGCGGCCACGTCTACCGGCTCGTCCAGCAGGCCAAGCGCGGCGGCGCGGCGGTCGGCGAGCCGTCCGGGCGAGCGACCGAGGCGATGTGAGACCGGAGGGACCACGTACCGTCGGGCCCATGATGTGCGACCGGTTCCCGCTGCTGCGGGGCGAGGCGCGGGCGCCGTGGCTCTAACGCCGGGCGGCGTGGCGTGACCAGGAGCCCGGCCCCGGCCACTGAGCTCGTGCCGGAGTCCCCCGACCCCGAGGGCCTTCCGGTCCTGGACACCGCGCCCGGGCACCTCATCCGATGTGCCCAGCAGGTGCACGGCAGCCTGTGGCAACAGCACGTGCCAGTGAACCTGACCTCGGTGCAGTACGGGATCCTGCTCGTCGTCGGGCAGCAACCGGGCATCGATCAGCGCACCGTCGGCGAGCTCATGTCGCTCGACAAGTCCACCGCGGCCGACGTGTTGCTCCGGCTCGGCCGGCGGGGCCTGCTGGACCGCGAGCGCGACGTCGAGGACGGCAGGCGCAAGCTGGTGAGGCTGACCGAGCAGGGGAGGGCTGCCCTGCTGGCGGGCGCACCGGCGGTCGTCGGCATCCAGGAGCGGCTCCTGCAGCCGCTGCCCTTCGACGACGGTGAGACGCTCCTGGGGGTGCTTCGCCTGGTCGCCTACCGCGGTGATCCACCCAGCCCCGGCGCTGCGACCGAACACAACGCCGTCGTGCAGGGCTGGCCGTTGCGGCTGCCGGCCGTCCGGTTGCACACGGCTCCCGGGCACCTGATCCGCCGCGCACAACAGGTGCACAACACGCTGTGGGGCGAGCGGGTGTCGTCCGACCTGACGTCGGTGCAGTACAACGTGCTGCTCGTGTTGCACCACGAGGCACGGATCGACCAGCGGACGTTGGGGGAACGCGGGTCGCTGGACAAGTCGACGGGGGCCGACGTCATCGCTCGGCTGGAGACCCGGGGGCTGGTCGCGCGCATCCGCGACTCGGCCGACGGTCGCCGCAACCTGCTGACCTTGTCCGCCGAGGGCCGCGACCAGCTCCTGCGCCACGCCGCGGCTGTCGTCGACGTGCAGCACGAGCTGCTTCGGCCGCTGTCGTCTCCCCAACGGCAGGTCTTCCTGCGACTGATGAAGCAGATCTGCGAGCCGATCTCCCGACCGGCGCCGTGACGCCCGGCGGAAACGCACGCAGCGGCCGACGGCGGCGCCCTGAGGGCAGGTAGCCGCAGGGGCGCCGCGCCAGAGACCTCACCGGCCACCCCGCCCAGGGCAGATCCCGTACCTGCACCCGGTGCCACGGTTTACCCTCGTCACGTGGTCCTCTCGCCGCCCGACCCCGACGAGGCCGACGGTCGCCCTCGAGCCGACCGGGTCACGGACATGTTGCGCGAGGCGATCCTGTTCCACGAGTTCGCACCCGGGGAGAAACTCCGTGCGGTCCAGCTCGCCGAGCGGTTCTCCACGAGCCCGACGCCGGTCCGGGAATCACTGGCCCGGCTCGCCGGTGAGGGTCTGGTCACCTACTCCCCGCAGCGGGGCGCGCGGGTCGCCGAGCTGTCGCAGGCCGAGATGGTTGACGTCTACGAGATGCGCGCGTTGCTGGAACCGCTGGCCCTGCGGCGGTCACTGGCCCGGGCGACGCCGGACTGGATGGCCGCGGTCACCGCGGCCCATGGGGCGATGGAGAGCGCCCTCGTCCGCCCGTTCCAGGACATGAGCGCCGCGGAGTACACCACCTACGAACGCCGGCACCTGGCCTTCCACAAGGCGCTGTTGGCCAACTGCGGGTCCCGCTGGCTGCTCCAGTTCACGTCCCTGCTGGCCGAGCAGTCCAGCCGGTTCCGGCGGCTCTCGCTGGAGGCGCGCGGCGGGCACCGCGCGGTCACCGCCGAGCACCAGACCATCCTGGACGCCTGCAAGGCCCTCGATCCCGACACCGCCTCCGCGGCGATGCAGGCGCACATGATCCGCACCCAGAACGCCATCGCCCACATGCTGTCCGGCTGAGCGCCCCGTCAGCGAAGCGGGACGACCTCCGGGGCGGGCAGGATGCGGGTCCGGACGGCGCCGAGCCGTTCGATCTCCAGCACGACCTCGTCCCCCGGTGACAGCCATGGATAGGCCTGCTCGCCGTGCACCCGGGAGAGTTCCAGGATGCAGCCGGTGCCGACGGTGCCGGACCCGATGACGTCGCCGGGTCGCAGTGTCGTTCCCCGTGAGGCGTAGGAGATCATCTGGGCGAACGACCAGTGCAGGGCGGCCAGGTTCCCGGAGCTGTACTGCGTGCCGTTGACGGTCGCGGTCATGGCCAGCTCGACGCTCTCCCCGCGGCGACGATCCTGCAGCTCGTCGGGGGTGACGAGGTAGGGTCCCAGGCTCGTCGCCCCGTCCTTGCCCTTCGCCGGGCCGAGGCCCTGACGCATCTCGTGGTCCTGCAGGTCGCGGGCGCTCCAGTCGCACAGGACGGTGTAGCCCGCAATGTGCGACTCGGCGTCCTCGACCCGGATGTTCGACCCGGGTCGCCCGATCACCACCGCGGCCTCCAGCTCGTAGTCGAACTGGCGCGAGCCCGGGGAGACCTCGATGTCGTCGTACGGTCCCCGCACGGCCGCGGGGTTGCTGAAGTAGAAGACGGGGATGTCGTACCAGACCGGGTCGACGGTCCTGCCGAGCGCGGCCATCGAGGTGACGACGTGTTCCTCGAAGGCCATGAAGTCGCGGATCGAAGGTGGTACCGGAACGGGCGCACAGAGCGTCACCGCGTCCACGACGATCACGTCCAACGGGTCGGAGTCGATCTCCCGTGCGGCCTCGACGAGCCGCCGGCCGTCGTCGCCGAGCAGGTCCAGCAGCCGGTCCGGACGGCGGAGCCCCGCGATGGTCCCGTCGCGTACGAGACCGACGTGCTGCTGCCCGTCCGTCGGAGAGAGATAGGTGGTCCAGCGCATCGTCGTCGTCCTCAGGCGTAGCAGGTGAGCGGGTTGCCGCCGTTGTAGGTCACCATGTCCGCCAGCGCGGCGGCCAGGTCGATCCGCGCCCCGCGCTCGGAGCCGTCGAGCTCGGCGTAGGCGCGGTGCAGGTTGCCGACGATCCGCTCTGCGTCGAGCCACTCGGCGAAGCGCCCGAGATCGACTTCGCGGGCGGCGTCGAGCGGGGAGAGCCCGGCGGCCTTGGCCTCCCGCGCGGTGTCGCTGACGAAGCGGAGGTAGTCCAACACCGTGTCGATGAGCTCGGGTCCGCAGACCTCGCCGTGGCCGGGCACGATCGTCGTGGCCGGCAGCTCCTTCAGCCCCGACACGGCCTCGATCGCGCCCGAGATCGAGCCCATCAGCAGGAACGGGGTGCCCCCGTTGAACAGCAGGTCGCCGCTGAACAGCAGCGCATGGTCGGGGACCCAGAGGATCGAGTCGTTGGTGGTGTGCGCAGGCGTGCCGACGTGCCGCAGCTCGCAGCGCAGGTCGTCGACGAACACCGACACCTGGTCGGTGTAGGTCAGGAAGGGCGGGGCCAGCTCGACGTCACCCCAGTCCACGTCCTGCCAGAACGGGGCGGAGCGGGGCGGGCCGAAGGCAAGCATCTCCTCCCGGATCCGCTCGTGGCCGACGATCGTGGCACCGCGGAACAGATAGTTTCCGAACGTGTGGTCGCCGTGGTGGTGGGTGTTGATCAACGTACGCACCGGCTGGTCGGTGACTCCGGCGATCGTGTCCAGGTAGGCGCGGGTGCGGGCCTCGGTTGAGCATGCGTCCACGCTGATGACCCCGGCCCTGCCGACCAGGAAGCCGGTGTTGTTGATCCACCAGGTGCCGTCGGGCTGGATGTAGGCGAAGACGTTCTCCGCCACCTCCTGCAACCGCGCGTCGGTGATGGCGACCCCGGGCGGTGGTGCGGACGTGCTCATCGGTGTCCTTTCGTCGGTGGTGCGGTCAGGCGCCGGAGGCCCGGGCCCGGGCGGCGGCGTCGCGGATGGACGTGACGATGCGCTGGTAGCCGGTGCAGCGGCACAGGTTGCCGGCGATGGCGTGGCGGATCTCGTCGTCGCTCGGGTCCGGGTTGGAGCCGATGAGGTCGCGGGCCGCGAACAGATGGCCCGGCAGGCAGAAACCGCACTGGAAGCCGTCGTTGTCCCAGAACGCCTCCTGGACGTCACTGAGGTCGCCGGGCGATCCCATCGCCTCCACCGTGGTGATCTCCGAACCCTCGGCGCTGGCCGCGAGCAGCAGGCACGACTTGACGATGCGGCCGTCGAGCTCGACGGTGCAGGCACCGCAATCACCGTTCAGGCACCCGATGTGGGTCCCCTTGAGGTTCAGCTGTTCGCGGATCACCTCGACCAGCAGTTGCCGGTCCTCGCACTCGACGGTGCGGTGCTGTCCGTTCACCGTGCAGCTCATCCGGCGCGTGGGCGTCGCCTCGGCTGCGTCGGGATCTGTAGCGGTCATCGCTGCTCCCCGTCCTCGGTCTGCTTCAGGGCCCTGCGGGCCACGACACCGGCCACCTCGCGTCGGTAGGACGCCGGTGCCAGCTCGTCGTCCCACGGCTCGTCGACCCGGGACCGCACGAACTCGTCGAACCCGACCTCGTCACGCAGCGCGCCCTGCGCGGAGAGGTGCTCGGCCACGTCGATGGTGATCGGCTGCGCGGCGACCGCCCCGAGCGTCACCGCAGCGGAGGTGACCCCGTCCGCGGAGACCTCGACCGTGACTGCGGCGGTGGCGATCGGCCAGCTGCTCTCCGACAGCTTCAACTTGTAGTAGCCGATCCGGGCCGGGCGCAGCGGCACCCGGACCGTGACCACCATCTCGGCGGGGCGCAGCGCGGTGGTGAAGGCGCCGCGGAAGAACTCGGCGGCCGGCACCTCGCGGGGGCCGTCCGGACCGTGCAGCCGCAGGACAGCGCCGGCCGCCACGAGGCAGCCGGGCATGTCCGAGGCGGGGTTCGCGTAGGCCGCGGAGCCCGCGACGGTGCCCTGGTTGCGCAGCTGCGCACCGCCGGTGATGCCCGCCGCGGCCCTGCGCAGCAGCGCGGCCGAGCCGGTGAGCTCCCCTGAGGCGAGGACCTGCGCGTACGTGGTCATCGCGCCGATCTCGGCCCAGCCGGCCTCCGCTTGCACAAAGACGAGCTCCAACCTGCGCAGGTCGACCACGTGCCGATGGGTTCGTTCGCCGCGGACCATGGCCGGGAGCAGCACCGTCCCCCCACCGAGGACGGCCGCCGCCGCGCCGTGCTCGGCGAGCAGCGCGGTGGCATCGGCGAGGCGCTCCGGTGCGTGGTGGGTGAGCGTGGAACGGATCATCGCCGGGCCTCTCTGATCGCGGAGAGCACCCGCGGCGCGCTCAGTGGCATCTCGTGCACCCGGACCCCGAGCGGGGCCAGCGCGTCGTTGACCGCGTTCGCGACCGAGGCGACCGCGCCGGCCGTCCCGCTCTCCCCGCTGCCCTTCATCCCGAGCAGGGCGAACGGCGACGGGGTCACCTGGTGACCGGTGTTGATCCACGGCAGGTCGGGGGCGCGCGGCATCAGGTACTGCTTGAACGTGCGCGCCCTGAGCCTGCCGTCGGCGCCGTAGGGCAGCTCCTCCCACAGCGCGCCGCCGATACCCATCGCGATCGCGCCGAGGAACTGGCTCTCCACGAGGACCGGGTTGACGATCGTGCCGCAGTCGTGCACCCCGGAGTAGCCGCGGAGCGTCACCACGCCGGTGTCGGGGTCGATCTCCACCACGGTGACGTGCGCCGAATAGGGGAACGACGGGTAGGGGGACCACCGGCCCTGCTCGTCGGGGATGTTGTGCACGTTGCTGGGCGTGTAGGTGCGTGTCGACTCCAGCTGGGCGTCGTCGAGTCCGGGCAGCGCGATCGTCCGTCGGAAGACCGCGCCGGCCAGGTCGCGCATTCTCAGCGCGCGCTCGGGGGCATCGAGGGCATGGACCCGCCCGCCGGTGAAGACGAGATTCTCCGGCGGGGTCTCCAGCAGCACCGCGGCGGCCCGCGCCAGGGTGTCGCGCACGTCGCGGGCGGCGAGCACGGCGGCCGCGCCGCCGACGGTCAACGACCGGCTGCTGAAGTTGCCGTACCCGTAGGGACACAGGTCGGTGTCGCCCTGGACCACCGACACATCGTGCGGGGAGATGCCCAGCTCGGCGGCCACCAGCTGGGCGATCCCGGTCTCGTTGCCGGTGCCGGGACTCGTGACGCCGGTGAGCACCGTGGCCCGCCCGGTGGGATCCATCCGGACCGTCGAGGTGTCGAAACCGCGCAGCAGCGCTCCGGAGAAGTCCCCGCCCTCGGGGGTGAGCTCGAACCCGATGCCCACCCCGACGAGCCGGCCTGCCGCGCGCTCCCGGGCCTGCTCCCGGCGCAGTTCGTGGTAGCCGGCCAGGTCCAGCACGTGATCCAGCGCCGCGGTGTACCGCCCGCTGTCGAGGTGCTTCGCGGCGGTCCAGTACGGGAACTCCTCGGGCGGGATGAAGTTGCGCCTGCGGACCACGGCGGGGTCGAGCGCCAGCTCGGCCGCGACGAGGTCGACGATCCGCTCGATGGCCAGCGCCGCGGACTCCTTGCCGTAGCCGCGAGCGCCGTTCCACGGTGGCTTGTGCGTGACGACCGCGACGGACTCGACGTCGTAGTCCTTGATCCGGTAGGGACCCGGGAACGCCATGCCGGCCACGAAGGTCATTCCCCACCCGCCGCTCGCGCCGAGCGCCCCGACGTTGCCCAGGATCCGGTCCCGCAACGCGAGGATCCGCCCGTCGCCGTCGTAGGCGACCGCGAACCGATGCACGAACTCACGAGCCCCGACGAGCATGCACTCCTCGCGGCTCTCGACCCACTTCACCGGCGCGCCGACCAGCCGGGCGAGCAGGCAGACCAGCGACTCCTCGGGGTAGCCGTGGAACTTGTGGCCGAATCCGCCGCCGAGCCGAGTGGCGACGACCCGCACCGAGCTCTCCGGCACGTCGAGGATCTCGGCCAGGTGCGAGCGCAACGGGTGCGGGTTCTGTGTCGAGGCGTAGAACGTCAGCCTGTCGTCGGGGCCCCACGAAGCCAGGTAGCCACGGGTCTCCAGCGGTGCAGTCTGGTACCGGCCGATGCGGATCTCGCCGTCGAGGACGTGCTCGGCCGCCGCGAGCACGGCACCCGCGTCGCCCTCGGCGAAGGGAAGCCGGATGAGGACGTTGTCGTCCCAGCCGTCGAACAGGGTCGGCGCGTCCGGCTCGAGCGCCGCGTCGGCGTCGAGCACGAACGGCAGCGGCTCGTAGTCCACGACGACGGCGTCGAGCGCCGCCTGGGCGGCGTGCACTGTGCCCGCGACGACGGCCGCGACCGGTTCCCCCTCGTAGACCACCGTGTCGACGGCGAGGCATCGGAAGTCCGCCGTCCGACCGCCGACCAGCGCCGGATCGAAGAAGTGCGGGATGATCCCGACGGCGTCGCGGGCCTCTCGCCCGGTGAGCACCAGCCGCACCCCCGGCCGCGCGCGGGCGGCCGAGGTGTCGATCCCGCGGATCGTCGCGTGCGGGTGCGGGCTTCGCAGGACGGCGGCATGCAAGGTATCCGGCAGCACGATGTCGTCGAGATAGCCACCGCGCCCGGTCAGGACGAGATCGCCGTCCTTGCGGCGGACCTGTTCGAACAGCGGAGCTGGCACCTCCTCCGCAACCTGGGTTCTCCCCACTCGCGGAGCGACGATCTCGGTCATGCGGACCCGCCTTCTTCGGAGAATCAGGCGAAATCTATAGATTTTCAGGATTCGGGGCAAGACACGGCCGAAGGCCGATGACGAGCCACGCGGCCCGGGTCTCGCGCTGGGACCGGAGCTCCCGCCGGTGGACGAGACGGGACCGATGCCCCGGAACCGGCGTGATCGCGCGGGGGAGGTGTGACGCCGGGGTCGCCGTCGCCGATCGGACCGGCGGCCGCTGGGGCGATCGGGAGGCCGCGGCCGGGATCCGGCCGTGCCGGCTGCGGGGACGCGCGAGCGCCAGGTTCCGCGGTTGGTCACGGTGACGCGAAAGGCCGGAGCAGTGAGGGCGCTCAGGTAGGCGTGCGTGGTGACGGGGTCGGCTCGTTCGGCCTCGTCTCACGTGTCTCGCTGACGAGGTCGTCATAGGCCTCAGTGGAGCGTGATCAGCTTCTCCCCACGCCGACGATGTTCAAGGCGAACTCGGTGTACTCCCGGGCGACCTGTTCGGGCGTGATGGGGCCGTCGTCGTGGTACCAGCGGGCGATGCTGACGCACATCTCCCGGATGGCGAAGGAGCCGAGGGCGGGGGAGCCGATGACGAAACGCCCCGCGTCGACACCGTCGGAGATGATGGAGCGCAGGGCGTGCTCGTGCTCGCGTCGCAGGGTCTGCATCTGCGAGCGGAAGGGCTCTTCCAAGCTCGAGGTGTCTCGGTTGACCACGATCGCCTCGCGCCGGTGGGTCGCATGCCTTCGGGCGTAGACGAGGACGGCGTGGTAGAGCCGGTCGACGGGCTCGGCGTGGCCGTCCGTCGCCTCGTGGAAATCGTCCATGACGCCGCGGACGGTGCGTTCCACGATCGTCTGGAGGAGCTCCTGCTTGGAGCGCATGTGGTTGTAGAGGCTCGGCGTCCGGACCTCGAGCGCCTCGGCGATCTGGCTGAGCGCCGTGCCGTGGTAGCCGCGTTCGGAGAACAGTGTGAGGGCGGTGTCGAGGACCGCGCCGCTGGTCACGGCATCGCGGGTGGCGGCGCTGGTCATGGGCGGTACCTCACGATCCGTAGGGCGAAGTCGGCGTACTCGTCGGCGACCTGCTCGGCGGTGAGGGGCCCGTCCTCGCGGAACCACCGCGCGATGCTGACGCTCATCTCGAGGATCGCGAAGGAGGCGAGCCCGGCGTTGCCGACGTTGAACTGTCCTCGCTCGGCACCCTGCGTGATGATCGTCCGGATCGCGCGCTCGTGGTCGCGCCGGCGCTCGCGCATCGTGGTCAGCTGCGGTTCCGGGAGGCTCGTGGTGTCCCGGTTGACGACAAGAGCCTCCCGTCTGTGGGTGGCGTGTCGCAGCGCGTAGACGCGTGTGGCGCTCCGCAGTTGCTCGACCGGATCGTCGAAGCCGGCGACCGCGGTCTCGAAGTCCACCAGGACGTCGTCCAGGGTGCGTCGGACGATCGTTTCCAGCAGCTGCTGCTTGGACTGCATGTGGTTGTACAGGCTCGGGGTGCGGATGCCGAGGGCTTCGGCGATCTCGCTCAGGGCGGTGCCGTGGTACCCGCGCTCTGCGAAGAGGGTCAGCGCCGCGTCGAGGACGGTCTCAATGGTGACCGCGGCGCGGCCGTCCGGCGTGGCGGCCCCGAGGTCCGCTGAGGGCATGTGGGCAACCTTAGTCTCGGCGGCGGCGTCGCCGCCGCGTGCGGGGTCAGGAAGCTGACTAACGTTAACTAGTCCAGCGGCCGGAAAGTTAGTAGGTGTCTTCCCGGTGGCGCAACCGTGCAGGCGGCCTGTCGCCGCGCGGGCTTGGCCATCTTCACCGGCAAATCCCCTGGTGTCGGCCGTTTGCTTGCCGTCGAGCCCAGGTTGCCCCTTGTCGGTCGTCGGTCGGGGTGGTTAGCTGCTGCCCGCACATGACTTATGAGCGTTAGCTAGTCCCCTGTTCAAGCTCCATCTTCGGAGGGCCTCGATGGCGAGACCGCAAGAAGTCGACTGGACCGCGTTGCGACGGTCCGATGCGTTCCAGGACCTGGCCGGCGGGCGTGGCCGGTTCGTGCGGACGGCGGTGATCGCGCTGCTCGGCTGGTTCGCGGTGTTTCTCGCCGTCGTCGGTGCCGCACCGGCTCTCGCCGGAACGGTCGTCGTCGCGGGGATGACCGTCGGGTTCCTGCTCGGCCTGAGCCAGTTCGGGCTCGCATGGTTCCTCACCTGGCGCTACCTACGTCTGTCGAACCAGCGGTTCAGCGGCCTCGAGGAGCAGGTCCGCGCGATCGCCGCGGTGGGATCCGGCACCGACGCGCCCGAGGTGACGCGGTGAACGCCACCCGGCTGATCGCCTTCGCGCTGCTGGTCGCAGTCACGCTGGGGGTGACGGTCTGGGCGTCGCGCCGGACGAGGTCGGCGACCGAGTTCTTCGCCGCGGGGCGCAGCATCTCCGGCCCGCAGAACGGCCTGGCCATCGCCGGCGACCTGATGTCCGCGGCCACATTCCTCGGCTTCACGGGCCTGATGTACCTGTCCGGGTTCGACGGCTGGATCATGCCGGCGGTCACCCTCGTCGCGTTCGTGTTGATCCTGCTGCTGTTCGCCGAGCGGATGCGTAACGCAGGCCGCTTCACCGTCGCCGACGTGCTGTCCTTCCGATTGCGGGAGCGACCGGTCCGGGCCGCCACGGCAACGTCGACGGTGCTGGTGGCGGTGATGTACCTGGTGGCGCAGCTGGTCGGGGCCGGGGTGTTGATCCGCGCGCTGACCGGTCTCTCGTTCGCCCCGGCCGTCGTGCTGACCGGGTTGGCGATGCTGGCCTACGTGGTGTTCGGCGGCATGCTCGCCACGACCTGGGTGCAGATCATCAAGGCCTGCCTGTTGCTGGTCGTCGGCGCGGCCCTGTGCGTCGGCGTGCTCGCGCGCACGGGGTTCGACCTCGGCGTGTTGTTCACGACCGCCGCCGCGAACAGTCCTGCCGGCGACGCCTACCTCGCCCCTGGCGGGTCGGGACGCTCCTTCCTCGACACCGTCTCCGTCGCCCTGGCCTTCGCGATCGGGACGGCGGCGCTGCCGCACATCCTCATCCGGTTCTTCACCGTCCCGGATGCGAAGCAGGCCCGCAGCTCGGCGGGCTGGGCGACCGGCCTGATCGGCGCGTTCTTCGTGATGACCGCGGTGATCGGCTTCGGGGCTCGCGCTGTGCTTCCGCCCGAGGCCGCCCAGGAAGTGGGGAAGAGCGGGAACCTGGCGGCGCCGCTCCTGGCGGAGTTCCTGGGTGGCGGGCCCGGGACCTTCGGGGGTGACCTGTTCGTCGCAATCGTCTCAGCGGTTGCTTTCGCGACGATCCTCGCGGTGGTCGCGGGGCTGGTGCTCTCGGCATCGGGTGCGGTGGCGCACGACCTGTGGGCCAATGTCGTCCGGCGCGGTCGGGAGAGCGGCGACGAGACGGCGGTGGCCAGGCTGGCCGCGGCGGGTATCGGGGTCGTGGCGATCGTGATCACGCTGCTGATGGGGCCGAACTTCAACGTCGCGTTCCTGGTCGGTCTCGCCCTCTCGGTGGCGGCCGGGGCGAACTTCCCGGCGTTGCTGCTGGCCCTGACCTGGCGCCGCTTCACCACCACCGGGGCGATCGCCGGCATCGTCGCCGGTCTCGTGACCTCCGTCGTGTGCATCGTGCTGAGCCCGTCCGTGTGGCCGGGTGGCGCCGAGTCCGCGCCCTACCCGGTCGAGTACCCGACCCTCGTGGCGATCCCGGTCGGCTTCCTGGCCTGCTGGCTCGGCACGGTGCTGTCCACGGAGCGGGGTGCCGAGCGTTCGTTCGACGAGCTCCAGGTCCGCTCGCAGACCGGGCTCGGTTCCGAGCCGACGCCTGCTGCCCACTAGTCATCGGACCGGGCACTCGTAGTGGGCCCGGTCCGATCTCTGTCCCAACGACCCGAGGAGGAACTGTGCTGCGCACGGAGTACGTCAGTACCGTGCCCGAGATCCTGGCGGGGCACGCCCGAGTGCGGCCGGACCGGATCGCCTACATCGACGATCGCCGCGCGGTGACCTACGGCGATCTCGCCGCCACGACGGCCCGGCTGGCAGGACACCTGCAGCGGATGGGGATCGAGCCCGGCGACCGCGTGCTCCTGTACATGGACAACTGCGTCGAGGTCGCCGAGTCCTACCTCGCGGTGCCCCGCACGGGCGGGGTGGCGGTGTGTGCGAACCCGCAGGCCGCGACTGCCGAGGTGGAGCACATCCTCACCGACAGCGGATCACGGGTCGTCATCACCGATACCGCACATGTCGCGTTCGCCCGCGAGCTCGCCGCGGAACACGGCGTCCTCGCAGTGGTGGTGGTGGGGGAGATCGACGGCGCGCCCGGACCGGTGGAAGAAGTGCGATACGAGGATCTGCTGAGCGCCGTCGCAGCCGAGGAGCCGCGCGACTGCCTCGGGCTCGACGACACGGCCTGGATGCTCTACACCTCGGGGACCACGGGCCGGCCCAAGGGCGTCTACCTCACCCAGCGCGGCTGCTTCTGGGTGGTGGCGGCCTGTTGGGCGCCGATCGCGGGTCTCGGCCCGGACGACGTGGTTCTCACCGCCCTGCCCCTGTTCCACTCCTACGCCCTGGTCCTGTGCGTGCTGGGGGTGTTCGCGGTCGGCGCGAGCGAGCGGATCCTGCCACGGTTCTCGGTGACCGACACCGCGAGCCGGTTCGTCGGCGGCCCGGAAGGTGACGTCACGGTGTTCCCGGGTGTCCCGACGATGTTCCATTATCTGCTCGACCGGGTCGGAGACGAGGGGTTGAAGGCGCCGGCGCTGCGGATGTGCGTGTCGGCGGGGGCCATCCTGCCGGCGGCGGTGAACGAGGGTTTCGAGGCCGCCTTCGGGATCCCGTTGCTCGACGGCTACGGCATCACCGAAACCTCGACGATGGTGACGATGAACTGGCCGACGGGGGCGCGGGTCATGGGCTCCTGTGGTCTGCCGCTACCCGGGTTGACGGTGCGGCTGGTCGACCCGGGGACCGGCCGCGACGTCGTGCCGGGTGACGAAGGCGAGCTGTGGGTCCAGGGGCCGAACGTCACCCCCGGCTACCACAACCTGCCGGAGGCGACGGCTGCGGTGTTGGTCGACGGCTGGTACCGCACGGGCGACCTGGCCCGTCGCGACGAGAACGGCTACCTGCGGATCAGTGGGCGCACCAAGGAGCTGATCATCCGCGGCGGGGAGAACATCTACCCGGCCGAGGTGGAGGATGCGTTGAGCGCCTCGGACGAAGTCCGCGACGTGGCGGTGGTCGGGGTGCCGCACGGGCACCTCGGTGAGGTGCCGGTCGCCTTCGTGGTGCCACGCGTGCCCGGCCGGCTGGACGCCGAAGCGGTCCTGGCCGTTGCCCGGCAACGGCTCTCGTCGTTCAAGCTTCCCGAGCGGCTGATCGAGTGCGAGCAGATCCCGCGCACCGGGTCAGGGAAGATCCTGCGCTTCCGACTCGAGGAGGAGGCGACCGGTGGCATCTCGCACGCCGATCACGGGTCGCTTCCGGAGGTGCCGTCCCCCGCCGGGTGACGGGGCGCACGTCGGCTGGCCGCGAGGACGCGGTGTGCCCTACGGTCACTAAAGAGCGTTAGTTAGTAAGGAGCGCAGAGAAGCGATGGAGCTGATCAACACGTTCAGCGTGTCCCAGCCCGTGGACCGCGCGTGGGCGGTCATCACCGACCTCGAGCGTGTCGCGCCGTGCCTGCCCGGCGCGGCCCTGCTCGGAGTGGACGGCGACGACTACAAGGGTGCGGTCAAGGTGAAGGTCGGGCCGGTGACCGCCCAGTACGAGGGGATCGCCCGGTTCGCCCAGAGGGACGACGAGAAGCACCACGCCGTGCTGCGGGCCGAAGGCCGTGACGTCCGCGGCCAGGGCAACGCCGCGGCGACCATCGACCTCCAGCTACGGCCGCAGGGCGAGGGAACGGAGGTCCACGTCATCACCGACCTGGAGCTCGCCGGCCGGGTCGCCCAGTTCGGGCGCGGGGTGATCGCCGACGTCAGCGGCAAGCTGATCGGCCAGTTCGCCCGGCGGCTCGAGGAGGAGATGGGCCGGGACGGCACCGGCGCCACCGCGGGCCGCTCCAAGGCCTCTCCGGGCAACGGGGCGGCTGCTCCGACGGGCTCCGCGGCGGTCGCCGCCCGCCACGGCCTCGACGACGTCGAGCCCCTCGATCTCATGGCCACCGGCGGGAGCGCCGTCGCTGCGCTGCTGAAGCAGCAGGCGCTGCCGATCGGCCTCGGAGTCCTCGGCCTCGTGCTCGGCTGGCTGCTGGGCCGATCAGGGCGCCGCCCGGCGCCGCCGATGGCCGGTGTCCTTCCCGGCGGCGCCTCGGCACCGCTGGTCCTCCAGCTCCTGCTGCCGACGCCCGGCCGACCCACCATCTCCGACGCGGAAGGGAACCGATGACCGACGCGACGACCCGAGACACAGTTCAGCGCGAGGCCGAGCTCTACATCGGGGGCCGCTGGGTCCCCGGAGGTGGTACCGACCTCGAGGTCGAGAACCCGGCGACCGAGCAGGTCACAGGGGTGATCACCCAGGCCTCCACCGGCGACGTCGAGGCGGCGGTGGCGGCCGCCAAGGCGGCGTTCCCCGAGTGGGCCGGGAGACCGGTCGCCGAGCGGGCGGCGGTGCTGCGCCGCGTCCGCGACATCGTGGCAGAGCGGGCGGACGTGTTCGCCGACATCATCAACCGGGAGCAGGGGTCGCCGCCCAAGCTCGCGCGTGCCCTGCACGTCGACACCCCGATCGCGGTGGTCGACGCGACGATCGCGGCACTCGAGCGGTTCCCGTTCGCCTCGGAGATCGGGAACTCGCTCATCCGCCGCGAGCCGGTCGGGGTGGTCGCCGCGATCACCCCGTGGAACCTGCCCCTGCACCAGGTCGTGGTGAAGGTGGTCCCGGCGCTCGCGGCCGGCACGACCGTGGTGCTCAAGCCGGCCGGGCTGACCCCGCTGGCGGCGTTCGAGCTGGCCCGGGCGTTCGATGCGGCCGGGCTCCCGCCCGGAGTGTTCAACCTCGTCCCCGGCAGCGGACGGGTCGTGGGCGACCTGCTCACCCGCCACCCCGACGTCGCCCAGGTGTCGTTCACCGGTTCGACGCCGGTGGGCCGCACGATCGCAGGCGTGGCGGCGGAGACGCTCAAGCGGGTCACGCTGGAGCTGGGGGGCAAGTCCGCGAGCGTGGTGCTCTCCGACGCCACCGACGAGCTGCTGGCGAAGGCGGTCAAGATCACCGTGGCGAACTGTTTCCTCAACGGCGGTCAGACCTGCACCGCGTTGTCGCGGCTGATCGTCCCGGGGCACCGGGTCGAGCAGGTCGAGGAGCTCGCCGCGGCCGCCGCGGCGAAGTACGCCCCGGGATCGCGGCTGGGGCCGCTGATCTCCGCCGACCAGCGCAAGGAGGTCGAGTCCTTCCTCGAGCCGGGCGCGGGCGGCTCCGCCGCGGTCACGGTGACCTCGCCCGTGGACCTGCCCGCACATGGCTTCTACGTGACCCCGACCGTCGTCTCGCGGGTCGACCCGGACTCGCGGCTGGCGCAGGAGGAGGTCTTCGGACCGGTGCTGTCGATCCTGTCGGCGGGCTCGGACGACGACGCCGTCGCGATCGCGAACAACAGCATCTACGGACTGGGCGGCGCGGTCTGGGGCACCGACAGCGATGCCGCCCTTGCGGCGGCGGCGCGGATGCAGACCGGCCAGGTCGACGTCAACGGCGGCACCTTCAACGCAGGTGCCCCGTTCGGTGGTTACAAGCAGTCCGGCACGGGCAGAGAGATCGGCGAGTACGGCATCGCCGACGTCTGCGAGATCAAGGCGGTGCAGCGGTGAGCGTTCGGACCGAGACGAGCCAGGACATCGCGGCGGAGTACCCGCACGAGGTCCGCGCGGCGGTGCTGCGCACGGTCGGTGAGCCGATGACGGTCGAGACCGTGCGGCTGCGGGCCGTCGGGCCCGGCGACGTCCGGGTGCGGATCGAGCAGACCGGCGTCTGCCACTCCGACCTGTCGTTGGCGAACGGGAAACTTCCTCAGCCGCTGCCCGCGGTCCTGGGGCACGAGGCGTGCGGAACGGTCGTCGAGACCGGGGCGGAGGTCACCGACCTCGACCTGGGACAGCGGGTCATCCTGCTGTGGATCACCCCGTGCCGGCACTGCTTCGCGTGCACCCACGGCCAGCCCCATCTGTGCGAGAACGGGTCCACCCGGTCGTCGGAGCCGTATGCCGTGACCGGCGACGGGGAACCGGTCTATCCGGGACTGACCGTGGGCTCGTTCGCCGAGCAGACGGTCGTGCCTCGCGGCGCGGTCGTCGCGGTCCCGGACGACATCGACACCGCCGACGCCGCCCTGCTGGGCTGCGCCGTGACCACGGGGGTCGGCGCCGTCACCCACACCGCGCACGTCACCCCCGAGTCGTCGGTGCTGGTCATCGGCCTGGGTGGAGTCGGTCTGTCGGTGCTGCAGGGCGCACGCCTCGCCGGCGCGACCACGATCATCGCCGTCGACCGCAACACGGAGAAGGCCGACCAGGCCAGGGCCGCGGGCGCCACCCACTTCGTCGCGGCCGACGACGACACCAAGAAGGCCGTCCGCGCACTGACCGAGAAGCGGGGCGCGGACTTCGCCTTCGACTGCGTCGGTTCCTCGCGCACCATCCGGGACATGTGGTCGTTGACCCGTCGCGGAGGGGCGTCCACCGTCGTCGGGATCGGCGGCAAGGACGACACCGTCTCGTTCTCCGCGCTCGAGCTGTTCCACTTCGCCCGTACCCTGCGCGGATGCGTCGCCGGATCCGTCGACGCCGTCGCGGACATGCCCCGCTTCTTCGACTGGGTCCGCTCGGGCGAGCTGGACCTGCGCGGCCTCGTCACCGGTCACGGCGAGCTGGCCGACGTCAACCACGCTCTCGACGAGCTCGCGGCCGGCCGTGGCGTCCGCACGCTGCTCACGCCGGGGGAGGGGACCCGATGAAGGTCGGCGCGATCGAGATCCTCCCGGTGCTCGACGGCGTCGGGAAGGAGGCGGCCGCCGAGGTGCTGACCCGCCCAGACGTCCCGGATGCCTGGTCCTGCCACGCCGACCTGCTCGACGAGCACGGCGTGCTGCACCTGGACCTCGGTGGATTCCTCATCCGGACCGGTGACCGGACCGTCCTGGTCGACGCGGGCGTGGGGACGATCGACAACGGGAAGTACGCCGGCGGCGGTTTCCTCGACTCCCTGCGCGGACTGGGGGTGACGCCGGACGAGGTCACCGACGTGCTGTTCACGCACCTGCACTTCGACCACGTCGGGTGGGCGACGAAGAAGGGCGAGGTCGTCTTCCCGAATGCCACCTACCGGGTGCATTCGGCCGACTGGGCGCACTTCGTCGAGTCCGCCGACGCCGAGCCGGGCGCGGTCCGGAAGCTCTCGCCGTTGGCGAGCAGGCTGGAGACCTTCACCACCGACGGCGCGCTCGCGCCCGGCCTCAGCGCCCGGCACACCCCGGGGCACACCCCCGGCTCGACCGTCTACGTCGTCGCCGACGGCGACGAGCGGGCCCTGCTGCTCGGCGACGTCGTCCACTCGGTGGTCGAGCTGCACGAGCGGGACTGGGAGGCGGTCTTCGACGTCGACCCGGTCGCCGCGTCCGCCGTGCGGAACGCGATCGCCGACGAGGTCGCGGACTCCACCGATCTCGTCGTCGGCGCCCACTTTCCGGGGTTGCGGTTCGGCCGCGTGGTCACCGCGTTCGGCAACCGCACCTTCCAGACCTTCTAGGACATCACGGAGCGCACCATGGATCTTCAGCTGTCGGGGACGAACGTACTGGTCACCGGAGCGGGGCAGGGCCTCGGCCGGGCCCTGGGGCTCGGTTTCGCCCGTGAGGGCGCCAACGTCGCCTTCCACTACAACTCCTCCGCCGAGGGTGCGGAGAAGGCGGCCGCGGAGGCCGCGGAGCTGGACGTCAAGGCCGTCGCGGTCGGCGGCGACCTGCGCGACGCCGAGGCGGTGGCCGGCATCGTCGACCGGACCGAGACCGAACTGGGCCCGATCGGCGTCCTGGTCAACAACTCGGCGGTCACCAAGAAGCAGCGCTTCCTGGAGTCCACGCCGGAGGACTGGGCGCCGCAGGTCGATGTCACCGTCACCGGCACGTTGCAGATCACGCATGCCGTGGCGAAGCGGATGGCGGAGCGCAAGGCCGGTTCGATCGTCAACCTCATGGGCGACTCGGGTCGGGTGGGGGAGTCCGGGTTGCTGGTCACCGCCACCGCCCGCTCGACGACGGTCGGCCTGACCCGTTCGCTGGCGAAGGAGCTGGCCCGCTTCGGGATCCGGGCCAACGCCGTCTCGCTGGCCCTGGTGCGCACGGACAACTTCGACGCGCACGCCGGGACGCCGGAGGCCGAGCAGATGAAGAAGATCCTCGCCCAGTACCCGCTGCGCCGGGTCGGGCATCCGGACGACATCACGCCGATGGTGCTGCTGCTCGCGTCGCCGCTGTCCTCGTGGACGACGGGGCAGGTCGTGTCGGTCAACGGCGGCTACGCGATGCCATGACCCAGCCCGTCCCGACACACTCCAGGAAGGAGGAGACATGAGCGACGACGGCAGCCCTGCCGACGCACCGACCACCGGCTCCCTGGGCCGCAGCGTGCGGCGCAAGGAGGACCAGCGGCTGGTCACCGGACACGGGCACTACGTCACCGACGTCGAGCTGCCCCGGATGCGACACGTCGCGTTCCTGCGCAGCCCGTACGGCCACGCCCGGATCACCGGTGTCGACGCCGCGGCTGCGCGCGAGGCCGGGTACCGGGTGTTCACCGGTGAGGACTTCGCGCACGTCGCACTACGTGCCCAGTCCGCGCTGCCGTCCTACGTGGAGACCGACCAGCCGGTCCTCGCGTACGAGAAGGCCTGTTTCGCCGGGGAACCCGTCGCGGCGGTCGTCGCGGCGGACCGGTACCGGGCCGAGGACGGCCTGGAGCTCGTCGAGGTCGACTACGAGGCGCTCCCCGCCACCGTCTGTGCCTGGGACGAGCCGACGGAGCCGGTGCACCCCGAGGCCCCGGACAACGTCCTGCTGCAACGGACGTTCGACGCCGGATCGGTCTCCGACGCCTTCGCCGCGGCCGACCTGGTCGTCGAGCGGGAGCTGGTGACCAACCGGCACGCGGGCAACCCGATGGAGTGCCGGGCAGGGGTTGCGCTCTGGGACGCCGCGGCCGGCAAGCTGACCTTCTGGAACGGCACCCAGGTACCGCACATCGTCCGGAACATGGTCGCGGAGCTGATGGGCCTGCCCGAGGGCAACGTCCGGGTGATCGCGCCGGACGTCGGCGGAGGGTTCGGCGTGAAGGCCGTCCTCTACCCCGAGGACGTCGCGTTGTGCCTGATGGCCCGCGAGATGCCCGGCATCCCGCTCAAGTGGGTCGAGGACCGCGCCGAGCACCTCCTCGCCGCCACCCACGCCCGCGACCACCGCTATCTGATGAAGGCCGGATTCTCCGCCGAGGGGCGCCTGCTGGCCGTCGAGGCGGACGTGACCTGCAACGTCGGCGCCTACTCGGTCTACCCGTGGACCGCCGGCATCGAGCCGCTGATGGCCGGCGGCCTGTTGTCCGGTCCGTACAAGCTGGAGAACTACCGCTGCACGGTCCGCGGGGTCGCCACCAACACCGCACCGTCGGGCCCGTACCGCGGGGTGGCCCGCCCGGCCAGCGTCTTCGCCATGGAGGCGATGTTCGACCACGCCGCGACCCGGCTCGGGATCGACCCGATCGAGATCCGCCGTCGCAACGTGATCACCCCGGAGGACATCCCGTACAAGATGCCGTCGCGGCTGGTCGACGACTCCGGGCACTACGCCGAGTGCCTCGACAAGGCCCTCGACGCTCTCGGCTACGACGTGCTGCGCGCCGAGCAGGAACGCAGGCGCGGCACCGACGAGCCGCCGATCGGGATCGGTGTGGCGCTCTACAACGAGCTGACCGGCCTCGGCCGCGCCGCGAGCGCCGGGCCGCGGATGCCCTTCCGTACCGGTCACGACGCCTGCACGGTCCGGATGAACCCGGACGGCCGGGTAACCGTGATCTCCGGGGTCACCTCGCAGGGCCAGGGGCTCGAGACCACGATGGCCCAGATCGTCGCCGACGCGATCGGCGTTCCCTACGAGGACGTGGACGTCCGCATCGGGGACACCGACGAGGCGCTGTGGGGCTTCGGCGCCTTCTCCTCCCGGCAGGCTGTGATCGGCGGCGGCGCCGCGCACAACACCGCCCTCGCGGTGAAGGACAAGGTGCTGGACCTGGCCGCCGGCCTCATCGAGGCCGCCGTCGACGACCTGCGGATCGAGAACGGGGAGGTCTACGTCGTCGGGGAGCCGAAGCCGCAGATCTCCGTCGCCGAGGTTGCCCGGGTCGCCTACCTCGAGTCCAACCGGCTGCCCGAGGGGATCGAACCGGGCCTCGACGCCACGAGGTTCTTCGACCCGATCCGAGGCGCGTTCGCCGCCGGCGCCCAAGTCGCCGCGATCGAGGTCGACCGGGTCACCGGTGAGCTGCGGATCCTGAAGTACGTCTGCGTCGAGGACGCCGGGCGGGCGATGCACCCGCAGATCGTCGACGGCCAGATCGCCGGATCGATCGCCCAGGGCCTCGGTGGCGCGATGTACGAGCACCTCGTCTACGACGAGGCCGGCAATCTCTCCACCGGCACCCTGCTCGACTACCTCATGCCCACCAGCGCCGAGATCCCCGACATGGTCATCGGGCACGTCTCCCACCCCGCCGCCAACCCGCTGGGCGTCCGCGGCGTGGGCGAGGGCGGCACGCTGGGCCCCAACGCCGTTCTGGCCGGGGCTCTGCACGACGCGCTCGGCATCGACATCGACACGCTCCCGATCAGCCCGGCGAGCGTGTGGAAGGAGCTCCAGTGATCGAGCTGTCGTGGCACGGTCGCGTCGCCGTCGTGACGCTCGTCCGGCCCGAGAAGCACAACGCCCTGAACGTCGAGCTCTGCCACCGGATCCGTGAGGCCCTCGACGCCGCCGGTGACGCGCGCGCGATCGTCCTCACCGGCAGCGGCGCGAGCTTCTGCTCCGGCGCGGACCTCGACGAGGTCTACACCGACGACTTCCGCGACGCCCTGTACGGGATGTTGCACGCCGTCACCGACGCGCCCGTGCCGGTCGTCGCGGCCGTCAACGGGGCCGCGATCGGCGCAGGCACCCAGCTGGCCATCGCCGCCGACTTCCGGTTCGTGGCAGCTCCCGCGCGGTTCGCGGTCCCGACGGCGCGCATCGGGCTCGCCGTCGACCCGTGGACCATCCGGCGACTCGCACTGCTGGCCGGCAACGGCGTGGCCCGCAGGCTGTTGCTCGCCTGCGACCGGATCGACGCCGAGGCCGCGCTCGCGTGCGGGCTGGCCGACGTCGCCGGGTCCCTCGACCAGGCGATCGGCTGGGCCGAGGGCATGACCGTGCTCGCCCCGTTGACCGTCGCCTACTCCAAGCGCGTGCTCAACGAGGTCTTCGAACCCGAGCTCGACGAGGACACCGCGAAGGAGCTCGACGCGGCCTTCGAGGCGTGCTGGGCCAGCGACGACTTCGCCGAGGGCCGCCGCTCCCGCGCCGAGAAGCGCCCACCCGTCTTCGAGGGGAAGTGAGCACGTGAAGTGCGCCCCGTTCGACTACGTCCGCGCGAGCAGCGTCGAGGAGGTCGTCAAGGTCCTCGCCGAGTCCGACGGTGACGGCAAGATCCTCGCCGGCGGCCAGAGCCTGGTCCCGGTGCTGGCGCTGCGGATGGCCCGCCCGAGCGTGCTCGTCGACGTCAACCGCATCCCCGGGCTGGGCGCGATCCGGCCCTCCGGTGACGCGGTGGAGGTCGGCGCGCTCGTACGGCACAGCCGGCTCGTCGAGCAGACGAACCATCCGTTGCTCGCCGAGGCCGCCCGCTGGATCGGGCACACCGCCATCCGCGCCCGCGGCACCGCGGGGGGCAGCGTCGCGCACGCCGACCCGTCCGCGGAGCTGCCGGTCGTCGCCGTCGGCACCGGCGCCACCGCCACGGTCGCCGGGCCCTCCGGGGTCCGTTCCGTGGCGGCCGAGGACCTGTTCCTCAGCGCCCTGGTGACCTCCCTCGACGAGGACGAGATGATCACGGGACTGCGGTTCCCGCTGCCGACTCGCTGGGGCTTCGCCGAGTTCGCGCGCCGACACGGCGACTTCGCGCTGGTCACCGCCGTCGTCACCGAGCTCGGCGGCGCCGTCCGCATCACGCTCGGCGGGGTCGCCTCCGTGCCGCAGCGCGCCGCGCACGCCGAGCAGGTCCTCGCCGACGGCGGCACCGCTCGCGAGGCGGCGAGGGCGGCCGCGGACGAGATCGACCCCACCGCGGACCTGCACGGTTCCGCGCCCTTCCGCCGCGCGATCGCCGGCGAGATGGTCCGCCGCGCCCTCGCGCAGGCCGGCATCGGACAGGAGTGACCCAATGATCGAGACGGACGTGACCTTCAGCGTCAACGGCGAGCGGGTCCGGCTCGC
Source organism: Pseudonocardia sp. (assembly GCF_025465255.1). GTDB lineage: Bacteria > Actinomycetota > Actinomycetes > Mycobacteriales > Pseudonocardiaceae > Pseudonocardia. The sequence continues at coordinate 28,346 of NZ_JAODNI010000137.1, forward strand.
CGTCGAGCCCCGCCGCACCCTTGCCGACGCCCTGCGCGAGGACTGCGGACTCACCGGAACCCACCTCGGTTGCGAGCACGGCGTCTGTGGTGCCTGCACCGTGATCGTCGACGGCGAACCCGCCCGAGCCTGCCTGATGTTCGCCGTGCAGGCCGACGGCTCGTCGGTCACCACGGTCGAGGGTCTGCAGGGCACCGACGGCGAACTGCACCCGCTGCAGGAGGCCTTCGTCGCCCACCACGGCCTGCAGTGCGGGTTCTGCACCCCCGGAATGCTCATGAGCGCCCTGCACCTACTGGACACCACCCCGGACGCGGACCGCGAGACGATCCGCGAGGAGATGTCGGGCAACATCTGCCGGTGCACCGGCTACCAGGGCATCGTCGACGCCATCGAGGCAGCCGGCCGGGAGCTGACGGGCCACGCGGAGGAGGCCGAGCCGGCGGAGTGACGGCGCCCGCGTCGTGTGCGGTGCGGCCGGGCCATCCGGTCAGGCGCCTGCTGGGATGCCGGAACTGCCGGCGATTCTCGGCCCGGACGTCGCCAGGGTCGTCGATGCGCCTCAGCGAAGTCACCGCGGCACCCCGTGCGCGGGCTGTTGCGGCAAGGCTCGGGTTCGCCCGCCGCACCGGCCGCTGATCGATGATTGCACGCGGTCGCGCCCAACTCTAAGGTTGCTCCACTCGCATGGTGACCTGTCCGCGGATATCCGGTCGCCACCTGGTCGGCCATGCGTCACGAGTACTGCCTATGCGTGGCCCGGCCGACCCGGTGAGGACGATGCCATGACCCAGGACGACGCCGTGGCCCAGGACGATGTCGTGACCGGGGCCCGGGAACACCATCACTCCTTGAACGCCGAGCAGGTCGGCTACAAGCAGACCCTCGGACGCCGGCACGTCCAGATGATCGCCATCGGGGGCGCGATCGGGACGGGGCTGTTTCTGGGTTCGGCCTCCCGACTGCACAGCACAGGCCCGGCGCTGCTGTTCAGCTACGCCTTCGTCGGGGTCATCGCGTTCTTCCTGATGCGCGCGCTCGGCGAACTGGTGCTCCACCGGCCGACGTCGGGCGCCTTCGTGTCCTACATGCGGGAGTTCTACGGCGAGCGGTGGGCCTTCGTCACCGGGTGGATGTATTGGCTGAACTGGGCGCTGACCGGGATCGCCGAGCTGTCCGCGGTGGGGCTGTACGTCCAGTACTGGTTCCCGCTGATGCCCACCTGGGCGACCGTGCTCATCGCGCTGGCCGTGGTGCTGGTGATCAACCTGTTGTCCGCCCGGGCGTTCGGCGAGTTCGAGTTCTGGGCGGCGATCGCGAAGGTAGGCGCGATCGTGGTGTTCCTCGCGGTCGGGCTGGTCGTGGTGATCGGTGGGTTCAACGTCGGCAACCACCAGGCCGGGTTTCACAACCTGTGGAGCAACCCGGGTGGCTTCTGGCCCGCGAGCGGTGACTACAACTGGTACGGCCCGATCCTGGTGATGTCCGGAGTGGTGTTCGCCTACGCGGCCATCGAGATGGTCGGCGTGGCGGCCGGCGAGATGGCCGACTCGACCCGTGAGGTGCCCAAGGCCGTCAACGCCGTCATCTACCGGATCGCGATCTTCTACTGCGGCTCGATCCTGCTGCTGGTCTCCATGCTGCCCACCACCGAGTTCAAGTCGGGGACCAGCCCCTTCGTCACGATCTTCGACCGGATGGGCCTGTCCTGGATAAGCGCGGTGATCCAGGCCGTGCTCATCGTGGCCGCGCTGTCCAGCCTGAACTCCGGCCTCTACTCCACCGGGCGGGTGCTGCGCAGCCTGGGCATGTCCAAGCAGGCCCCGGCGTTCACCCTGAAGATGAGCGCCTCGGGCGTACCGTGGGCCGGCATCGTCATGACGTCGGTGGTGTACGTCTTCGGCGCCGTGCTCAACGCGCTTGCCCCGGACGCGTTCGAGATCGCCCTGGAGGCCGCGGCGATCGGCGTCATCTTCACCTGGGCCACGATCTTCCTCTGCCAACTGCGGCTGCGGTCGCTGGTGAACCGGGGAGTGCTGCAGGCCAGCCCGTTCCAGATGCCGGGTCACCCGTACACCAGCATCATCGGGCTGGTCTTCCTCGGTCTCGTCATCGTGGGCCTGGCCGTATCGGGCTGGCAGAGCAGCCCGTACTTCAGCCACAAGATCACCTTCCTGGTGGTCGTGTTCGGGATCCCGATCCTCGCCGTGCTGCTCGCGCTCGGCTGGAAGCTGGTGAAGCCCGCGGTCGTCGCCAACACCGACGGGCGGCTCAAGGCGGTCTGGTCGAACGACGGGCCGACGTACGGTCCGGGCGTCGACCCGGACGACCTCGACCCGGCCAAGCCGTCCGGCGAAGGGAGCTGAGATGGCGAACACGGTGCGACGGCTGGCCGCGGCGGCGCTGGCGGGGCTCGCCGTCGCGGCCCTGGCCGCATGTGGTGGCCCCGACGGCGAGGGGCCGAACCCCTCGCCGACGCCGGTGCCCGGGGCGGCCCCCAACGGGCGGCTCACCATCGGGATCCCGTTCGACGAGCCCGGCATCGGGCTGAAGGACGGCACCAGCTACCGCGGCTTCGACGTGGAGACCGCGACGTACGTGGCCAAGGCGCTCGGCGTGCCGGAGGCGAACATCACGTGGAAGGAAGCCAACGGCGCCGATCGGGAGCAGCTGCTGACCAGCGGCCAGGCGGACCTGATCCTCTCCACCTACTCGATCACCGACGCCCGTAAGCAGGTGGTCGACTTCGCCGGGCCGTACTTCCTGGCCCACCAGGACCTGCTGGTGCGCCGCAACGAGACCGAGATCACCGGGCCGGAGACGCTGAACGGCAAGGACCTGTGCTCTGTGCCCGGCACCACCTCGGCGGCCAACGTGCTGCAGCGCTACCAGGGTCGGATCCGGCTGAAGGAGTTACCCACGTTCTCCGACTGCGTCCAGGCGCTGGCCGACAGCCAGGTCGACGCGGTGACCACCGACGACGTCATCCTGGCCGGTTACGCGGCCGAACCGCAGTACCGAGGCGCGCTGAAGGTGGTCGGCAAGGGCTTCTCCGACGAGAGCTACGGGGTCGGCGTCAGAAAGGGCAACACCGCGCTGCGCGACCAGGTGAACGCGGCGCTGAAGCAATACGTCGCCGACGGCTCGTGGCGCAGGGCCCTGGGCATCACCGTGGCGCCCTCGGGCTATCAGATCCCCGACCCGCCGACCCCGGGCACCGCTTGAGCGCGTCGAGGCCGGATCTCCCATGCACGCCACGGGGTGTGTGGCCGGCCCCCGTGGCCTGGGTCGATGCCGATGATCCGACCACCGGCCAGGACGGTGGACTCGTGCTTGGCCTCCTCGTCGAGGACGGTCAGCCGGGCCAGGTCATCGGCGGAGTCGTCGGCGGACCGGAAGCGTCGCCGCTGCCAGTCGAAGATCGAGTCGTGCCCGTGGATCTGGCTGAACGGCAGCGTCGTGGCCAGCCAGCCGGGGAGCAGCTCGGCGGCGGTCGCGGCCCACACCGGGCCGGCGCTGCGGGCGCGCCGGCGTCCGTGCAGCATCGTGCCGGCGCGGAACAGCGCGCCGTCGTCCGTGCCGATCAGGGAGTTGATCGTCGTCGCCGCCTGCTCGGCACTGCTCGGCGCGCCGAGCGTGCCGCGCCAGAAGCCCGCCGTGACGCCCGCGTGTGTGATCAGGAAGCTCTCGGCGTCGGCGCCCACGCAGGTGGCCACCCGCATCTGTCCGCCGGCCCACCAGCGGCGCAGGGTGTCCCTCGACCGGTCGCTGATCCGCTCCGGCCAGTCGAACACCGGATCGCGTAGGTACTGGGCCTCGTGGTTGCCGACGAGTTGGACCCACTGCGTCGGCTGATGGGTCAGGTAGCCGTCCACCAGCGCGACCACCGCGTCGGAGGCGGGGCCGCGGTGAACCAGGTCACCGACCTGGATGATGGTCAGGTCGTCGGGCAGCCGGCCGGTTCCGCCGTCGGCGCCGAGCCGTCGGAGCTCGGTGCGCAGCTCGTCGAGGTGACCCGCGACGTCGCCGACGACAGCAACGCGGTGCGCCGGGCGCTCGGCCCGGACCGTGTCCGGTCGGTCGGGGGTCACCGGCGGGCCGGCTCCGGTGAGGCCCACTCCTCGGCGGGGACGAAGTGCGAGACGTTGTCCATCCGTCGCTGGACCGAGGAGATCTCCCGGACCGCCTGGGCGATCACGCTTCGGTCGATCGAGGACATCCGGCTGGTGGTGATCAGGTCGGACGGCCGGTCGCCGGCCCGGTACTGCATCAGCTGGTAACGCAGCCGCAGCCGTTGCAGCACCTCGAACACCTCGATCAGCGTGCCGGCCTGCTCGTCCGGCAGCATGGCCGATCCGGAGGCCGCCCGCAGCCGCTCGGTGGTGGGCAGCGCGGCGGAGCCGACGCTCAATGCGGCCCAGCGGGCGATGTTGACGATGGGCAGCAGCGCGTGCGTCTTGATGTCGAAGGTGTCGGGCTGGCGGGTCAGGATGTGCCGCATCGATCGCAGCTTCGCGCGCTTGGACAGCGACTCCTCCAGTAGCAGCCGCATGGTGCCCGGATGCCGGCGCAGGTCGCCGAAGACCTTGGTCACCGCCGGCAGCCCCGGGTCGCCGTGGATGGGGCGCCCGTCCACCAGCAGCGAGGTCATCATCGCCCCGTTGTGCTCAGCCGGCGCGGCCAGCCACTGCCGGCCGGCTGCGCGCCAGTCGTCGTTGGTCCGGGCGAACAGGGCGTGCCGGGCGGTCGCGCCGTGCTCGTCACCGCTGAGCCGGGCTCGCGCCAGCACCTCGTAGACCTCGCCGAACGCCGCCCGAAAGCGAGCGATCTCGGCGTCCGGGACGGGCCCGTCGAACGCCACCGCCGAGTCGACGTCCGAACTGAGCACCGCCTCCCGCCGTCCGTTGCTGCCCAGCGACAGCCAGGTGAAGGCGTCCACCGACAGCTCCGGGTGCCGGGCGAAGACGAACCCGATCGCCCGCCGGACCAGCGTGTCGACCACTGAGGAGTTCACCGCGATCACCCGGCCGGAGGCCAGGCCGCGGGACAGCAGGTCGTCCAGCATGGCCGGTATTCCGGCGGCGTGGCAGGCCAGGTCCTCGACGGAGGTGGCCCGGCGCAGCTGTTCGTGCAGCGAGACCCCGGCGATGGTGGGGGAGACGGCGAAGTCGCGGGGGGCGACGACCCCGCGCAGCTGCCCGGCCCGATCGGTGACCACCAGGAACTCGGCGCCCCGGTCGAGCAGGAGCAGCAGCGCCTCGGCGGCGGAGTCGCCCAGCACGGCGGTGGGCACCGACGTCTCCATCATCGAGTGCGCGGGAGAGCTCGGCGGCCGGCCCTCGACCAGCACGCGGGTGCGCAGCACCGAATCGGTGATCAGCCCGAACTGCCCGGCCTCGAGCCGGACCACGGCACAGGGCACGCCCTCGGCGGTCATCCGCCGGGCCACCTCCACGACCGGGGTGGTCGGCTCGACGACCAGCAGAGGCCGGACGATCAGGTCGTCGACCAGGCTGTAGTCCGGGGCGGCGGGCACCTGGCGGCGGGCCGGGGACAGGATCTCGGTCAGGAACCGCGCCCCGCGACGCGAGGTGAAGACGGGCGCCGCCAGTGCGGCCGGGATGCGCGCCACGACGACCGCGCCGGCGGCGACGGCGCGGGGGCCGATCGAGCGCTCGGTCAGCATCGCGGAGAACCCGAAGACACCGCCCGGCGGGACGACCTCGTCGGGCCCGTCTGCGGGGGTGTCGGCGTCGTTCCACAGGTGCACGTGTCCCTCGAGCACGACGAACACCTCGACGCTCGGGTTCCGGAACGCGTCCAGGATGAGGTCGCCGTCGGCGAACCGGTCCACCCTCGAGCCCTGCGCGATTGGCTCCAGGGCGGCCGCGCCGACTGAGTCGAAGGGCGGGTGCCTCGCCAGGAAAGCCGCGAGGTCGGCGACGTCCATGCCCGTCATGCTGCCACAACGGCCAGGTCAGGCCCGGTCGAGCTCGACATCGCACCCGAGCGGATCGCTCGACAGCCTGATGACGACGGTCGGCCACTCGCGCGTGCCGGTCGCCGATCCGTGTGTCGACCGAGTTCGAGATCCCGTCGTGATCGGACGGGCCGGGCGATGCCCGGACATGGGCTGACCACGGCGTGCGCGGGCGCTATGTTGCGCGAGGACGGAGGGGGCCTCCATGGCGGGGAGGGGAGTGGTGGCGGCCGGGCATCCGGCCACCGCCGCCGCGGGAGCCGCGATGCTGCGTGAGGGCGGCAACGCGGTGGACGCCGCGGTGGCCGCGGTGCTGACGTCGTTCGTGGCCGAGCCGCTGCTCACCGGCCTGGGCGCGGGCGGGTACATGCTCGTGGCTCCGCCCAACGGGCCGCCGATCCTGCTGGACTTCTTCGTCGAGGCGCCCGGGCGCGGTGCCGACGTGGCCAGCCGCGTGCCGCTGCTGCCGGTGCTGCTCTCCTTCGGCGACGCCACCCAGCTCTTCCACGTAGGCCCGTCCTCGTGCGGCACGTACGGCGTGCCCGCGGGCCTGGTGGCGGCCGTCGAGCAGTTCGGGCGAGCGCCGCTCGCGGAGCTCACCGCACCCGCCGTCGCGCTGGCCCGCCGCGGCGTGCGGGTGAACGCGATGCAGGCCTACCTGTTCGCGCTGCTCGCGGGCATCGTCGGGTCGACGCCGGAGTGCGCGGCCCGGTACTTCCTGGATGGTCGGCCGCCCGGCGAGGGCGACCTGCTCCGCGATCCCGAGCTCGCCGACGCGCTGGACCGGCTGGGCTCGGAGGGGTCGGCGCCGTTCTACACCGGTGACATCGGCCGGGCCGCGTCCGGCTGGGTCCGGGACCGCGGCGGCATGCTGACCGGCGACGACCTCGCCGCGTACGCGGTGGTGCGCCGGGAGCCGCTGCGGGTGGCGTACCGCGGCCGCGAGGTGTTCATGAACCCGCCGCCCAGCGCGGGCGGGGCGCTGCTCGGGCGTGCGCTCGCCACACTCGATGCCCGGCCCGGACCGCCCGACGCGCTCGCGTTCCTCGCGGCGATGGCGGCGGCAGACGACGCCCGGGGCCTCGCGGTGCCAGACCCGGCCCATCCCGGTGTCGCGGCGATGCGCCGCGCCGACCGGCTCGGCTCGACCACCCACGTCTCCGTCCTCGACGCCGACGGGTGGGCATGCTCGGTGACCACCTCCAACGGCGCGTGCTCGGGCGTGAGCGTGCCCGGCACCGGGATCCACCTCAACAACATGCTCGGCGAAGAGGACCTCTCCCCGCGCGGCCCGTTCACCCATGCGGTCGGGAACCGGCTGCCCTCGATGACGGCCCCGACCGTGGTGCGGCGGGACGGGATCGCGGAGCTCGTGGTCGGGTCGGCGGGCTCGAACCGGATCCGAAGCGCGCTCCTGCAGGTGATCGCGCA